>WGNT01000080.1 GCA_016124425.1 Cytophagales bacterium
TCTCCCAATGCAACAGGCTGGAAAACTTCATTTAAGTATACCAGCCCTTCAAAACTATTTTCCAGGAGCACCTTGTATCCCAGATCCGTCTTATCAAATACCAATGCTTGTACTTCTTGCCCTACCTGAAAGCCGCGGGTATCCTGGATTAGAAAATCCTCATATTTACTTACCCCTATCAGTCGGTTAGTCTGGTAGTCCAGGCAAACTCGCACCAAATATTTTTTACCGACCTCCATCGGTCTGTGCATTTCCGATTTGGGAACAAAAAGGTCTTTAATCATGCCCCAATCCACAAAGGCACCAAAGGGAGTTATATCTTTGGCTTCCATCACCCCAAATTCATCCAGCATGGCCTTGGGCATATCCGTAACAGCAACTGGGCGATCTTCGCTATCTGTATAAATAAAAACATCCAACTCGTCACCTTCTTTTTCTTCTCCTTTTAAGTATCTTTTGGGCAGTAAGACTTCTTCGCCATTACTTAGAAGCACGTAGGCACCGTTGTCGGTAAATCGTTGGATAGGCAATCGGGAAACAACTCCTAGTTCTTGCATGGTTTTTTAAATAGATATCAGGTCGTAAAGATACTAAAATCGATCACCTAAAACAGTAGGATTTGTTTATAATATTAGAAACCGTCATACGGAAAAAAGACTGATACATTCACATATGATGAAAAAATACGCAAAATCGGGATTAAAATTCGCCCATATTTATTCATTTTGATGATTTTGTTATTACTTGCGGCTTGTTAAACTAAGGATAAAACCGAAAGCACCCCAAATGGAAACAGTTATTTACGCCATTAATGATATAGTCTGGAGTAATGCGTTAATCGTTCTATGCCTTGGTGCTGGAATTTATTTTTCGATAGTTACACGCTTTTTGCAGCTGACCTACTTTCGGGAAATGATCCGGCTGCTGTTTGACGGAAAATCATCAGAGAGAGGTGTCAGTTCGTTTCAGGCGTTTGCCATAGCTATTTCTGGAAGGGTTGGTACAGGAAACATTGCTGGCGTTGCCACAGCAATCGCTATGGGCGGTCCCGGAGCAATATTTTGGATGTGGATGATCGCTTTTTTAGGGGCCTCGTCTGCGTTTATCGAAGCCACTCTTGGCCAAATTTTCAAACAAATAAAGGGAGGTGAGTACCGAGGAGGACCAGCTTTCTACATAGAAAAAGGCCTGGGTATTAAATGGTACGCCATGTTGTTTGCTTTTGCGACCATTTTAAGTACTGCTTTCTTTCTTCCAGGTGTTCAAAGCAACAGTATCGCGCTAAGCGTACAAAATGCATTTAACATCCCTGTGGAAATAACCGGCGGCATCATCTGCCTCTTTCTAGGCCTTGTCATTTTCGGAGGCGTGAAACGTATCGGAAAAGTAGCTGAAATTGTCGTGCCGTTTATGGCTGCGGCCTATATCCTTATGGCGCTGATCATAATAGGGTTAAACATCACGTCCGTACCGGGTGTGATCAAACTTATTATTGGCTCCGCCTTCAATATGGAGGCAACATTTTCCGGAGTATTCGGTATGGCCATAGCCTGGGGAATCAAGCGCGGAATTTACAGTAATGAGGCGGGACAGGGAACGGCACCCCATGCCGCAGCCGCCGCAGAAGTCAGCCACCCCGTAAAGCAAGGCTTGGTGCAGGCATTTTCGGTGTATATAGACACGCTATTTATCTGCACCGCAACTGCCTTTATGATTTTGTTTACCGGACAATACAATGTCATCAATCCAGAGGGAGGCTTTATCGTAGAGAACCTGCCTGGTGTTTCTATTGGTCCGGAATTCACACAGAGTGCCATCAGTGTCCACTTTCCCTATATAGGACCTGGATTTGTTGCTTTTGCCTTGGTTTTTTTCGCCTTTACGACCATCATGGCCTACTATTACATCACAGAGACAAACCTTAGCTACCTACAAAAAGACGGAAAACAGAAATGGCCGATCATGACACTGAGGGTGTTAATCCTGGTAGCCACCTTCTATGGTACCATCCGGACAGCAGAACTTGCGTGGACATTAGGCGACATTGGGGTAGGAATCATGGCTTGGCTTAATATCATCGCTATATTCCTACTACGAAAACCCGCTTTAGCCGCTCTAAAGGACTATCAAGAACAGAAAAAGAAAGGGTTAGATCCGAGTTTTAATTCCGATACGCTTGATATTGATCATACTGAGAACTGGGATAAAATTGATGATTAATCCCTCAAGTTGAATTGATTTGATTTTATAAACGGCATTGCGAGACGGCTTAATGCAATCGTGATGCCAATTCAACATCAAACATATCCGGGTTTTAGCGGGAGAGGTATGGCTTCTTCAACCACCTCTGCGGCCAAAACGGAAAACTTAAAAAATCAATCCATTCTACCCATATATGTCCCCTAGCGGGGCCGAAAATAAGATTGTATTTTTTTAAGATGAAATAACTACAATGCCGAAACCAATTTTCTAAAAATCCCATAGTGATGGCAGAATCAATTGCCCTGAGCTTCAGCTCAGGGATAAAAAATGAGACATGGTGTCCCCAGTTTTGGCCGTTACCAAGTCAATTCTAAACACCCATTTCCGCCAAAACCACAGAACGGTTGGGCTGCCATCTTTTACTCGGGACCAACCAATAAATCGTGTTCCGTCCTCCGAGAAATGGCAGGACTGGACGGAATCGGGTTTTGGCGGAAAAGGTATGGCTTCTTCATCACTTCTTGCGGCCAAAACAAAATCGAGACGTGCATACCTAACCTAGGGCTTCGCTACGCTACACCCTAGGCTATAGTATTACGCCCTTTCACGGCTGGGGATTTTCGATGAACCATTCACCATTCACAACATTCGTAATTTTTAATTAGTAATCCGTAATTGATTACCCATAATTCGTAATTTCCAATTCAGATTCCCGAACCCATTAAAGAAAATGTAATGTCAACCTACAACATGCTTATCGAGAAAGGCAAAAAAGAAGGTATAATTGGTGCTTTGTTAGCACTGTTAACACTTTTATCATGTGGGAACAGGGTTGAAAAAGGAGTTGAAGGCAATCAGCTAACCTTTTCCATGGATACCGTGATTGTGGACTCGAAAGGAGAATTTCTGTTCCTTAATTGGGGGATGAGTACCGCATGCATTTCGGAAGACGGCAAAACATTGTTTAACTTCAATATTCAAGAGCCCTCATTGGAAACCATTGATTTGGATAGGCTCGAACTGGTCAATATTCAGTCATTTGACAAAGAAGGTCCAAATGGTGTAGGTAATAAAGGTAGAGGGGGAATAGTGCATCTTGGTGGTGATAGAATCCATTTCAAAGGATGGCCATCTCCAGATATTTTCACGACAAAGGGTGAAAAATTACCTAATTTATCAGGACTTTATGGCATTAAAGCGAAAGCGACTGAAAATGGAAAGGATTTTATGTATGAAGCTGCTAATGCTGCCGATCCTCAGTTTGTATACGGGATTATTAATGAAAACTCTGTCAAAAATTTTGAATTTGGCAAACTCAACCTTTTAGACAGTTCCTTACAAACGTATGCGTTACCGACTTGGGAAAAGTTCGATGCATTCACCATCACCTATGATGATGGTAATACTACAGACATTTGGGGACCATTAATTTATGTAGTTAACATCCAACAACAAATTATAGTCAGTTCAAATATTTCAAGTGAACTGTATGTTTACAACCCCCACTTGGACAGCTTCCATCATTTTACGTATTCCTACAAACTGACCAAATCTGAGAAAACGGGGAGTTATCCAAGGGAAATTTCTGACCCCAAAGAATTCCATAATATTTTTAAAAGTATCTATGGTGATGTCTCCTTTCTCCCTCCTATTTGGGATCCTGAAGGTCAACAATTTTACCGTATTCATTATGAGACCTTATATGAAGATGAATTTTCAGGAATGTATCCTGAAAGGCTTGGGGCAGACGTATATTTATCAATATATGACGAAAATTTTCAATTGATGGATGAAGTTCAATTGCCGCAATTTCAGGAAATTCCTGGTTTCCACTTTGCCAAAGATGGAAAAATCTGGATTTTTCAGAATATTGATGACGAGATGGGTTTTATCCGATTCACTCTGGAGTAACCTATCGATTTACCACGGTCCGATAAAACAGCAATCTCGCCTCAAAACCTGATATTTTTAATGTCAGTTGCCTAAACTGACCTTAAATTTAATGTCAGTTTATCGTACTTCAGTTTGAAGCCATTCATCCATTCAGAGATGGTAACGGCAGGACAGGCCGATTGTTCAACATCCATTTCCTCACACAAAAGGGACTATTGGACTTGCCAATTTTATTTTTGAGTAAATTTATTTTGGATCAAAAAGAGGATTATTATTTCCGCATAGCCGGTGTCACTCAACGTGGGGCTTGGAAGGACTGGTTGATTTTTATGCTCATAGCAGTCGAAAACACTTCCAACGATACCTATCACAAAATCAGTGACATATTGGCGGCAAAGGACAGTATTCTACATGTCTTGGAGAAAGAAACCAGCATTAGCCGCCCGGAATCTCTAGTAGAGGCAATCTTCACGCAACCCTAAACTAAGGTCAAGCACCTAACTGACAAAAAAATCTACGCGGAAAATACGGCACGCCAATACCTCAACCGACTTGCGGAAATGGGAATAGTAGAACGCAGGGAAATCAGCGGCGGTCACTACTATATGAATCTGGAATTGTATCGGATTTTGGGACAATGATTCTACTGAGGTATAGTTTGCTTCAAACGGTTGTCAACAAAATTTATCATTTTTATGATGGTTGCCCCAATGAACAATTTGATTCGGGTTATTTGACCATATGACAGGATATTGTATATTTCAACTTCAATAACATGATTTATTACCAATGAAAACAGCTACTCGAAACCACTGCGTACTACTAAGCTTCATAACTTTATTCTTTTCGATTGGAACTGAAGCACAATCCTACTTTTCTGACGGGCTGAGTGCGACCTTTCATAAAGAGCGGAGACAAGCTTTTCGTGACCAATTACCAGAAAACGGCATCGCCGTTATTTTTAACAACCCCATTAAGAATAGGTCTAACGATACGGATTTTAGCTACAGGCCAAATTCCGACTTTTATTATCTAACCGGATTCAGGGAACCAAATGCAGCGTTAATCGTATTCAAGAATCCACAGTCCATAGCGGGTGCTAGCGTAAATGAGCTACTTTATGTTCAACCCCGAGACCCGCGTAGGGAGCAATGGGACGGAGTACGGCTAGGCGTTGAGGGAGTGAAAGAAAAACTGGGTTTTCAGCATGTATACGTGCACACTGAATTCATGAAAACCCCGACGATTGATTGGAATGGATCGGGTCCTGTCCTGTTTTTTGATATGGGGACAATCGAGGGAGGAAGCCATAATGAGCCGCTGAACGAAATGGTAACCAAACTAAGGGAAATGACCCTTTCTAAGGAGGTGCCTGGCAATACAGCTTTGAATCAGATAATGGCAAATCTTCGGGGTGTAAAGACCGCGGAAGAGCTGGTATTTTTAGAAAAGGCAATTGAAATTTCCGGCCAAGGGCATGTTGAATCATTTAAATCGATTAAACCGGGAGTTTCCGAAAGGGCAATTCAGGGCGTTCATGAGTTTGTACACAAGGCAATGGGTGCGGAGAATGTAGGGTATGGTTCTATTGTAGGCGCGGGAAATAATTCTACGATATTACATTACGTCGAAAACAACGTTGTTGATCTAAAAGATGGTTTGATTTTAATGGATGTTGGCGCTGAATATAAGGGGTATTCAGGAGACATCACCCGGACAGTACCCATAAAAGGAACATTTTCACCGGAGGAAAAGGCCATTTATGAAATCGTGTTGGAGGCGATGGAAGCAGGAATAGCTGCTTGTAAAGTAGGTTCCGATTATCAAATTGTCGGCAACATAGCTAGGAAAATTATTGATGACGGGCTGGTCAAACTGGGACTAGTAAAGCCGGGCGAAAAGCACCCGTATTTTCCGCATGGAGTGGGGCATCATTTAGGATTGGACGTTCACGATAGAGGAAATAGGGGGCCCTTTGAGCCGGGCATGGTATTGACTGTGGAACCCGGAATCTACATCCCTGAAGGAAGCGATGTGGACCCAAAGTGGTGGAAAATCGGGATCAGAATAGAGGATAATATTCTTGTAACCAACGAAGGACCCAAAAACTTAAGCTCCTTCGTCCCTAAACGAGTGGAGGATATAGAACAAATAATGAAAGAGGAAGGAATTTTACAGAAACTGGAATTGTCTTCAAACACCTCGAATTAAACCATTCACTTCTGCCAATAACGCACTTCTTACAAACGGTCCAAGCTCCCTGTTAAGGGTCGATCTAGGTAAAAACGGTATCCGACTTCAATAAAAGGTGTTATCGAACGCTCCCAGGTAACACCCAGTGTACAGGGTATAACACGTTTAGTGCATAAAGAAAACACGGTACAGCTATTCGACCTTTTTTCTTTCTAGTTGGGCGGCCCATGGAGTAATAAAAAGCATTAACTCGAACTGGCTTACTCAGGGAATGGGGAAAGCATCTATCCCATTACGCTTGTAATTCTGACAATTAGCTACAGCTTCTGAAAATCCGCAATCGGCTCTTTCCGATGATTTTCGTTTTTTTTGGTAGGATATTCACAGTTTATGACGGGAATTTTACGTATACATTGTATACGCAGTCAAAAACTGCAATGTCTTTTTATGAAATAATTTAAATTAGTAACTCGTTCTAACAATATAAACCCGTACCCATGCAAACCTCCATCCTCCCGCTACAGTTAAACGAAAGAAATTATTTTTTTCTTCCCCTTCTCTACATTGTGTGGTCTGACACCTTACTCGGAGAACGGGAAAGGCAGGTGTTTACCGATTTTATTGGGAGGATTTCTTGGTTGAGTCCGTCAGAAAAGCAGAACCTTTTGGAGAGAATTGCCCCCAATAATCCCCCACAACGGGATGAAATTGAACAATGGCACCAACTTATCCATGCAACAACCTCCACGTTAGGACAGCTTGATAGGCTTTCCCTTCTCGGCGTAGCTCTTGTCAAAGAACAAACGGATTTACGTCTTACTCCCGAAGAGGAAGCACTCATCCAAGCTGACTTAGAGAAGTTGGAACAGGAATTGGAGATTATCGGGGAATCTGCCATTTATTTGTTCAAACGGGAACATCCCACGATCACGACCACCCAACAGACGTCGGTTGATTTTGATGTAAAAGAGCTTACTGCGCTGCTCGATGGAGATCAGGCGTCCATTATTAAAGAGGTTAAAAATCTGTTACAACGTCCCGAATTCGATTATGTAGATCCTGGGGATTTGAAGGCTTACCGCACCGCGGTCTTATCATGGTGTAAACTAGTTGCAGATGCGGGCTTTGGTTCCATAGCCTATCCAAAAGAATATGGAGGTAAGGGCGATATGGAGGCTTATTTTTCGGTAATGGAGACCTTGAGTTTCCATGATCTGAGCATGGTAATAAAGTTTGGGGTGCAGTTTGGTTTGTGGGGAATGAGTATTTTATCCCTAGGGACCGAGTCCCACCATGCGAAATACCTTCCGAAAATAGGCACGCTTGAGTTGCCAGGTTGTTTTGCTATGACAGAAACAAATCATGGATCTAATGTAAAGGGAATTGAAACAACAGCCACGTACCAGGCTACAGAAAAAACTTTCGTAATCCACACCCCTCATGCACTTGCCAGAAAAGAATATATTGGAAATGCTGCCATGCATGGCAAGATGGCCACTGTGTTTGCAAAATTGGTTTTAAACGAAAAAGACTATGGCGTCTGTGCCTTTGTTGTGCCACTAAGAGATGAGGAAGGCAACACGCTGCCAGGCATAACCATTACCGATTGTGGTAGAAAGATGGGCCTGAATGGGGTGGACAATGGCGTGATTGCATTTGATCACGTAGTTATTCCAAAGGAGAACATGCTCAACCGTTTTTCGGATGTGACGGATGATGGTACGTTTGAAACGCCTATTGCCAGTGATAACAAGCGGTTTTTTACCATGTTGGGAACCTTGGTAGGCGGGAGAATCGGCATTCCCCGCTCTGCCCTGTCGGCTTGTAAGAGCGGACTGTCCATCGCCATTCGCTATGGGGACAAACGCCGTCAGTTTGGTCCTGAGGGAGGAGAGGAAGTCCCCATACTCAACTACCGCATGCATCAGCGAAGACTCATTCCTCACTTAGCAAAAACCTACGCCGGGCATTTTGCCATGCGATACATGACAAAGCGGTTTATGAACCGGCAGGAAGAAGAAATGCAGGAGATCGAGGCGCTGGCGGCAGGGCTAAAAGCCGCAATAACTTGGAACACGACGGATCTCCTTCAGGAATGTCGGGAAGCCTGTGGTGGAAAAGGATACCTATCGGAGAACAGGATAGATGCACTGAAAAACGATACCGATGTATACACCACATTTGAAGGGGATAATACGGTATTGATGCAGTTGGTGGCGAAAACGAGACTTGGAGCCTACCGGGCACAATTCGAAAACATGAATTTAGTGACGATTTTCAACTACGTAGCCGCCCGGACAAAAACGTCACTTACCGAAAAAAACCCACTTATCATCCGAAATATCGATGAAGAACACCTGTTGGATCCGGCTTTTCATCTAAGCGCGTTTGAGTATCGGGAAAAGGATCTTGTAGATTCCGCTGCCAAACGAATAAAGCGCCTTATTGATGAAGGGATGGATCCCTTCGATGCGTTCAACGTCTGCCAGCACCACTTGGTTGCCGTAGGAAAGGCCTACATCGACCGAATCATGCTGGAACAGTTTGTTTTGGCGGTAGAAGCGGGTAAGGGCGCATCTTTTCATAGGGTTCTAAAACACCTTTGCGATCTTTATGCGCTTTCGGTGCTGGAAGAGAATAAAGGCTGGTACCTGGAACAAGGATACCTGGAAGGAGTAAAAACTAAAGCCATCCGGAAAATGGTCAATCAGCTCTGCTGGGAAATAAGAAAAGACGCCGTACCTTTAGTGTTGGCTTTCGATATTCCGGATACCTGCCTTTCGGCACCGATTGCCTTTATCTAAACCAACGCTTTTTTACTTATGGAACAAACCATCATGTTTGGCTCCTTAGGGGTGGCCTTGATACTTTTTATATGGGGAAAACCCCGGTATGATGTGGTGGCCTTGTTGGTTTTGTTATTTTTGACTGTCTGCGGACTCATTCCCTCCAAAGACGCGTTTCTCGGGTTTGGGCATAGCGCCGTCATTACGGTAGCCGCCGTCTTAGTAGTCAGCAAAGCGTTGGAAAATTCCGGACTGGTCAACCTTATCGTGAGTATGATGGATAAGCTTGGGAAAAATACCATCTTGCAAGTCGGCGCACTTTGTCTGGTGGTTGCCATTGCGTCGGGATTTATTAATAATATTGGTGCCTTAGCTATCATGATGCCTGTAGCTATTCAGCTCGCAAGAAAAAACGCCTATTCCCCCTCATATATCCTGATGCCAATCGCGTTTGCCTCCCTTTTGGGAGGGATGAACACACTGATAGGCACTCCACCTAACATTATTATATCGGCTTTTCGAACCGAAGCGATTGGAACCCCCTATAGGATGTTTGATTTTGCCCCGGTGGGAGTCGCTGTTACATTGATCGGATTGGTATTTATCTCTTTGGTTGGATGGCGTTTATTACCGAAACGACCGTCACTCAGCACCACGGAGGATTTCTTTTCTATTCACAACTACATTACCGAGATACGCATACCGGCGGGGTCAAAACTGATTGACCAAAAAGTAGCTGATATCCAACGTAACAAGAACCATGACATCAGCGTCTTGGGGCTAGTTCGGTTCAAACAACGTATTCATGCACCACGGCCCAGCCTGCTGCTTAGGCAGGATGATATCTTGATTTTGGAAGGTGATACAGCCGATCTAGCAAAATTTCTAGATGAATCAGGAGCTGAATTGGTTGGTGACGAAGCCAGCTACGCGGATGCGGAAGGAACAAAAGATATTGAGTTAATGGAGGGAATCGTTCAGGAAAATTCACCCCTGATCGGTGAGACGGCAGTAAGCCTCAATATGCGGTCTCGATTTCGGGTTAATTTACTAGCACTTTCTAGAAGCAGTAAGACGCTTCGGCAGCGTATCGACCACGAGCGGTTTCAGACAGGAGATGTATTGCTACTTCAAGGCGTAGGAACAGAGATGCCCGAGATATTTCAAACCCTTGGATGCCTGCCTTTGGCCAAAAGAAGTCTAACGATAGGAAAACCCAAAAGGACTATTTTCGCACTTGCTATTTTTATTCTTTCGATCTTGTCCGTTGTCTTTGAACTTTTACCTGTCGCGATTGCATTTACGCTTGCGGCCATTCTAATGGTTACCAGCCGTGTCGTTCCGCTTAAGACGGTCTACCAAAATATCGATTGGCCAGTCATTGTACTTCTCGGTGCATTGATTCCCGTAGGACTGGCTTTTGAGACAAGTGGAGCGGCCGAGACCATCACCGTTCAGCTTTTGAAGCTAGGTGCCGGATTCCCCGTCTGGGTACTGCTAGGTATGCTGCTGCTGGTTACCATGCTTTTGTCTGCAGTGATCAACAATGCGGCCACGGCAGTTCTGATGGCCCCGATAGCCATATCCGTTGCTAAAAACCTAAGTGCATCCGCCGACCCATTTTTAATGGCAGTCGCTATAGGAGCTTCTGCCGCATTTTTGACGCCGATTGGGCACCAGTCCAACACCTTGGTGATGAGCCCCGGAGGTTATCGCTTTGGCGACTATTTTAAACTAGGATTACCCCTGACCCTAATAATCTTGGCTGCCGGTATTCCACTCATTTTACTGTTTTGGCCAGCGTAAAGTAACTGTTTGCTTAGCGACCGTTTCTCAGAATCAGTCCGTTGTGCCCGGCTGACTTCCCCACCAATCTTCATTTGGTTTGAAATCCGGATTAAGAAAGCTCAGGCGTCTTTCTTCCAGTTCAGGCATGAGCGATTCCCGCATTCGGACTATCCGTTCCTGATACGCTTCTTGGTCAAACGTATTGTCAGGTTCAGGCAAGCTTGCCTGGGTTTGTTCCAGAAAATAACTTAATTCCCTTGCCATCGCTACCCTTACTTGAGGCGTTTGCTGGGCGACATCCCGCTGTTCTAAAGGATCGCTTGGTAGGTGGTACAGCTCCTGATGCCCATCTTCCCAATAATGAATTAACTTCCAATCCCCTCGTCGGACCACACTGGAGGGAACTCCTCCTTGGTTGCCATAGTGGGGATAATGCCAAAAGAGCGGACGCTCAGGCAGCGAATACCCTTCCATCAAAGGCTTTAAACTAACGCCGTCGCTATGTTGAAGTGGGAGAAGAGGTAAGCCAGCCAAGTCCAAGAGGGTTGGAAACAAATCAGCACCTGTAACCGGATATTCAATTGAAGCGCCAGCCGTTGCACCTGTTGCCTTTATGACATAGGGGACCCGCATGCCCCCCTCCCAGTGCTGCCCTTTTCCACCTCTTAACGAGATATTGTGTGTCGCAAAGGCATCACCAGACACCACACCTCCGTTATCGGAAGTGAATACAATAATGGTATTTTCATATGACCCCAGCGCCTTTAACTGATCTGTTACAATGCCGACGGCATCATCTACTGATTCTACCAGTCCAGCATAGATGGGATTATCCTGTACAGTCCTATAGGGAAGTTTTTCGCCCATAGAAAACCCAGACGGCGCAACGCCCATTCTCTGTGCTTTTTCACGGTATTTGGCCCACTTCTCCTCTGTTGTCTCAATAGGTGCATGGACAGCATAAAAGGAGAGCATGGCGAAGAACGGCTCTTCCTTATTCCCAGCAACAAATGTAGCGACTTCGTTTGCCAGTCGGACAGTAAGGTTCTCCCCTTTGGGTCCATCAGTGATCATGGGGTTATTGTAGGGAGAGAAAAACCCTCCCATCGGCGATCCTTTATCCCAACCCCCAATATTTTGGTCAAATCCATGGTCCTCAGGATACGAACCCTTATCCCCAAGATGCCATTTCCCGGCAAAAAATGTCTTGTATCCCTGCTGTCTGAATGCCTCTGCTATACTTGTTTCTCCAGAATCCAACTGATGGATATAGTCGGCGGGAAGCATCGGATCATGTCTGTTGTGTTCCCTCCATGAGGCCCCTGTCTTGGCGCCAATCCAGTCCGTAATGCCGTGTCTTGCGGTGAATTTCCCTGTCATGAGTGTGGCCCGCGAGGGGCTGCATACCCGGCTACCTGAATATCCTTGGTTAAATACCCAACCGTCCTTCGCAAGTTGGTCAATATGAGGCGTCTCATGGAAAGTACTTCCGGTAAATCCCAAGTCAGCAAAACCCATATCGTCCACCAAAATTAAAACAATATTGGGCTGGGCTGGGCGATCCTCTTGGCAGCCTAGTGTAACAAAAAGTACCCCGATAAGAGCGAGCTTGGCACGCTTAATTTGAAGATAGTTCTGAAGCATATAATTTAAATATGGGGTTGGGTATGCGTGAATTTTCCATTAGCTTTTTCATATCCTTTACACGTGCGGGATGTTGTGATGCAAGGTCATTTTCTTCTCCAGGATCGTCGGCCAAATTGTACAGCTCAATAGGCGGGTCAGCTACCTTGTTCAAATTCATCCGGATAGCCTTCCAATCTCCTTTTCGAATAGCCTGCTTTCCTCCCTGCTCTATGAATTCCCAATACAGGTAGTCATGTTTTTTTTGATCAGCCTGCTTCCCCAAAAGCGTGGGTAATACCGATATTCCGTCTATATCCTTCGGCACTTCTTGTCCGGTTATTTCGGCCATTGTAGGGAAGATATCCCAGAAAGCCGAAAGGTGGTTTGTAGTACCTGCTGAAATGACCTGAGGCCAATTTGCAATCATGGGCACATGAATACCTCCTTCATAAAGATCCCGCTTATATCCTCTCCAAGGTCCGTTGCTGTTAAAAAAATCTGGGTCTGCTCCACCTTCTCGATGGGTGCCATTGTCGGAAGTAAAAATAATCAGCGTATTATCGCGAATGCCCAACGCTACCAAATGATTCACAATCTCTCCCACCTGTTGATCTAGCAACTCCACCATGGCAACAAATGCAGCTCTAGGGGTCTCTTGAGACATATATCCGCCCATCTTATACGTGGGTCCATCGTCTACCCCCCTCCAAGGTGTCTCTTCAAATCTACCGACGTGCTTAGCCATAAGCGCTTCCGGTGCGATCAATTCTGCGTGGGGGATAATGGAGGGTATATATAGAAAAAAAGGCTGCGCTTTATGATCCTCAATAAACTTTAATGTTTGTCGGTGAATTAAATCCGGTCCGAAGACGCCTAGGTTTTTTCCGTCGTTCTCAGGTATCACTACCGAATCCTGATTGTGCCAGAGGTGGTAGGGGTAATAGTTGTGGCCCATTCGCTGACAATTATAGCCATAGAAAACATCTACTCCCTGATTATTGGGATCGCCCTCTGAACCAGGATAGCCCAGGCCCCATTTTCCAAATGCGCCGGTTGCATACCCTGCCTGTTTCATCAGCTGGAAAATCGTAGTTACCGAATCCGGTAAGGGGTATTGTCCTTCTGGTTGGATTTCATAGTTGCCTCGAAC
Organism: Cytophagales bacterium; assembly: GCA_016124425.1. Lineage (GTDB taxonomy): Bacteria > Bacteroidota > Bacteroidia > Cytophagales > Cyclobacteriaceae > Lunatibacter. The sequence goes on from WGNT01000080.1 coordinate 13,639, forward strand.
GGGCGCTCTTCCCGTATGCAGGCCCGTTACGAGCGAGCTTCGTGATGGGGCGCATACGGTTGATCCAGAGTAGTGTTGTGTAAACACCAAACCTTCTCTAGCAAGTTTGTCAATGTTAGGGGTGGAAATGATTTCCTGTCCATTAAATCCCAGGTCTCCATAGCCCAAATCATCCGCAAGTATATAAACTACATTCGGAAGATCAGAGGACCTTTTCTCCTCTGGGGCCGTGCAGCCGAAGAAAACCAAGGGTAAAAGAAAAAACGGTAGGCTTTGAGCAGTAAGTTGGGTGATTTTATCCATAAACGGTTATTAGGAGCCCATCGGTAAATGAAACGGAATCTAGGCCATTCCACCTGTGGGTGTTTTTCTTATTGGTTTTGAATAGAAGGGATAGGACAATATCGTTGTGCGAATTTAGGCGGTGACAACCTTGTGTTTGCTGATATAATCCGGATCAATCGTAATCCCGGCGCCCGGCCCGGTAGGAACCTTTACGACGCCTCCGTCACTACTTAGGGTAGAAGTAGGACATTCCAGTGGCACTTCGTTGTTGAACCCCTTGAATTCATGGTAAGGACCTGCATTGGGCACCGCGGATACGAAGTGCATCATGTAAAGATAGCCCAACCCAGATCCGGAGATATGTGGCGTACAGGGTTTTCCTTTCAATGCAGCCATTCTGGCTACACGCATCGAACGGATCATTCCGCCAAAGTAAAAAATATCCGGCTGAACGATATCCAGTGCGTTATTTTTTATCAGCCAGCGAAATCCATGCATGCTGGGTTCTTGCTCCCCTCCCGCTATGGGAATGGTCACCGCTTTGGCTACTTCAAGCGTTTCCTCATACCAATCAAATGGCACCGGTTCCTCATAGAAATCAAAGCGGTATTCCTCCATCAATTTCCCAACCCGAATGGCATGATCGGGTGTATAACTACCATTGGAATCGGCGTATATGACCATATCATCCCCAAACCTTTTCCTAACCAAGGGAATCAACTTCTCAGTGCGTCCGGGAGGATAATCTGCGTTATTGCTCATGCGGCCACCCACTTTGAATTTGAGTGCCCTTGCCTGAGTTTCCCGCACATGTTTTTCAATAAGATCAATAGATTCCTCTGCAGATTTTCCCCTGTAGTTGTTGGCTTGATAGACGGAAATAGCCGGGTGATGGATATCGCCGATCAATTGACCGATGGGTTTTCCTACTACCTTGCCAAGTAGGTCGAGAACGGCAAATTCCAACGTTGCCAAGGGAACCCATAATGCCAGGTTCTGCATTTTATAATTGCTTTGGTATACATATACCTCTTCCAATAAGGTCTCCCAGTCTCGCAAGTCCTTCCCTTTGAAAAAAGGCTGTATCCGATTAACAAAAATGGGATACAAATGTACCATCATCATGTTGTTACTGACAGCGATTCCTTCGGCGCCATCAGTGGATCTGACTCTACACAAGAAATTGTTTCCAAACCGCAACAACTCCACGCGTTCCACGATAATAGGATCCTTGAATTGGCCGGTTTTAAGCACTGGTTCCTGCAGGATCTTGTCCAACGCTGCATAGTCAGTATCTTGCTGTCTCGCATTAGATCCGATTGGGAATGCCCCTCCTGCGCCGGACAACCCCACGAACGCAGCATTTTTGATAAATCTTCGCCTGTTTAACGACATTATATTACAATTTTCCTGGAATTTTTACTTCAATACTATAGAGTCCGGTTCTAGCCGTAACAAAAAGTGTTTTCATATCCTCCCCTCCAAAAGCGATATTCGCAGGTGACTCGGGAAACACAATCGTTCCTAGATGTTTCCCCTTAGTAGAAAAAATCAACACGCCTCCAGGTCCGGTGGCATAGAGGTTTCCTTCGGTATCCGTTTTTATTCCATCCGGATTTCCCGGCCCCTTTAGTATGGATGCGTTAAAAAACAAACTTCCCTTCCCCACTTTACCCCCTTTGCTTACAGGGTACTTCATGTATTTTTTTGGCTTGTCGGAGTTTGCGACGTAGAGGGTTCGCTCATCGGGAGATAGGGCCAAGCCATTGGGCCGAAAAAGATCCTCGGCAATCAAGGTGACCTTTCCTTTATGAAACTTATATACCCCATTAAACCCTATCGTATCTGAGGCGGCCTTATCCCTTCCATAGGGCGGATCTGTGAAATAGATTGCTCCCTTGGAATCTACAATAACATCATTTGGGCTATTGAATCTGATTCCTTTGTATCGTTCGACTAACGGCTCGTAATTGCCCGTGGCATCCACTTTCGCTAGCTTTCGCCCGCCATGTTCGGCGATTATCAGGTTTCCTTCTTTATCATAGGTTAGGCCGTTTGAATTGTTACTGGGCGTCCTGAAAACCTCCAAGCCTGCATTTGTCCACTTATATATTTTGTTAGCGGGAATATCCGAAAAAAGCAGGTAATTGCCGGCTTCATTCCAAACCGGTCCCTCGGTAAAACTCAAATTCCCGGCAAGCTTTACGACTTTGGCTGAAGGGTCTATGAGGCGTGTTACTTCTGCATCAAATACCTGTACGTGTTGTGCAGATGCCGGCAAAAAAAGAACATTTATGAGTAAAAAGGAGCAAGCAATGATCGGTACCTTCATTGTAAATTGGGTTTATTGTTAATCAACATGATTAGTGACCTACGATGATTATACCTATACTTTCCGGGGAGGAAGGTCAAAGGCCACTGCTTCATGTTCAAAATGCCCTTTGTGGGATCCGTCACAAAAGGGTTTATTGGCAGAATGGCCGCACCTGCATAGGGATACGACAGTTCTTCCCTGAAGTCCGTAAGGGACTCCATTTTTGTCCACAATTTCAAAATCACCGTCGATTTTCACCGAACCGTTACTGTTGATCGTTAATTTAACCTGAGACATACGTTACTTTCTACCGTTTAGTTAATCGAATATACTAAATTTTTTACCATTCTCCTGTAAAGAAAAACTAATTTTTTGCACCAAACAACTGTGATTTATATTACCAAAGGGGAAGGATGTTGTATAAAACCCAGAGCACCCAGTTCATAGGCTATCAACAAAGATTTTAAAACCAAATATTTTTCGGTATGTTCGCCCCGACATTCTTTCATATAAACACTTCCTTTATGGTCTTATTACTTTCTCGGCTTCTTTTTTTGTCCGGTTTAGCGTGTTCATATTATACATCCGCACAAACTGATACCACTATATTTGAAGTTACTGGCTCTATTTCTGCAAGCTCTACTGTCTCCAACTCATCCCCATCACGTGCAATTGACGGAGATCTCAATTCTTCTTGGATCTCTGACAGTCCTTTTCCCAACCGCTTTTATGCTATCGGCGAACAAAATATCCTGCTTGATAAACCTTTTACGGCATCATCTGGTGCAAACCTTGCAAACGCAACAGACGGAAACTTAGGGACATTTACGCCAACGGTACAGGTAGTGGCTGGAAAAGCGGAAGCGACAACTTTTTTTTCGCAACCAACCGACGTATTTCTTGTGGGTCTTCGCCTCGGAGGGGTTTCTTCACCTGTAACGCTTGAACTTACCGACGAACTAGGGGCCGTGACGGGACAGATCTACTACCCCTCCCAGAACAACGCGAATGTACGATTCATCACAAGCTTAGCAAATATTGTCCAATTAACGCTCCGGAGTACGGGTACCTTTTTTATCTATGATATAGCGGCGCTTCGGGCTCCTGCAGAGGAATACATTACTCTCGACCTAGAAGAAGCGAGTTGGATCAAGGAAATCCATACAAAACACTGGACAGGTAGCGGCAACTCCACAGCCACCTCCATCTTGTTGGGCACGCATTTGGATAGCATGGTGTTTGTAGCCTCACTAAATCCAGCAGATATTGCCCTCACGACCACCACACTACAACAGTCCGTAAAAGCCCGCTATATAAGGATTGCACACGCGGTAGTGCCGGAAAATTTTAAAAAGGTATCTGTTTTTGAACTCAGAGTCTTCGCGGAACCCGCCCCACTTCCGCCGCCGACAGCAGCTTGGGATCCATATGCTGGTGTTTATCCCTCGCTTTCTTCGGGGGCATCCGTTTCCGTTTTATCCAGCTCTAATGTATCCTCCGGCCCATTCAGCCCGGAATTTATAATCGACGATGATTTTTCTACATCATGGGTGTCGGACAACCCACTTCCTGACAAGTATGTGGCTAATCCAGATCAAAATATTCTTTTGGGGATGTCAGGTACTTCTTCCATCGGAAGCAACATGGTAAATGCTACGGACGGCTTTCTAGGAAACATGACCCCGACTATCCAACCCGCGCTTGGTGATACCCTTTCCTGGTATGCTCTTTCTATTCCTTCGACCCGCATCCACCGTTTAAGCATAAGACTTGCCGGCGGCATTAGTCAACAAGTACAAATACAGGCCATAAGTACCTCCGGACAAACCAAAGAACTTGTTTATCCTGTCGGAACTACTGGACATCAGCGGTTCATTGTCGAACTGGACAATGTTAGCCAGCTGCTTGTATCTTCAGCAGGCAACTTCAGCATACAGGAAATTGCGGCATACAGTGAGCCCTTAACAGAACATGTGACCCTAGATCTGGGCGAGATAAAATCCATATCATGGATTCGGACACGGCATTGGAACGGAAATAATAATTCTGTATCGGCCCAACTCCTAGTCGGTAATAGCCTCTCTAACTTAACTGAAGTCCAATCGCTGGACCCGTCGCGTTTGGATTACCAGAATACCATCCTCGAAGAGCCGGTTTCAGCGCGGTATATTCGGGTGGCACATCAACTTGTGGATGAAAACTTTAAAAAAGCAACCGTTCAAGAGATCACTGTTTTTGATGAGTTTGGTAACTTCGGTCCTGCTCCCGCTCCAAAGCCACAGACCAGGAGTTTCGGCGAACTATTCGGACTGAATACGGTTTGGGCTTGGGGGACTAACAAAGTGCCTAACCTTCAGGGACCAGATGAAGGGGCTCAGAAATTTAATCGCATAGCTGCTCAGGCCAGAAATTACCACAATATCCATTGGGATACAGAGGATCCCGACATAACTCCAAATTATGATCCGGTGAATTTACAGGTCAGGTATGTATGGACGCAATACAAACAAGATTATCTGGACTGGCAAAATAAAGGATTTACGGTGGATGCTACTTATACGTTTGACCGGTTCCCGGAATCTGCTTGGGATACCCCTTTTGCCTCAGCATTCGCCTTAGGACAAGCCTTCGGACGATATTTTGGTCCCTCCAATGAAAACCTTATCCGAACAGTGGAGATAGGCAACGAACCATGGACGTATAGTGACAGTACCTATACGCAGATTTTGGAAGGCATGGCTATGGCTATCAAATCTGAAGACCCTCAGCTATTTGTACTGCCGTGCGCACTCCAAGCATCTAATCCTGAAGCAGGAAATAGCGGAATTGTCAAAGATTTTATGGGATATAAACTATCGGAAGCAGCGGCGCCTTACCTGGACGGAATTAACCTGCATCTGTACAGCTATATCCGCAATGATCAAGGCGTAAGGCTTGCTGTCCATCCAGAGCACCCGGCTTCGCAAATGCGCGCCCTATTTGCAGGCATACGCTTTAGGGATAAAAACATGCCCGATAAGGAGGTGCATGTAACCGAGTGGGGGTGGGATGCATCAAGCGCCAACGAGACAGCCGTCAACTCAGAAGCAGTTAGTGCTGTCTCTCAAGCAGTATATGCGCTAAGAGGGTTGTTTTGGCTGAGCCGAATGGGCGTAGATCGGGCACATTGGTATTTTTATGCCAACGTCGACGTTGCGCCTGGCAATACACCGAAAAATTATGAACGGTCCGGAATGACTGAATCTCTCCGGGAAAATTTTGCCGAAAAGCGGTCCTTTACCGCCGCTGAAGCACTTAAAAACAGGATGGCTGATCTACACTTTGATCAAGTCCTGCGAGAAGACGAGGAGGCGTATATTTATTTGCTAAAAAATGAAGCTGGAGAACATTCACACCTTGTCGCTTGGAGGCCGGTAGTGGGTGATGACACGCTTGCGATAAATACACCGCTCGTATATAATTACGCTGCCGATTCTGCTTGGTACCTTTCCGGACTAGAGCCAAATGGCGAAGCCGTCAATGTCGCCTACGAGAATGGCAGGTTGCTGTTGCCGCTTTCCTCCAAGCCCCTGCTGATCAAGTTGGCCTTAGTTAATCCAAGTACGCTAAGAATGGCCCTTTCGGCTACCCTATCTACCGTATCAACCAAAGGAGAAACCAAATTACTTGTAAAAACTTCTGTACCGGTAGCGGATATAGGAACGGTATCGTTAACACAGGGGTCAGAACAAACAATATCGTCTTTGACGTGGGATAAAGAGGATGACCTCACTTGGTCAGCTTCCATCGGCGAACTTATTCCTGGCTATTATAGCACTCAAGCGCTACTGGAATCCCACTTGGTGGAAACGAATACGGTTCAGTTTGAAATTAAAGGCCCCATTCATTTATTTCCCAACCCGACAAATGGGCCGACCCAATTGTTCTTGGACCGGACCTTTATGCAAGCCAGTGAGGTGACCATAGTCCGTTCAGATGGTTTAGTCGTGAAAAACCTCCTGCTTCCGGCTTATTCTAAAACTATGGATCTCCAACTAGAAGAGATACCTACTGGTACCTATATCCTGCAATTAATCAATGGAGATTTTAGCACAAAAGTAAAGTTTTTAAGAAAGTAGCGTAAATTGATTCATCAGATTACCAACGACACCATGTAAAAACCAGAAGCGTCAGTGAATGTACTTAAAGGTCAATGTGTCCCTCTCTGACTAGACGGAACGGCCATTCGCTATTACGCTGAACTAGTACCAACTTCAAAAAAATCCCCAAGCAACTAGGTTACTTGGGGATTTTTCAATAGGTTATTGTACGTGGGGGTTTCTTACAACCCCTACTCTGTTTCATTCTTTTGGAAAACGCGTATGTAATCCACCACCAATTGCTGCGGAAAGATCGTTGTATTATCCGGACTTCCCGGCCAGTTTCCTCCGACGGCTAGATTAACCAAAAGAAAAAACGGGTGCCGAAATTCATCCATATAACCCGGGCTGAGATCCTCCCGATGAAATTCCACATTATCCAACAACCAAACGATTTTTTCAGCATCCCAGCTAATGGAAAACACGTGGAATTGATCATTGAAAATACCGGAAGAAAGGGAAGTTTGACCCCCAGTATATCGGTACGTTCCATTTTCGTCGTAGTGGATCGTTCCATGAATTGTACTGTTCCGCCCGTTTGCACCACCGACCATTTCCATGATGTCAATTTCTCCCGAAAGCGGCCAATTCACCTCGGTAATTCGCTCTGACAACATCCAAATGGCAGGCCAGATTCCCTGTCCTCTTGGTAATACAGCCCGTATGTCTATTCTCCCAAAGGTAAATGATTGTTTACCCTGCGTTTTTAAACGTGTTGAGGTATAGTTCTTTCCGCCGAATTCCTCCCGTTTGGCTTGGATAATCAGATAACCATCCCGAACGCTCGCATTTTCCCTTCGATAATATTGCAGCTCGTTGTTACCCCAACCACAGAGGTTGGGGCACCCGTCTCCGATTTCGTATACCCAATCCGTCGACAAGTTTGACCCTTCAAACTCGTCCTGCCATACCAACCCATATCCCTCGTAAGATAATGGACTTTCGAATCCTTGCTGGGGAATCCCCAGACCGAGCATTTGCTCGGTGATGACAACCTCTTTCGTAGCTGAAATAAAATCCAACTCCGTGGTATGGGCCTGTACGGTCACTACAAAAGTTTCTGCCGTTTGATAGCCAAAGGTCACTGACCTTTCATCTACCCTTACCGGAAATTGCCCGGGTAGGCCGTAGCCAACTTTGAAAAAATTGGCATTGACAGCATCAAAACGGATGCGTACCTGCCCGTCTTCAAGGTAATCTATGTTAATTTCCAGATTGGTCGGAAGCTGTAGCGGAACCTCGGTGGCTCCCTCTTCACAGGCCGTACTCCCCATAAAAAGTGTAAGGAATACGGCGAGGAATTTCACTTTTACTAGCATAATGATCATCCGTTATCAGCAGGGACCAGCACGAAAGACCAGAATATACCCCCGTCTGGGGAAATATTGATGGTGATGGTTACTTCCTCGTTACCATTTTCGTTCACATAATCGATTACTTCATAGGTTACAGATTTATCGTCTTCGGGAGGTCCCGCCGCGTATTCGCCACCGTTGTATGCTTTCGGCAACACAAGAAAGGCACCCGTACCTGTTACAGTAATCGTAGGGTTCGTGGCTCCGCTACCGGGCGCAAAAGAGAATTCGTGCGATCCCGAAGCCCAAGCAGCACCAACCAAGCCTTCTAAACTAGATTCGGCTTGACACCCTTCAGTTGCAACTCCCATATAGGCTTCTCCGAATATATCACCTTGGGCATCGTAAACCATGTCGCCGTCCTCCGTGAATGTAAAGAGATCATTAAACAAACACGCACGCTCTGTCGATAAATCAGCTCCTCCAGGATACCATTCATCGCTTCCCGGATTAGGCCCTACACCAAACGCCCCAGCCGCAGGCTTAAGTTTCCATGTTTTGGCACCATCTCCAATAAGGTCTGCCAGCGTAAAGTTGACATCTCCAGGTTCAGGTTCTGGCTCCGGCTCTGGCTCCGGTTCTCCCCCAGAATCATACCCGGCCGGAATCAACCTAATATACCAAGCTAGTGCTTCGTTAGCCTGATCGACAAAACGCAGGAATAATTCGTTTTCGGTGATGTTGACGATCTGATAGGTTCTACCCCCTGCATAGTAGCCAATAAAACCGCCATTTGCAATGGTAAGTAGTGGATCGCCGTCCGCTGGTTCTACAATCGACCAGGACAAGGTGGAAGGTGGTGTATATGGGGCGCGCAAATCTCCCACACCGGAATCCGTAGCTCCCGGAAAATTGGGTCCCTGAGCCGCATTGATATATACGTCCCCGTTTGTTTGCATGATAAACCCGAAGTTAGCCAACAAAAAGGTATACCTATCATCGTACATTCCACCCCCTGCTTTTTCGTTGGCTTGCGCTTGGTACCACTCTGGAAAGTCACCTGCCTGTGAGGGGTTAGGTCCTACACCAAAATGACCTGCTCTCGCCGAATCCAATACCCAGGTTTTTCCCTCCGTGGCAGTTGGACCGCCTGTAAGCATGTTATATAATGGTTTGTCTAACAATACGGGATCTGTCCGTTCTATAGTAATGACCTCGCTGTATGTGGCACTTCCACCGGCGTTAAACACGGTGAGCCTTACTGTGTATTCCCCTGCCAGGGGATAGGTACCCACTATTGTTTTCCCAGAACCCTGACTGCCATTTCCCAAGTCCCAGTTCATCATAAAGAAATCGCCATTGGCCCTGAAATTCAGAATATTGTCACTTTCGGCCGTTGACTCAAATTCAAACTGCGCTTCTTCCACGGTGGGGGGAGTAGCATCCAACGTATATTCTTCTACGCACGCTGCGACCAAGAACAGCGCCAGCATGCCGATTATATATTTATATATTTTCATAACTTTGTTCATTTAGTATCCTGGGTTTTGTGACCAATTCCCTCCTGCGAGATCTATCTCTACCTGTGGTATAGGAAACAATTCGTTTTTGTTTGCTTGAAAACCTGTGATTAATTCAGCCGCCTTTCCTGTCCTCACTAAATCCAGGAACCGATAGCCTTCCCCGGATAATTCAAGCCTTCTTTCCAAAAGGATGTCCTCCAATAACTGGGCCCCTGAACTTGTAATCGCCGGCATTCCTGCGCGTTCCCTTACCTTATTAAGTTCTGTTCTGGCACGAGCATCATTTCCGATGCGTTGAAATGCTTCTGCTGCCATTAATAATACATCCGCATACCTGATCACCCGGTAATTGAGTGGGCTCGTCAAATCATCATCAGGTAACCCCCTCTCGTCGAGGCGTTTGATATACTTATTATTAAAAAAACCGGTATGTCCACCGCCTCCGATGGCATAGGTAATCCCTTCCGGATTCGGTTGGGAAGCAATAAATACATCAATATCCAGAATAGTCGCGTCCCTTCTTGGATCATTCTCTTCATACGCATTATAAAGGTCAAGTGTCGGCAGGTTGTAACTGTTTCCGTCGCCATATAGCGGGCCGTTGTATTGCCGAATGGAGTGAAAGCCAACGGCCGCATTTCCTTCAAGACACACGAAACATCCATAGCCTCCCCCTTCTTGACCGGAATACTGAATGGTGAAAACATCTTCATTGATGTTTTCATTTTCCAAATAAAACAACCTGCTATAATCATTAAACAGCCCATATCCGGCCTGGTTATTTGTAATCAAATCACCCAAAACCTCCGCTGCCTCTGCATTTTTTCCCTGAAACAAATATACTTTCCCAAGGAGTGCCATGGCAGCACCCTTAGTAATCCTACCAGTCACAGGAACATTCCATTCCAACACATCGATAGCGGTCTGTAAATCCCGTTCGATTTGCGCATAAACTTCAGCTTTTGGCGTCCGGTCCAGCCCGCTCA
>WGNT01000071.1 GCA_016124425.1 Cytophagales bacterium
CTATGCATCCGTCGAAATTAGCAAATTTCCCTTACCGCTCCTACGCATCACAAATTCCGGGAAGCAGGAAACTGCCCTTATCCGATGTGTTTCCCCGGGGTCCTATCTTCATATCCAAGGTTGTATTGGATTCCTGTGTAAGGATTGGGAGGCCACCCTTTCCGGTCAAAAACCAGGAATGTTGAAAGCTGCCGATCCGTTTTTTGACGTTAGGATGAGCAGGTTTGACTAACAGGCTTAGACGTTAAATTGATTCCAGTTAACCTCTTGAAATGCCACGGGAAAGTAATACCTTACATCCTGTTCAAAAAGGGGTTGAGCCGAAGGGGTCGGCTTTCCGTTCCCAGCGAAAAGACGATGAACAATAGGGTGCTGCCTGCACGATACACAAGTACGCTTATCGTGGTGCCGCTCTTCCGATTCTGATCGGGACATTCTACCCGGATGCATCCGGACAAGTTGTGGGCGATAAAAAAACAACATATAAACACATGAACAGAAGACGATTTTTTACTAAAGCACTCACCGGAACCCTTGGCGTGGGACTCGGGATATCCGCCGTACAGACAGCCGCAGGAGCAACAGGAAAGAACATGACTAAAAGTATTGGCAGAACAGTCAGCACTACGGGACATCAGGTTTCCTACCACGTACAGGGACTGAAGCAAGCCGTCAAGGTGCTGCACGTGTCCGATACCCACCTCTTTCTGGACGATGCACGGGGCGAAGCTTTTTCCAAATATAGTGCACGCATGGCCAAAGCCTACAATCAGACTACGCATTGGCAGACTGGCGAACCCACAAATCCGGAGAAGGCATTTGAGGAGACCTTGGTAAAAGCAAAGGAATTAGATGTGGATCTGCTTGGGCTTTCCGGCGACATCTTCAGCTTTCCCTCCGAAGCAGCCGTAGAGTGGGTCTTGGAGCGCCTTGAGAAGAGTGGTCTCAACTACCTGTATACCACCGGTAACCACGACTGGCACTACGAAGGCATGGAAGGAACCTCCCACGAACTGCGCGCCACTTGGTCAGAAAAGCGGCTTAAACCGCTCTTTCAGGGGGAAAACCCACTGATGGCTGCCCGCGAGATAAAGGGAGTCACTTTTCTCTCCATGGATAATTCCAACTACGAAATCACTGCCGAGCAACTTTCCTTTTTTGTCAAGCACAAGCAGACAGGAAAACCCCTTGTTGTGTTGGTACATATCCCGATGTATGCGCCGGGACGATCAGTGGGGTATGGCTGCGGGCACCCGGACTGGGGCTGGGATGTGGACAGGAACTATGATCTCGAAGGAAGGGTTCGTTGGCCAAAAGAGGGACACACCGAGGTGACAAGAGCCTTCCATCGGGAAGTCTTTTCCAGTCCAACATTGCTGGGCGTATTTGCCGGCCATGTGCACAGACAGACAGTAGACCTAGTGAATGGAATTCCACAGTTCGTGACCGCACCAAATGCGACAGGAGCGTTTTTGGAGCTGTCCTTTGAACCAATGTCGGAAAGAGATAGTGCCCTATTTTCATAGACATTTTGTAGGTATCAAGCACGGAAGGAGCAGAGAAATGAAGGTTGATAACCCCTTGTTTTTGGGTCAGACTAAAACAACTTCTATTCCCTTTTCCTCCAGCTTTTGAATGTAGTGCGTCGACAAGGCGCGATCAGAAATGATCACGTCTACGTCTTCCAGCGCGGCGATTTTTCCGAAGCCCTTTTTGCCAAACTTGCTGGAATCTGCCAGTACGATCGTTTTCTGGACAGAACGGATCATCTGCATATTTAGATGCGCCTCCATCATATTGGTGGTGGTAAGTCCAAATTCCAGATCTATCCCATCCACGCTTAAAAATAATTTGCTACAGGCAAATCCGCGGATCATTTCCTCGGCGTAATGTCCAACCACTGAACTGCTGCTTTTGCGGACAACGCCGCCAAGCTGAACCAGCTCGATGGACGTGTGATCCATTAAGGCCATCGTTACATTCATGGCACCTGTCAATATCGTAAGTGGAAGACTTTTTGGGATCGCCTGACTGAAAGCCAACACGGTTGTTCCGGACCCGATGATAATGGCATCATTGTCCTGCAAGTATTCGGCTGCCTTTTTCGCAATGGCAAGCTTTTGCTCTACATGTACCAGTTTCTTTTCCTGAACGGGACGGTCGTTTACATAAGAAGCGGCAGGCGTCGCACTGCCGTGGGTCCGATAGAGCAGCCCCTTGTCTTCCAACATTTTCAGGTCCTTACGCACGGTCACCATGGTAACATTTAGCTCTCTGCTAAGTTCCGCCACACTGACATAACCAGCGCGGTGAAGAGAGTCAAGAATATATTTGTGTCTTTCTGCAATCGTCATATGTGATCAGTTTTCCATGCTAAAGAGCCCCTAGGCAAAGCAGCTTTCTGGTGAAGATACTAGAATGAATTAGTAAACGAAAGTATTTGCTATCTTTTTATTTCTTTTTCTTTCTTTTTATGTCATTTTGAGGTAGTTTTGCCCATAATTTACGAACTATGGACAGGTTGAAAAATAGAAATCAATTGGATGATGCGGAGAGGGTGTGGGACATCGTGGTCATAGGTGGCGGCGCATCCGGTTTAGGTGTAGCCCTCGATGCGCTCTCCAGAGGACTTTCTGTAGCCCTTTTTGAAAAAAGAGACTTCGCCCAGGGAACATCGAGCAGAAGCACCAAATTGGTCCATGGCGGTGTCCGTTACCTTGCCCAAGGGGAAATTGGGCTTGTGCTGGAGGCTTTGAAGGAGCGGGGAAGGCTGTTGAGGAATGCGCCTCATCTGACGACCAATCAGCCCTTTATTATCCCCATTTATACCTTTATCGACCGCTGGAAATATTCAATCGGTTTGAAAATCTACGATTGGATGGCAGGAAAGCTACGGCTCGGCAAGTCTCGATTTATATCTCGTGAGGAGACCCTTGATCGGCTACCGCGGATCAAGGCAGCGAATCTCCGGGGAGGAATTGTGTACCATGACGGGCAGTTTGACGACGCCCGCTTAGCACTGTCCATCGCACAAACCTGTGAAGCTATGGGAGGCTGTATACTGAACCACTGTGGCGTCGCTGACATCTTTAAGCATGCAGACGGCCGCGTAGCCGGTGTCGTAGTAAAGGATAGTATTGGAAAAAAGACATATAAGGTACATGCAAAGGCGGTGGTGAATGCCACAGGCGTATTTGCCGATAAGATTTTGAAGATGGATCAGCCGGATGTGGGGAAAATGATTCAACCCAGCCAAGGGATCCATTTGGTGATGGATAGGTCGTTTTTGGGGGGCAATGACGCCCTGATGATTCCGGCTACTTCCGATGGGAGGGTACTCTTTGCTGTGCCGTGGCAGGGAAAGTTGGTGGTGGGAACCACCGATACGATCCGGGAAAAAGCGAAGATGGAACCCCGACCCTTGGAAAGGGAAATCGATTTTATTCTGGAAACAGCGGCAGCCTTTTTGACTAAGGCTCCCACGCGAAAGGACGTTCTTTCGGTGTTTGCCGGTCTTAGACCGTTGGCAGCTCCAAAGGAAGGCAGTACCAAAACAAAGGAAATCTCCCGCAGCCACAAGATCATTGTGTCAGACAGCAAGTTGATTACGCTTACCGGTGGAAAGTGGACGACTTTCCGTAAGATGGGAGAGGATACAGTAGATGTATTCTATGATATCACCGGGATGGAGCGTGCAGCAAGTACGTCCAAGGATATCCGGCTTCATGGGTATCTGGAACATACGCCGGAGGGCCATATGCAGGTATACGGGTCGGATACGGCGAAAATACTGGCTCTCGTAGCGGAAAATCCAGCCTGGGGTGAACCTTTACACCCGGCCTATCCCTATACAGCGGCAGAGGTAGTGTGGGCGGCACGGCAGGAAATGGCGCTTAAAGTAGAAGACATTCTGTCTAGAAGAATGCGTGTGCTTGTCTTGGATGCCAAGGCCGCAATAGAGATGGCGCCAAAGGTTGCGGAGCTCATGGCCGAAGAATTATCGCTAGATCAAGGCTGGAAGGATGCGGAATTGGAAGATTTTGGTAAATTAGCAAATAAATACCTAATCAATAACCTAAACCCATGAGTAACCCCACCAGGTATATCCTCGCTTTGGACCAGGGAACCACCAGTTCCAGGGCAATCCTCTTCGACCACAATGGGCAGCAAGTTGCCGCTGCCCAAAAAGATTTTGAGCAGCACTTTCCGAAAGCCGGCTGGGTGGAGCATGATCCCATAGAAATCTGGACCTCACAAGCTTCCGTAGCTGCCGAAGCCATTACCAAAGCCAATATCACCGCCGCGCAGATAGCAGGCATCGGTATCACCAACCAACGCGAAACAACCATCCTTTGGGATAGAGCCACAGGAAAGCCCCTATACAACGCGATTGTATGGCAGGACCGGAGAACGTCCGCATATTGCAATGAGCTAAAGGATCAGGGAAAGGCCGAAATGATACGGGAAAGGACGGGGTTAATCATCGATGCGTACTTCTCGGCCACGAAAATTAAGTGGATCCTGGACAACGTTCCCGGAGCCCGTGAGAAAGCTGAAAAAGGGGAGGTATGTTTTGGAACCGTGGACAGCTGGTTGATTTGGAAATTAAGCAGCGGAAAGGACCACCTCACCGACATCACCAACGCAAGCCGAACCATGCTGTACAACATTCACACGTTTAGCTGGGATGAAGAATTATTGGAACTTTTTGATATACCCGCTGCGATTTTGCCGGAAGTAAAACGGAGTAGTGAGGTTTTCTGTACAACTGCCGGAGACGTGTTTTCGGCTAAAATTCCCATCGCGGGAGTGGCCGGCGACCAACAGGCAGCACTTTTTGGTCAGCTATGCCTAAAGCCTGGAATGGCAAAGACCACCTATGGAACAGGTTGTTTTCTGGTAATGAACACAGGCGAAAAGCCCGTCACTTCCAATAACCAACTCCTCACAACCATCGCTTGGAAAATAGGGGATACGGTCAATTATGCCCTTGAGGGAGGCGTTTTTATTGGCGGTGCGGCTATTCAGTGGCTGCGTGATGGCATTTCTTTGCTCGACCATGCCAAAGAAAGTGAAGCCTTGGCAGAAAGCTTGCTGGACAACGATGGAGTGTATTTTGTTCCCGCACTTACGGGACTTGGGGCACCTTATTGGGATCAGGATGCCAGGGGTGCCTTTTTTGGGATTACCAGAGGCACATCCGTTGCCCATATGACGCGGGCAGCACTGGAAGCGATTGCGTATCAGGTATATGATGTCCTAAAGGCAATGGAGAAAGATGCCGGAGAGGAGGTGCGCGAAATGCGTGTGGATGGAGGGGCTACGGCTAATAATTTTTTGATGCAGTTTCAGGCAGATCTTGTCCGCTGCACCATAAAACGTCCCAAGATGTTGGAAACGACCGCGTTGGGCGCGGCTTACCTTGCGGGATTGGCGGTAGGGTATTGGGACAATGTAGAAAATCTCAAAGCGTTGTGGGAGTCGGATCAATCCTTCGATCCCAAAATGGATCAAGAAAAGGTAACAACATACCTGCATTTTTGGCATAAAGCAGTAAACCGATCACTAAACTGGATAGAATAACCCGATGACTACTTTCGTTGCAGAATTTGTGGGCACCTCCCTGTTGATAGCCATGGGCTCCGGGGTAGTTGCCAATGTGGTCTTGAACAAGACCAAAGGCTTTAATTCCGGCTGGATCGTCATCACGACAGCGTGGGCATTGGGTGTGTTTATTGGCGTGGTCGTCGCCGGACCTTACAGCGGGGCGCACCTGAATCCCGCAGTGACCCTGGCCTTGGCCATTACCGGAGATTTTGATTGGGCGATGGTTCCACATTATGTGCTAGCGCAGGTGCTAGGGGCTATGTTCGGATCAGGAATCGCCTGGGTCGTATACAAAGACCATTTTGATGCCACTCCAGATCCGGGATTGAAGTTTGCCCCTTTTGGCACATCACCGGCCATCCGTAATTATGGTTCCAACCTGGTGTCAGAAATGGTGGGAACTTCCGTGTTGATCATTGTGATTCTCTATTCCACCGAACCGATGATCAACGACGGATCCAACACGCCGATTGGATTGGGCTCCCTCGGAGCCTTGCCGGTGGCGTTTTTGGTGTGGGTAATAGGACTTTCCCTTGGTGGCACTACAGGCTATGCGATCAACCCTGCACGGGACCTGGGTCCACGCATCATGCATCAGCTGCTACCTATCAAGGACAAGAGCGGCAGTGACTGGGCCTATAGTTGGGTTCCCATACTAGGGCCGCTGTTGGGGGCTTCTATCGCTGCTGGCATTTATATGTTGCTGGGGTTGGGTGGAATGGTGTAGGATATAAAGTCTCGTTTAGGAATCGTTTTGAGTAGGTATGTATTTTCACTTTTTTCCGGTATGATTTATATCGATTCCTGAAGGTCTACTGGAAAAGGGCGATGATTTTGGTCCAAATACCGATTCTAGGAACAACGATATCTTGGTCTTTCGTAAGTAGAAAACGGATTAGAACTAGTACTTTCATTATCCCCAGAAGTCACAATCTAAAATCCTATACATCGATGTAAATGGGGCCGGATTTTGGATGGTGAGTATTTCAGAAGAAAATTAGGGGCATCTACACAATTATCGATTCGTATGATCTGTATTTCGTTTCGAGGAGTAGATAAAGGGAACTGTGAAAGAAAATTTAACGGTTCCCCATGATGATTTGCTATTGTTCGAAAATTATATAACATGGTAATGTCAAAGAACCTCTACATCTTCTTGGACTACCCATATTTCCTCCTGTATTGCTAGTTCTTACTGAGCCTTCTCCATGTCCATAGGTTTTATACCTAAGGTGCCTATACTCAAACAGTTTTTGTGAAACCCAACCTTCATAAGCCACTTTCACTTCATTGGCTATTCGGTTTGCGTCTCCGCAACTTCTCACTCCCGACCAAGACCTGTAAATTGTTTCTTCAATCCGTAAATCCGTCGATTTACTTTTCTTAAAATCCTCACTTTTAAAAACTGAAAATTCATCTATAGAGTCATCAGGATTAATTTTGACTTCTTCTTCATTTAAATTTGTTTCGGTGTTCATGTTTACAAATTCTAAGTTTCTGCCTACTCTATACGATTTTCGGCTTTCTCGTCATTTTAATAGTTCATATTCATTAGTTTCTATTTTATATCCGAATAGTTGAAGGCATTCTAACACCTTTCAACTAAAAACTACTGCAGCCGTATCTCCACCTCATCCAACACCGCATAATATTTTTTAAGCAGTCTGTTCCAATCTTTGTATTTCGTTTCGTCAAGTTCGCTGGCTTTCCCCATTCCATACTGACTTATAATTTTGACCGAATAGCTGTTTTCTGAGGTATTGCCGGTATTTGTAACAATCACCCTGGATCTGACGGCATAGGTGCTTTCGTTGAATTCATCATACTTCCAACCCGTGATTAGATAGCCCGCGTTGTAATCCACAGTTTCCAATACGTCAAACTCTCTTGTGATGATCGCGATCAGGATTTTCCAGGCATCTGCAGAGGACAGGGAGTTTCTTGTCACCAAGGGGATTCTAGTGTTTACTTTTTCCGTGGCAACCGACGCGTTGTACGCCTCATCTTCCCTAAGAATTAGGTTTTCCAGGGCCGGCGGTATTTCGGCGTCATTCTGGTTGCAGTAGGTTTTTGAAAAGGGAATAAAGCCTTCTTTCTGGATCAGAATCCGCTGACATTTGCCTTTGGCAACCAGCATGTCGAAAGTACCATACGCTTCAAGTGTTCCGTTCATAGAAATGGACGCATCTTCGGGAGTAACCGTCAGCTTAACGATCCTGTCCTCCAGTGTTATCTTTTGGGTGATCGGCGGTACGGGACTGGAGCCCGGTATATTACAAAATTCCTTGACCACATCCGCAAACCCTTCTTTACTGATTTTTACCTCCACACAGGTATCGAATGGGACAACAATCTTGTTAGTGTTCGGATCGGGTTCGGATCCGCCAACGGTTACCATAGCTCCTGAAGGCACTATTTCCAGCGTTACGAGCCGGTCTTTTAGAGAAATTGTTTTTTTGATAGGGGGTTCTTCTTGGTCAGGTTGATTGTAGAAGGATAGTGTTTGTGTCACAAATCCGTTTTTATTCACAAAGACAGAGACCGATTTACCTTTGGGCACAATGATATTTGCCTTTCCATTTCCCATATGAATATCATCACAAAAGATCATGGCGTCCTCATGGTCAGTTTCCAAAACAACCAGTCTGTTTTCCAGCAATGCTACAAACTCCTTGTCCCATTTTACAGTCTTGGGAAATTCCAAGAGAAGGGGTTCATAGCCTTCCTTGGTGACCAACAGTCTGTTTTTGGACTCTTTGTCCAGCTTGAAGTCGACAGCGCCTATTCCCAATCGTTCGATAGGTTCGTCGGTGACGTCGTCCACCTTGGCGTAAACGGCATCGGCGTGGTTGCTGGAGACCTTGATTTTGCTTTGTCCGTGCGTATGCCCAGAAGCAAGAACGCAAAGCAAAATCCCACTAAACAGCATTGTTCTTTTTCTATAATAAGGATATTTCATAGCGGGCTTAAAATTTAATTGATATTCCACCGATTAATTGTTGCGACTTATAATCTCCCGCTCCGGTAATGATTTGGTTAAAGTCAATAGCCGTACCCGACAGTACCCTTTCATACCGTAAGTCAATGCCTAGCTTCTCAATATTGATCCCGAAACCGGCTTGATAACCCATATTTAGCGCGTTCTGAGCGGAGGTTACGGCCAAATCGTCGTTAAGGGTATAATGGAAAGAGGGTCCAGCGAATACGGTGAGAAACTGCCTCAAAATCCCTACTCCCAAGAGGACCGGAGCATCCGCCCGCTGGGTCAGGAAGGTCTCATTATTGAGTTCAGTCTTAAGTTGGCTGTACATCAATTCCGGCCTTAGAAAGAATGGTCCGAATTTGATTTTTCCAAAAAAGCCTGCATGAAAACCCAAGTTGTTAAGAGGATCTCCAAAAATCAACTGGGCATCGTCAAAGTAATTCCCGTTGGAATTGTAGTTCATACCGCCCTTTATCCCAAAGCCACCTCCGGAAGCCCGTCTTTTCTTTTTGGGTTTATCGGTTGTGGTAGTCTCTTCCGTGGTTACGGGAGGCACTTCCTCTGTGCCGATGCGTGAAGTTTCGGTAGGTTCCATGGTGGAAGGGTCTTCACTACCAGTATCGTTGATCAAGCCCGATTCGAAAAAGACAACCGACCCGCCGGCAAAAATGACTTTTTCCACTTCCGTTTTGTTGATGCTAAATTGCGGGCTTTCGCGGAAATCATAGATCCGGTACTTTATCAGTAAACTGTCAATCTCAAGGATGGAAACCTGGAGCTCTTCTTTATTCCTTTTGACAATTAAATCCTGGGAATGGGAGAAGAAAGGAAACGATGACAGGAGCGCTGCCACTACAACGTATTTCGTGAATTCGTTCATGATCCATTATTGGTTAAGGGGTAGTAAACAATTTATTTATGGCTATCTGAATAGCATTAGATTGATTTTCAATGACCGAACTTTGTAAGGACAGACAGGAGATATCAAAGATTACATTTGTCCGATGGTTAATCCGGGCAGGTTCCCTCACCCGCATCAGGTGAAATCCAAGCGCTGGTCCTTAAATTAGATTTATCAGGTCTTGTAGACGCTTGCTCGATAGGCAATTTGAAGACAATTGGCAAGGGATTGACAGTTTGCTTAATCGCCCGATGCAGTTTAGTTGGCTTGTTCACATCCCATTCTTCTGCTATATCTTCAAACTGCGAAGTTTTTACGCCATTGTTCCCCGGGTGACAAGCCGGAGGTAAGGGCGTGTAGGTTCGGCGTAGGTTTTCGGTTTCACAAGAAGCCGTCTTCGCAAACAAGAAGAAAAGCATAAGTGGAATTACTTTAGTGCGTGTCATAATGATCGGAAGTTTGGAATAAATAGCGTAGATGTGGTAGACAGTGCTTTATCTTCCGGTTTCTGCAATTTTCGATAGATCTTCCTGAAGATGATTTCTGGCCATTTCTAATTCAATTCAAATACAATGCTTTGGTTTTTGTCTCCCGGAAGGGAAGGGAGCGGTTGCGGGGTCAGCTGCAAGCTGCTATTTTTAGGGTCACCGAACAACCAATAACTACCAGGAACCCCGGAGCAAACGCGGCAGTCGACGGATTTGAAGATTATCGTGCTGGCATGAACGGATAAGTACCCTACTCCGTATAAACTTCCATTATTGGGAATTACCGGTTTACTTGCAAGCCCCACTGGTTGGTTATCAAAATCAACCTCCACGCGGACCACTGGTGCTTGTGAATTATTTTTAACAAGCATATAGAAGTAATCCGCAGGGACGGTAAATTCCACCGTGGTTTTGGTTCCGGAAGGTGGACCTATAACATTAGTATTTGGAAAACTTACAAAATCCAAGTATAACCCTCTTGTTAAGGCGGAGTAAGCATAATTACTTCCGGGTAGCGTTGTAAATTCTAAAGATTCCTTTTCTCCTATTGTATAGTCGACATTGTCCAATTTTAAAGTAAGCGGTGTGAATGTATTGTTTACAAAAATTAATGTTGAGTCTTCGTATACCGGAGGCATACCCGGGCATCCAACGAGGAGAAATACCATTGGGAATAGGATTAGCGGAGATATCTTAGTCGTCTTCATGAACATAGGGTTTTGTTTCTACTTATCGAATAAGGATATGGCAATGCAGCCTGTTCTGAGAGTTATTGCGTTAATACCTGCGATCATAAGGCAGCGGCTTTATGTTGAGATGTTTTTAATATTGTCAAAGCGCCAGGAAAATACTTTTGCTCTGAGGTTTTGCCAGATTACAATGTTAATTCCGTTTTCAACTGCAGTGATTAAACAAGGAAATGGCCCATGGAACACGAGCCACTTCATCACTAGCTCTCACACTGCTGGACAAAGTTTTCCAATTCCATAGTCAATAATGTATTTGACAATGGCTTTAACCAATTTCTTGATAAGTATACCTCCTGGAATGAGGCCACTTAAAAATTCAAGCACCTTTTCCACGATCTCTCCCCAGGTAGCGCTGCCGTCCTCTTTGATAAAGTCACAGAGGAATTTTTTTAGGCGTTTCCATAAGTCGCCTTTATCAATCGCCGCTAGACTTGCTTTTTGCAAAGGCATTATTCCGGAGGAAAATACCGTTGCTGATTCCTCGTTGTACCCGTTGACATAAAGTTCGGCCAGAGCGTCCTGCGCGTCTTCTTCGGTGACTTGTTCAAGGCCTAAGCCTTCTGATAGGATTTCTGCTACGTATATTGCAGCCGGTACAAATTCGTTGTTTTCAGTTTTTACTAGCATGGTTGTAGGATTTAAGATTAATGATTTGGTTTGTTGAGATAGGGTCCTTACAATCGGTGTGCGAAGTGCTTTGAACCGTATTTATAAAAGCAAATGTAGGTCCGGACGGCTATGGGTTTCAATCGTAAAATCACGTAAACTTGACACGTAAAATCCCCCTCCTAAAAAGGGGGGTGACTACGGAAATTTGAAAAATCAGCAAACACCTAGGTTTCCAATGGCGCATGGGCATGGAAGAATTTACAGCCTCTGCCAACTGCTGCTGGTTCTGCTAAATCAGTTTCTTGGTGGAGCCAATTCCTGCTGTAAGTACAGCCTGTTCCGATTCATCGGAAATACCCGTTCAGCCTGTCCCGAGGTTCAATCGTTCATTGACGTTAAACAGTTTTCAAAGCGACTTCTAGCCGCACCCGTTCGGTCTCGATGCTCGGGATTAATGGTGAGAGGCGCTCCTCGTTAGCCATTAGCTGACGAGGAGCGCCTCTCATATCTTTGGATTTATGAGAAAATTCATAAAACCGTTGTTAGTTTAGATGATTAATAAATAGAAGGAAGGGAACAAACCGACTACTAAACACTAGAATGTTGCAATCGAAAAACCCCCTTCCTTCTTTCAATCCAAAGTGGGAGTCTGTTCGGTGAGGACCAATAAACGCATGAATTCCATTTTTATGATCTGCAATTCATCTCCCAATTCTTAAACCAATCTATGCACGACTACCACCATCATGGCACTTTAGAATCAATATTAATTGACCACAATATTGACCGCACCATTGGTTGATAGATTAGATCTAAGAACAAATTCCTCATTAACATCCCCATCATCTATAGAAATGGTACACGTGTTTGGTGGAATTGAGCCTTCATTATGTGCATATAATAGCACATAATTATACCCTGAAAACTCAAGATCGGTATCAAATGTGATTGGGAAATTAGGACCATCCAATACTTCTTCATCTATAAACAATTTTCCATTTACATAGATGGAAACGATATCACCATCAATCTGTCCATGATCCCAAACGCTGATTGTAACTTTTGTATTATTTATATTAACAGTACCAAGATCTATATTATCCCTGCCCATAAAGGTCTCAGGAATTATACTGACTTCATTTCTAGGTTTTTCTATGGGTAAGCAGGAAGTCATTATTGTGGAGATAAACAGGAAGTAATATATAAGCTTTTTCATGATATTTTTTTTATAAGTCAGAACAATTGATAGAAGTCCATTGTGAACGTAAGTCATTCACATATGGGACAAAGTCATCACACGCTCCAAATTTATCAATAAGTCGGAGTGCGGTTTTCTTCAAATTTTCACAAGAGTTAGGTGTTGGGTTGTTTGAAAATGCAGTAATACTGTTTAGGTAAGTATTCAGTTCTTGTTCCCAATTACAATTTTGTGGCGGATCTGATTCAAAACATGAATTACTGCATAGAATAATTAGGATTGTCGAAAAGAACACTGTTCTTAATTTTGGGATCATGTTTTTCATGTTGAAGTTTAATTAAATGGTTACATATGATTGAAATGATTCGGAAACAATGCCTAAAATTTAAACTGAGAGCCAAGGTTGATATTAGAAATCCCTGAACTAAACTCAGAAAATAGGTTTAATTTTTTGGCAACATTGTAATATGCCGATGCAAAAACAAACAGATCTATATTTGACACAGGACCGATAGTGTATCCATAGCTTTCTGAAGTAGCAATAGTGACGTATAAAACCCTCACTCCCACTCCTAAAGCTAATTTTTCTGAAATATTATAATAGTAGGATCCAGAAAGACCTCCTGAGATAATATTAAAAATACTTTCATTTCCAAAATCGCCTATCGAATAAGCGTGATATGCTGTATATAGTCCCGCTCCTAAAGCCATATTTTCTCCAAATTGAAAATAAACCTTATCAAATCTGGCACTTATATATGGAATGTTTACTGTAGCAATGGCACTAGAATTTCCTAAAAAAGCCCCAGTCCCTAATCCTATTCCAAGGAATTTATCTCCATCATTAAATTGGAAAGAATTTGAATTAGGCTTAGATGTAGTATTTCGATTACCTTGATTTGGATTAGAATAGCTGTTAGAGGCGCTTATTGGCGTTTTTAAATTTATATCCTCCTTTCCTGAAGATTGCTTTCTCTCAGTCGTTTGAGTCTCAGAATTTATTTCAACTACGTTATTCTGATTAAAAGTTTCACGAGTACCATTTGAGTAAATGATCAGAATAGGACTGGACCATGCGTATACGGAGGACTGAGCGTTAGGAAATTTTCTGGTGTAAGATTTTAGCTCCGATAGCAAGGTGTATCGCGAGGCTAGGCTGCGGGGGTTGGTACAGCCTGTCTCTATGCATTGGGATTCCGGTAGGGATGACAGCGACAAGCAAAAGCCCTGATAGATTATCGCATCAATCAGGGCTTCTTCGCAAGGGCTTTTCTCTAGTGGACTTAATGTTATGCCTATATGCTTTCATTTTTCAACGATTATCATTCTATAATCAGTTTCAGATTTTTGCCCATTGTCTTTGTCTTCAAAAACGTACTTAAAGTATTTGTCTGTTAGTCTTGTTCGTTTTTTTTCAAAGTCGATTGTCTTATTGAGAATTTGAACCTTATCGCCCGTATCTTGAATACAAAAAACTATTAAACTTCCGTTTCTTAAATCCGATAATTTTCTTAATCAGTCCAATTTCTTTTTCCTTTTCTTTCTTGGCGAAATGAAACATACTGTCCAAAAGAATTATATCAAACTCGTCAAAACGGTCAAAAGTATAAATGTCATCAACTTGTCCAACCAAATTCAAATTTTCAACTTGGCCTATTTGGTTCATTTGCTCGATACCAACTTTTGAATTGTCAATTCCTGTCACGGAATAGCCGAGTCGAGCTAATGGAATGGCGTCTCTTCCTTGTCCACAACCTAAGTCAAGCAATTTTCCTTTATTAGGATATTCAGCAAAAAACTCAATCAATTCTGGATTTGGTTCTCCGAATAAGTTTTCTTTCTGATAATATTTGTCATAGGTTACTGTCATTTTCGTCTTTTTAGGGCATAACGGGATTCAGCTTGGAGACGGCGGGCATTCGGAGACGTTCTCTTCCAATCTACTCCTAACTTCTTTTAGATGCTGATTTTCATATTACTTGGTACCGCCCGCTGGATCCAAGGTGATGTGTGTGCCCAGTACGGGCATCTGGTATCGAAGATACCATAATATTCCAGAGGGTGCAATGCCTGTGCCGACCAATGTCGGCATCCCTTACAGGCAAGTTGGTTAAGCCTGTTAGTAAGCCGCAATGCCTGCCCCGATTATCGGGGCTGGTTTTCCGTGAGAAGACCGAACGTAAAGAATTAGTCCGTTAGGACTAATTTTGCGAGGAGCCGGGTTGCGGGGTGGAAAGAAAGCGGGACTACAAAATCCGGTACTGACGAACAGAATCAAGCGAAGCGTATCATGAGCGCAATTAAAGACATACACAATAACGAATAAACGGTATACTGAGGCTATTTAGAGTGGGTGAGCAAGCACGACTTGTCCCGCGAGAGCGGGATCTTTGCAATGCCCTTGGCCAATAAACTCTAATTAGTAGATGCCGTGGGAATCAGGGCTGAGTACGGGAGTGCGAAGAGCCGGGTTGTGCGGTGGGGAATATGCCCTTATCCCGATAAATATAAATCGGGACAGGCTCTGGGGAGGTCTTGGAATAGATTAGGTTTCTATGCGCCAAGAAGTCAGCGTTCGACTGAGCTCACGCCGAAGTCCGACGTCGTAGTAGTTGCCGGTAACGAGCTGTAAGATCTACAGAGGTCTCACAGGGCAGCGAAGGACTGAACGCTGGATTACGTCCAAATTCGATGGGGAGCGCCGTAACGGGGCAGCCCCATCTTAAGCAGGACCGAGCGTGAAGAAATCTTCCTGTGGAAGATTTTAGCGAGGGGCCGGGCAGTGGGGAGGGTTAACAGATTAATAAAGTATGATAGAAAAAGTACTCAACCGTAAGAACCTCTACAAAGCCTACCGTCAGGTAGTGCGGAACATGGGTTCGGCAGGGGTGGACGGCATGCAGGTCACCGAACTGTTTTCCTATCTGGAAAGCAACAGGGACCGTATTGCCACCTCCATCCTGAACCATCCCGGTTTACCGGGACCCAAGCCTATCAAGGGGGGGACGAAGCGTGAGCTTCGGGCCGGGATGCGGGCAGCTCCCCAAGAGCAACGGAAAGACAAGATTGTTAGGGGTTCCCACGGCAGTGGAAAGGTGGCTCCAACAGGCGGTAAGCCAAGTGCTGATGACCAAATACGAACTCACGTTCGAGGAATACAGCTATGGCTTCCGTCCCGAAAAGAACATCCATAAGGCGGTAACACAGGCCCTGAAATATAGGGCCGAGCGTTAAGAAAATGTCCTTTTGGACATTTTTAGCGAAGGAGCCGGGCAGCGGGGGGCATTAGTGGTGAAAAAGAGCAGCTGGGAATCACTCAAGCGAAAGCTCAAGCAGATTACCAAGAAAACCAAACCGTATAGTTTCGAGGAACGGCTTCGCAAACTCAAGGAGGTCTGGATGGGATGGGTGAACAACTACCGTCTGGCAAGTATTCATGCCAAACTCAAACAGATCGACGAATGGCTGCGAAATGAGGAACGAATTCATGAACTCCGCTGAAAAACAATACCAAAAGTGAATAAACAGACTTCGTTACTGTATCTTTCACGACTGAGGACAAAGCGGGAGCTTTGGGCCAGGTACGCGGGGAGGACCTGAGCGGAAACGTAAAAACCTGATCAGACTGGGCGTGGATCAAGATCATGCGTATGCGTAGGGCCGAGCGTTAAGAAAATGTCCCTTTGGATATTTTTAGCGAGGGGCCAGGCAGAGCGGAGCAACCAGAAAAGGCGGTTGGGCCGTAGCCCAGAGTCCGATTCTGATTACTACGATCACCTTGTCCCGCCTAAGAAGAAAGGGTTACGAATCAATGCTTTAATGCGTTGATAATTGTTTTTTTACGGTCGCATTGAATCTCGCATTTTTGATACGAAGTTCTCCGAAAGACGTTTTAGGAATGCTCGATTTCCTATTACCTCAAATCACAACCTACAATCCAATGAACTGGGACTGAGCGTAAAGAAATGATCCCGATGGATCATTTTAGCGAAGGGCCGGGATGCAGGGGAGGTACAGCCTGTCCCGATTCATCGGGAAGACCCGTACGCCGGGTGGTGTGAGAGCCTAAACCTGAGCTACTTAGCTCAGGTCGGGCTACTCGATTAGCGAACGTATTCTTTTATTTCCTTGGTTTTAAAGGACAGGTAAATAGATTCTTCATTATACCAATACTTTCCTCTGTTGAAATAAACTGGACGGCATGGTAATTTCATAACTGCTTCTTTAAAAAACACATTAGTTTCGGAGTGGGTGGAGTCTTCGATTTTCACTTCCCTTATTTTCCCTGTTCTATCTGATTTGATATTCACTAAAACTTTTATCGATTCCTCTTTCATTTCTTTCATTTCATTATGATTAAGATTCTTTAAGATGAAATCCTTTAAATCTTCCTTCTCTGAATAATCACATTGAATAGACTCAATTTTGGTTGAATTGACAATTCTTCCTTCATTAATGGCAAATTTTATTTCCTGTTTATAAATTGGAGTATAAAATGACTGTTCATAAACCTGGTTTTTACCTGCCCAAAAATCTCCATCAACAAAATCTGCTTTTATTAATCCATCGGTAAATTTTGTCTCTAATATTTCTTCTAACAGTGGATTTAATGGTTTTTTTGAATGGCAATCAAGTACATTCGACAAATACAAAAAATCATCGATTATTCTCCATTCTGCCCGAAAGCCCTTCCAACAATCAGAAGAAACTACAAATTCATCTTTCCTTAATCCCGAGATTTTACCACCTATTCCTTCAATCTTATCTAGCGGAGAATCATAAAAATATAGAGTATCCTTTCCAAAAAATAGAACATCTGGAATTTGAGAGGTCGCATTTGATTGGTTCGCAACCAGAATCAGAATCAAAAATATGTAGATGGGTTTCATCATATGTTCGCTAACGGTTGGCGGTATGAAACGTTGGGGTTTTCGGAGCTGCGAACTTATCCCCCGACACCGACCTTTGATGCGAGGTAGAACGCTCGAATAACCACTTAACCCCCCAATGTTTTATGACCGCTTGTTAGCAACTGGCCTTTTTTGTTTTCTGTCATTTTTTCTATCAATTTGCTACATCGTTTCTGTCTGCCGTGCGTTGGGGTAGGCAAGCTCTTTGGCTGGTTTTGGTCGTGCGTCGGCTTTTTCGAGCGACCAGCCAATGTGCTTGACTACGAGCGTGGGCTATTTCATATCCTTTAATATTTCAATCAATTCTCCAAGTGATTTTGCTCCGTCAAGTTTAGCATTGTTGAAAACCATAAAGTATCTGTAATTATCACCTGCTTTACTTGCCCACTTTTCACCAAGTCTAATTTTCTGCGAACTATCCGAACCGTCTAAATGGTCGCCTTTTGTTTCAATTAAAATGATTTTTCCGTTTTTCATTTTTACTATGAAGTCGGGATAATGATTGATAAAACCATTTAATTGAAATCCTTTTCCACGTTCTAAATTCCTATGCCAAAACACAACACTATCAAGGTTTGCGACTTCATTAATAACTTTTTTCTCAAAGTCGTTCATTTCACCTTCTTCAACGTAAAGATTTTTTGTAATTCCTTGTACTGTGTTTTTAGGACTTATTTTTTTGTGAAATTCAAATGAATCCTGACAAACTACTGAACCTTTGTCAAGCAATGTAATAAATTGTTTTTCTGCGTATTTGTCAGTTAGTGAATTGATTTTATTTTTAATCAGAGTTGAATAGAAATATTCGTCGTGCGATATTTCTGCAATTTTCTCGCTGTTTAAATCGGCAATTGCTTTTTTGATATATTCAATAATTTTCGGTTCAGGTATTTCGTCATTCCGTTTTACTTGTTGAGCCAAGCGACCTGCCAATTGATTTATTTTACCTTCGGGGGATAATGTTGAAATGTATTGTACAAATGCCTCTTTTACTTGGTCTGAAACTTTTCTGTATTCAGGCACATATTCATCTTTGCGACCTTCCACCAAATCAATACTTGCCATTTCAGACGATGTTTTGGTAAAGTCTATTTTTGTGTCTTCTTTACTTAAATCAAAGCCATCGAGCAATAAATTTTTGGTAAGAGGAACGAAAGTTCCACCTGTTTCAAAAAATGAATTTTGGCTTACTTTTTTGTAAAATGCAGGAAGTTTAATGTTCTTAACTTCATCTTTGAAGACCTCTTTAATTGGATATGTTTTCACTTTGTCCATTAATTCGGTTGGTATTAAATTATCCTCTTTTTCAAGTTCTTTTATTGTGTTCTCAAATTCTTTGTTTGTGTTTTGTGCAAGGTCAATAATATCGGTCAGTTTTTGTTGTGTCTTTTCTGATTCTGATAAAACCTTCACACTTTCAACATTTATTTCAGGCTCAGAATAATTTGTAGAATTGTCAGTAACAGTGTCAGTTTGTTGAATCTGCGTAAACAATGTTTCAAATGAACCTTGAACAGCCGATGGCTGTTCGGTTTCTATTTGACTTTCTTTTACCCTAAAATCTTTTGAGCTAAAACCTTCTTTGTTTAAGCCTACTTTTATTTTATCAAGCGTATTTAAAAAGTTACTTGAAGAAGTAAATACATACGAAAAGTTTAATAATTCCTGAATGTGCTTTGTAACGTATGGTAAACGAAGAACACGACCTAAAATCTGTTCTACATCAACGGAAGAGGATTTATTTGCTAATGATGCCAAAATGTAAGCAAATGGACAATCCCAACCTTCTTTTAGTGCGTTTACAGTAATAATAAAACGGACTTCACAATCTCTGCTCATCAAATCAATATTCTTGATTTCGTCCTTTTCAGCTGTTTTGATTTTAATTTGGTTTTCGGGAATACCAATTTCTATTAATTGAGCTTTTATCTTTTCGAATGTAACATTGTCATCGTCTGTTTTCGGTTGTGCCTGAAATAGCACAATTGGACGTATGTATTTACCTCCGTTTTCTTCTTCGGTTTTAGCTTTAGATTCTAAGGTTTTTTGAAGTTGAATTGCACTTGTAATAACCTCGTTTGTGTCTTGGTGATTATATACAATTACCGGCAATTTAACCATGTTGTTCTTTTTCAGCTTTATAGCGTCAACAAAACTGATTATATTGCTTTTATTTCTTGGCGTAGCTGTCAAATCGAAAATAAAACTTGGATTGATATTGTTAAGCATATCAATTCGCAAGTCTGCTTCGAAATTGTGGCTTTCGTCAATTATTACAACTGGGTTTAATTGTGCTAAAACCTGTATCAATGCTGTTTCATCAACATTGGGAAGTAATTTATCTAGATTCTTAAATGTCTTTGGAAATTCAGCAAGATTTTCATTTTCTCGGTAAGCTCTTGGCAATCCCTTTCGCACCGTTTCAACAAATGACTGAACACTTAAAACCAAAATACTTAATTGTTCCTTAACTTCAACAGGATTAAAACCTTGCCCAAATAATAAAGATTCTTTGTCTAAAACTTTTACTGCACTTCCAAAATGACTATCTATTTTTTGGCGATATGGGTGGCTTGGGTCATTCAGGTTTTTAAAAGTTTGTTTTAAAATAGTATCAGAAGGAACAAACCAAACAGCAACCTTTGGTTTATCTGGTGGAAAACTTTCAAATATTGGTTTCATTGCATTGCAAGCAATAAAAGTTTTACCGCCTGCGGTGGGAACTTTTACTGTTACTCTTGGCACTCCTTTTATTGAATTATCGTAAGGTTTTAAATAATTGTCTTCCAATGTTTGCAATGAGATTCCTTTGCTTTCCCAAAATCTTGAAAAAGCAACGTTTAGTTGCTCTGATTTTTCGAGTTGTTCAATAAAACCAGATAAATCGTTAATTACCTCTTGTTGATATGATTTTAGCTCCATATTAGAATCTCTTTATGTCACGTGGTATTTTCTTGAAAATGATGTTTTTTGCCAACATATAATCTTTGTCGAGCAAACAATGGTCGGCATAAATCAAATATTGCTCTGCTCTTTCGGTTACAATATTCAAAGTTTCTAAGCTCAAAGTTGTTAATCGGTCTTTCTCGTAATAAAAATAGTAACCTGTGTCGTTGTATGTATCAAGCAAATATTTGTGTTCTTCTTTTTGCTCTCTTTCAAGGTGTTGTTTGGTTTCAGTGTAATAAATGTATTCTCTGATTTTATTCTCACCTACATCCTCGTTTAAATTATAATCTTCCTTAAAAATTGGCGAACCTAAAGTGTAAAAATTAAAGTTTCCGCCCGTTCCTTCTGTTTTGCCAAATCCCTGAATTATTCGCTTAACTCTTTCTGCTGTTGTAGTTTCAGCGTAATCCATCATTTCTATAAGGATAAATTTTCTGTTTTGCGAATCTTCTTTGTTAAGATTTAAAACGGCGTGAGCCGTTGTTCCACTTCCTGCAAAACTATCAAGAATTATATCATTTTCTTTTGAGAAATAACCGAGTATTTCGTTTGCAAAAACATACGGTTTTGGATTTTCGAGTTTAATTCCAATTTCCTTTTGAAATTTATCATCACTACCACCAAAACGAATAACAGAGCTAATGTTTTCATACATATTGTTTTTCAAAATGTATTTTCTTCTTGGTTGTGTTTTCTCGTCCTTGCCAAAAATAATCTCATTGTTTTTTAAAAGGTCTTCCATTGATTTTGGCGGAAATCTCCAGCCACGTTCAGGAATTGGGCAAGGTTTATTTGTAATCGGGTGAATTAATGGGATGAAATATTCGTCAGGTGCTTTTTGTTTATTTGGCCAAGCCATTGAAACAGATTGAAAAACATCACCTTTCTCATCAATGGCATTATAAGCTGTTTCACCGCCAGAGAAATCTTGCTTTCTCATCCATTGTTTAAATTCAGTATTAACCCAATCTAAATCAATGGTAATTTTATTGTCGTCAAGTATGGTTTTTGAAAGTTTGTATTTTTTTACTACTTCTGCCAAGTCTTCGGGAAATACTGTCTTTCCAATTTTTGAAAAAAGCTGTTCAGCTTTTTTCAGAATAGAAACCGCATTTTTCTTTCTACGGACAAGTTGGTCTTTAACATTCAAGTGATTTTTTGCAAACAGAATAATACTTTCGTGTTGATACGATACTTTTTTAGCATCGCCTTTAGGATTCTTTTTATCCCAAACAATTGTGCCTAACTCATTAGTTCTGCCGAATATTTCAATTAACAACAAGTGAAGTAACGTGTAAGCGTTTTCGTCAATATGAATAATAATTATTCCGTCTTCGTGAAGTAATTTATGCAATAATTTAAGACGTGGATACATCATACAGAGCCATTTGTCATTTCGGCTAAAATCCTCGTCCTCCTTACCAACAACTTGTCCTAACCACTTTAAAATTCTTGGGTCGTTTACGCTGTCATTATAAACCCAATTTTCATTTCCTGTGTTGTAAGGTGGGTCAATATAGATACATTTAATTTTTCCTTCATATTCAGGTAGTAAGGATTTTAATGCTTCAAGGTTGTCTCCGTGAATAATCTTGTTATCACTTTTAACCTCTTGGTTTTGTTCTCCATTTTCGGCTGTAAAACTATATTTTAGTTCTAAAACCTTATAAGGTACCTCTTGATGATGGTTTACTACTTTATCCTTTCCTATCCAGTTTAATGTTGGCATATCTTAATATCCAGTCTTTTAATTAAAAAACCCAAAGATACAATTATCCGTGGGTGCGTCGGCAAGAAAACTGCTCTTTTGCAAGCTGAAGCATCGGCTTGTGTGTCGGGGCTTGCAAATGTGCAGTTTTGTGCATGGGCTGTTCATTATTTCGTTTATCTTTTTTTGTCTTTAAGTAGCAAATTGTCCGCTGTGTCGTTTTTTTTTAGGCTTGTTGCTAACGGTCAAGTATAAGCATAGTGCGGGACTTAGTAGCGATTCACTGTAGGCCTTCCATAAAGGTAATTAGGATAAAAAATGTCAATTTCACGAACACAGCCCGCATTATGCTTATACAATGTTACCTGTCGTTTTTGTTTTAACTGGTCTGGATTCATATCCTAAATCTTAATTTCATTCAAGTTAAAATCAATTATTATTTTATTGAAATCTTTGATTATATCGCTTCTAAAATTATCAAATAATGAAATTGTTTCCTTTTCATTTTTAGGGAAAAACATGTTGTTATCAGGGTCTATTTCCCCAGTTTTTACATACATTTTATAAAGCCTATGTAACTGCATAAATTTGTATTGAATATTTTCTAATTCATCCTTTACTCTCTTTTCAACAAACAAATGGATGGGTTTTACTTCAATACCTTGTTTAATAAGTCCTGTTGAAAAAGCTTGGTTAATTTCGATCAATGCCTTTTCAAAGTCAACCATACTTCCTTCAAGATAAAATGAATCTAACAATGCTTTTCTTTTTATGAGACTTCTGTAATTTTGAAGTGCTTTACTGTCAGTTTGTGAGTTTAAACTGTTTAATTCGTTGTAGTATTTTACTTCACTAGAAAGATAATTGCAAATTTTTTGAAGTTTGGTTGAATCAAATTGTTTTATTTCTGTAATTAAATCTTTAAAGTCGACAATATTTGAATTATTGAATTTTATATGACTCCCGTTTATGAATTCAGAATACTTAGACTTCTTTGGTTTAAGTAAAAGGATTTTTAGGGAATCAAACTCTAAGTTTAACTTGTATTTTATAAAGCTATCTATTGTTTCTTGAATTTTTTGTTTCGTATTAGTTGAAGTAATTTGAAATGCAATCCGTTTCTTTTCATCTATTAAATCAACACTTACAGCATTCCTTTTTTTATTATTTATGTTCTTTAATTCTAAATCATATACAATATTCAGAAACCCTTCAAAAAAATCTTCAGAAAAAATGTTGCTATCATATAAATTCAAAATGATTCGGTTTCTAAAACTTGTTTCAAGTAAAGCTAAAGTATCCGAGATTTTTAAAATATAGTCTTGTCTTTGAATCATTTTTTCGTGGGTTAATTCATTCTAATTTCAAATCAGCAATAGCTTTAGTTAATTTTATACCCTAACAATAGTTCTAATGCTCTTAAGAAAAATTGTCTATTTGATAAATGCATTAAATCAATACCATTTTTATCGCCACTTTCAAAGAATAAAAATTTCTTCTCGTAATTAATATGTTCAATATATAAACTTGTTCCTTTTGTATATAGATTTTTTATTTCATTAAAATTATATATTACCTCACCTTTCTTTGTAAGAAAAGTAATTTTCCCAATCCCTAGTTTAATATATGGTTTATATCCTTGACCTTCTATAATTCTGAATTCTATATACCCATTTTGGTCTAACTCAGATTCCATTTTATCCAACAGGTATATAGTCCAATATCTTTCAGCCCATTTGTTAGCCCAATATTCATGGGCTTCTTTTCTATTGGGATTATCATTCTTATCGTAGTAGGTGCCATTAAAATCTTTTATAATTTTATTTTTGTAGCTCCATTCAAAACCATATGCAGTGTCTTGATAGTTATGATTGTAACTTCTTCTTTGACTAACACTCAATAAGTCTGTCACTTCATTGAAATTAATCTCAATTGATTCCGTAACAGTCTTTCTATTCCCTGATATTTTATATAATGCAAAACCATTAACACCCATGAATGAACAAGAGTGTTTGAAACTACCAAAGAGTGATCCGAAAAAACCTGATGGAGGGTTCATTGATGTTTTGAGTGTTGAAAATCCTGAAACTATTTTTCCAATTTTTTTGGGCAGAATGAAAAACTCCATATCATTTGGAACAACTTCGCCCCAATGATTTATTTTAGGATTAAACTGCGGAGTTTCATTAGAAACTCTATCTTGATTAGAATAAAACGGCTTGTATGGGTCATAAAAAAATTGCTCTTCTTTTTCCTTTTCTTTTTGTTTTTTGAAATTATCACTTTTAATAGTTTCTTGAGTATTTGAGAAAAAAGTTTTGTATTTTAAGTCATACTCAGATTTTTTATTTTGGTCGGAAAGTGTATCATAAGCTTCTTTTATTTCAATAAACTTATTAGTGAAATAGTCATCTCCAAAATGTTTATCTGGATGATATTTTACCGCTTGTTTTCTGAATGCTTTTTTAATATCCAAAAGTGAGGATGATGATGGAATTTCCAGAATATCGTAATAATTTTTCATTCGGGGTTCTTTTTTAGAATGACAGGTAACTCGTTTATTGGTGCGGTTTTTTTGCAATCTATTGCAACATGCTGTTGGATTGGTGCGGTTTTTATTCTTTTTATTTTTTCTAGAACCTGCTGCGGTTCGCGGGTTTTTCCCTCAGTGTATCCTCCGATTTATGAAATACACCCCACTCCACAGGATCTTGACCGCATCGGACAGAAAGGGAGAAAAGAGGGCCTAAATCTTGAATGTTGGAGAAAGGAAAAATGTAGTCCATAGTAACCGATAGCTTTATTAGGTTGATTCCCTAAAAATAAACAGAAAGCCCTTGAAAGCTATAAATTGGGCAAAAAATGTTCGGAATTAGTTAAATTTCCACAAGGTTACCCTAGACGCGAGCGGGAGAGATGCTAGATTCTGTTCTTGCCGATCTCCACTGCCATAGCAACCGTATGCTGTAAAAATCCACAAATCGGTGCACCAATACGTCTATTAGGACTTCACATGTCAGGTTGCGATCAATTGCCACTTGGAAAAAACCATGAAAGATAGTTTAATCAGTCCTTTGGGTTTTTTTAGTTGGCTTTCTGTGTTTGGTCGGATGTATTAGCGGTTTTGTTTTTTTGGAAAATTGTAAATCCTAGGCCAAGCCCTAACCAAGGTGTTTTTCTGTATTGCCAATTTTTCCCAAGTTCACCCGGGATAATATCATATCCTGAAAAAATCGCGATTTGGAAATTTTCATAGGAGTATACTAGTCCCAGCGATGGGGTTAATGCTCCAACGGTGGTTGCCTTATCAAGGTAATTATTTACGGTTTCAGGTGTTATTCCGACGGTCGATATGCCAATGCCAGCTAAAATTCCGATAGATTGTTTAGTCCGAGATTTGATTTGGTATTCGTATCCCGCATTAGTACCTAACGAAAAACTTGTCTCATAATTGAATGTTCTATCTGCACCTCCAAAACGCAGTTTGATTGGCAGTAGTGAAAATCCCCATACAAAGGAACGGTCCCTGCCATAGTATTCACTAGTTTTGTTGTTGAAATCAGCTAAATCGATTAGAAAGTATTTATTGTTAGTTTCTGCTGATATGTATTTGTAATCTTCATCACTAAATTTCTTTGGTTGTGATTGGCTCTCTCCAACGTAATCCCAAAATTTAACAAGTAGGTAATTGTCCTTAATCTCATGAGCCGTAAACTTTGTGCCCTTTTTTGCAATATACGTATTCTTAGTTATAGCATTTTTTAGTAAGTCAAATTCGTTGACTACTATTTCGATGCTTGTGATGTAGAATTTACCTGTAATGTTGCCTTGTTCCTGGCTAAATACATTTACTGAAAGTAGAATCAGTAAAGAAATTAAGATTTGATTTCTCATATTATTTTTAGTTTAACGATTATTTGGTTTAAAGCTCTTTTGAACGACAATTAAACTTCCCACAACTCACCTGTCCTGACATCTGGACAGATCTCGGTAACATTGTCCATTTGTCCCTGTTCCCATGCTTTTCTCTACCAGGAAAAAGGCAACTTCTCGATATCTGTAATGTAGTTTGTCAGCAAATGGTTACCGCTTAGTTCTCGGCCTTTCGCCAGAATTGTTTCCGGTCTAACTGAGATCCCGTTGGTTCAATCTCTGAAAGCAAAGGTAGGTCCGGGCGGCTATGGGTTTCAACCGCAAAATCACGCCATCTAGCCCCGTAAAATCCCTCTCCCAAGCACGGTGGAAATACGGGATTTTAAAAAATCAGCAATTACTTGGATTCTAGGAAAATGGCCTAAAACGCCCTAAAAATCGTATTTTTTCGCTTTTCGACTACACTTATATAAAATTTTGGTTATTCGCGCCTTTTGGAAATCCAAATACTATTTCCGTATCTTGGACAAAATATTTAACCCCTATCCATTAACCACTTAAAAGAAAAAAGTCATGTCACAAAAAAAGCCAAAGCCACCAGTCAATACCCACATACCATGGGAAAAAAGCAAAGCCCGAACTAAATGGTATTTAGAGCATAAACGGCCCTTGCTAGACGCTGTAGTCAATTCTTATAATCCCGGACATACGGAGCGGGAATACTTCTATTACTCGAATCCAATGATCATCAGTGGTTTGTTTGGGCGAGTACTACAAGATAAATCTTATAATGGTATCCGAATATATTTTGGTTCTTGCATGGACTTAATTCCGGAGGGTTGTGATACGTGCGATAAGGGCAAACTGGTGCTGATTTATGTTCCTACGATTAAAAAGAATGATGCCATTATGGACAATGAATTTGAGGAATATTATAAACTCCGCCCGGGTAGTTGTTCTTGTGTGCCCTTGACAAAATTGGTGTTTAACCAGCTAGTGGAAAATTACAAAGAAAAAAGTGGAGCACTGTATAGTTCACTATCTGCTCATGATAGAAATAGTCTAGATGCTAACGAAGAAACTAGGTCGTTATTTATTGACGAAGTGCGCATTAAGGAAATAAAAGATGAGATCGACTATCAAATGGATATGTCAGCCAAACATGGCGCATCGGGTGTCAAGGTATATATCAATTCCTATACCGATGAGCCGGTCCAAAGTGGGGAATATATATTGAGTCAACGCCTAACGGTTCAATTTGTATATACAGACGAAGCCGGTCAGGATTTAAACCTGGAACGGATAGACCCGAGATACAACTTCGCTGCCATAGCTCATAACACCTTCAACCCCACCCCACCCTATCCCTGATCATTTAGGTACATCTCCTGATTAATAAATCAACGCAAAAAGCGATAACGTATGCAGTTGTTACACATCACAAATTTCGCACTGCTGCTATCCGGGGTGGCCGGTATCGTTGCTATCAAACGCAACGGGCCGTTTCACCTACGGGTAGTTGCCGTATTGGTAGTATATACCTGCCTCGTGGAACTGAGCCTTTTGTTCCTTAAGGACCTTTTGACCAAGGGAAACAATCTTCCAGTATATAATTTTATTATGTTGGTGTTGTATATGGGGTATGCCTACTTCTTCAGGCAAATCGTCCAGACAAAAGCCGTACGACGACTTATTGATGGCTTCCTCTACCTGTTCCCGGTGTTTTGGTTTTACGTCGTCTTCTTTATCTTTAAAATAGACGAATGGAACAGCTATGTATACATCTTTGGCGGTGCCTTTACCGTTCTGTGGGCCGTCACCTATTGCTTTGAGCTATTTACCTCGGAAGATCCGGTACGGTTTCGCTACAGCGGTGGGTTTTGGATAGCGGTTGGCTTGATTTTCTTTTATTCCTGTGGGCTGCCCTATATGGGGATGTTTAATTTTTTGACCCAATACAACCAAAAACTGGCCAATACGCTGAAAATTCCCTTACAAATCTCCAATATCGTGATGTACCTAATGTTTAGCTATGCCTTTCTATGTCAATTGACCGATCCAAAGAAGTCCTGACCCTTATTGCTGTAGAGGTAGCCGTATTTCTCGGATTGGTCGGTGCCTTCGTGTTTACGTTGCTCCATTACCAAAAGAAAAAATTCCAGCACATTGAGGAAAAGCGATCCATGGCCGAAAACTATCAACGTCAGCTCCTTCAGTCCCGCTTGGAGATGCAGGAAGAAACCTTCACCACCATCAGTAGGGAAATTCACGATAACGTGGGTCAGTTGCTTAGCCTCGCCAAAGTACAACTCAATATTGCCCAGCAGCATACCCAAACAGACCCAACGCTGCTCGATGACATCAAGGCCAACATCGGTCAGGCCATGACCGACCTGAGGGATATCGCCAAAAGCCTCAGCAGCGAACGTCTACAGCTCATTCCCTTCTCTCAGGCTATTGACCAAGAGTTGCAGCGTATTGGCCGAAATGGGACGCTGTCCTGCACCTTACACCTCCAAGGTGAGGAAAAGCCCCTGCCCGAACAGTACAAGGTGATTGTCTTTCGGATCATCCAGGAGAGCTTGCAAAATATCCTCAAACACGCCCAAGCGGATGAAATCCACATCCATCTAGCCTACAACCCCGATCTCTTGCAGCTAACGATACGGGACAACGGGATTGGATTTGATGTCGAACAGGTCGGAGGGGGCGGATTGGGATTGCAAAATATTACTAACCGGACATCGCTCATTGGCGGCAACGCCAACATTCGCAGCACCATAGGCCGGGGGACCACCATCACATTAACGATTCCGTATGTCTGATACCAAAACCATTGCCATTGTGGATGACCACGCCCTGTTTCGTAAGGGATTATCCGCGCTTATTGCCTATTTTCCGGGATACAGGGTACTACTTGAGGCGGCCAACGGAAGGGAATTTATCCAATGCCTGGAAGCCGAACGGCTGCCCGATATCGTCTTGCTCGACATATCCATGCCCGAAATGGACGGGTACGCCACAGCAGAATGGCTGCGTGTCCATCACCCATCCGTAAAGGTGCTGGCATTAAGTACCATGGATGCTGATACCGCCATCATCAAGATGATCAAACACGGCGCAAGAGGATACGTGCTCAAAGATGCCGAACCTGCCGAATTGCGGCGCGCTTTTGACGAGGTGCTTTCCATGGGCTATTTTTTCAACGAAATCCTCACCCGCAAGGTCATGCTCTCTGTGCATACACTCGTAGAAGATTCCGAACTCAGGATGTTTGTAAAACTCAGTGACCGGGAAGTGGAATTTTTGAAACATGCCTGCTCGGAAAAAACCTATATTGAGATTGCCGACGAGATGTGCGTAAGCCCACGTACGGTGGAAGGATACCGCAATGCACTCTGCGATAAACTGCACTTAAAAACAAGGACAGGCTTGGCTATTTATGCTATAAAAAATGGGATTGTCAAAATTAATTGAATAGATAGCTTTTTCTAGTTGGAACGGTAATTGTTTTATTGGGCTTAGGTAAAGGGCTTATTATTGCTGCCTGTTTTTCAGTATTCTTGAGAGCCTAAAATGAATAAAGCAGGGGATAAAAACGCCCACCTACACGAATTGGTGGAAACGCTTTTTCAAGATTCACACACCGACGGATTCCCCCGATTTCAACGAGTTGGTGGACAAACTACGCAATTCGGATTCATGGTAGGTCAGTGTGTTTGCCACGTATCCTTTTATCCTTCTCCCATAGGTGATTTTGATGTGGCAGATTTTCACAGCATCGACCCCAGATTGGGGAAGAAGGATGTTTTTAGCAATTTCATTCAAAACCTAAAACTATGAACGCGTTTCAACTAGGCTATCATATTTCCCATGAGCAATTTTCCCCCGGGGAGTTGCTCGAATTGGTTCAAATGGCGGAGGCTACCGGATTTCAGTTCGCCTTGTCTTCCGATCACTTCCACCCGTGGAGTACGGAACAGGGGCAGTCGGGAAACGCATGGACCTGGCTGGGTGCTGCCTTGGCTAAAACGTCCTTTTCCATGGGCGTGGTAAACTGCCCTTATCAGCGCTACCATCCGACCATTATAGCCCAATCTGCAGCGACCTTACTCGATATGTTTCCCGGTAGATTTTGGATGTGTCTGGGAAGCGGTCAGCTCCTCAATGAAGGGATTACAGGTAAACAATGGCCGTCTAAAGCAACACGTAACCAAGCATTGACGGAATCCATTCAGGTGATGCGGGCATTGTGGGAGGGAGGCGAAGTGAACTTCACCGGCGCTTGTTTTGACGTGCAGGAGGCGACATTATATACCACGCCACCAAACCCGCCCGAAATAGCAGGGGCGGCAATTACTGCGGAAACCGCAAAGTTCTTGTATGCGTGGACGGACGCGCTTTTGACGGTACAGCAGCCGATGCCTAAACTGGAGACTGTGTGCAAGGCGTGGCGGGAGGCAGGAGATGTTCCGAAGCCGATGATGCTCAAGATGCAGGTATCTTATGACCCGGATCCGGAGGTTGCCTCCCTCGGAGCGTTTGACCAATGGAAAACAAACGTCTTCGGTAGCGCCATGTCTGCCCAGCTCCGTACCCCTATACAGTTTGAACAGGCCGCGGAACACATTACGCCTGGCGATCTGACGGACCATGTCCATATCGGCACAAACGCCGCCTTTTTTATAGAAAAAATTAAAGCCTATATCGCTATGGGCTTTTCCAGAATCTCCATTCATAATGTAAACAGAAATCAAAAACAGTTTCTACGATTCTTTGGAGACGAGGTAATCCCACATATTGGGTGATACAGCAAGCAGGTAAAAAGAACCGGAATATAGCAGCTTGAAACTCATGTAGAAGGTCCACCGCTAGGAGGTTGGCCTTCTACGTCTCCTCCGATTGTCCTACTCGGATGCCAAGCTATCGGCTGGCTATCCGGAGAAGGAAAAATCTTAAGCTATTTTTCCTCGACGGTTTCCAGTTTTTCCTGTTTATCAACATCGACCTTGAATTTCATTTCGTTTTCGTTTCGTATATACAGTGTACGGGTAGGGAAGGCTATGGAAATG
This sequence comes from Cytophagales bacterium, assembly GCA_016124425.1. Classification (GTDB taxonomy): domain Bacteria; phylum Bacteroidota; class Bacteroidia; order Cytophagales; family Cyclobacteriaceae; genus Lunatibacter. Next base: position 31,048 of record WGNT01000071.1, read on the forward strand.
CCCATTTCACCAAAACGCTCGTAAATCAGAAAATTATACTGCTGCTGAATATCCATGTAGACATTATAGTCCGGACTGTTGATATGATAGACGATTTCGAAATCCAGACTGGAATCACCAAACCCCTTGAAATGAGCCCGGTCGAAATCCACGTTGGATGCTGTTTCTACGATTTCCTTTAAAATCCCGGGTATCATTCTTAACTTCTCCGGGGGAGTTTCGTAGGTAACGCCAACGGTAAATAAGATTCGCCGGCGTTGCATTTTTTTGAAATTGTGGATTCTCGAACTTGTCAAATCGCTGTTGGCTACTACAAGTTGCTCACCTGAAAGTGTCTTAATGCGCGTGGTCTTAATCCCGATTTTTTCCACAATCCCGTTTTTGTCCCCAACCACCAAGAAATCTCCGATTTCAAATGGGCGGTCAAAAAAGATGACAAAATAATTGAACAGGTCACCCAGAATATTCTGCGCCGCCAAAGCGATCGCTATACCACCAATACCAAGACCGGCGATGATGGCAGAGACATCATACCCTAAGTTGGAGATTAAGAATATAATACCGAGCGACCAGATTAACCCGTTGAAAATCATGATTAGCCCGCCCATTTGTTTTACTTTTTCCTCTCCGCCTTCCTGCCTCCGGATACTTGATCGGAGCAGCATTAGCAATACATTGGAAATGAGGCGAACGGTGTAATAGGTGACAATTACAATGTAAACGACTTCGAGAACCGCAAGAAAATTCGCCGGCCAAACAAGGGATTTTAGCCCCATGTAGATGATGCTAAAATAAACAATGGGTACGACAAAAAGCCCGAAATTCGATAGTAGAAAATCATCGATGTTCGTTTCCGTCTTGGCGAACACCTTTTCGAGCCGTTGTAGTACAACACGTTTAAAAACTTTCACAAGTAACAACCCGAGCAAAATCCCTCCCAATGCAATGAGGTAGGCACGCAGGGTGTTTCCAAAATAGATGTTTTCTAATAGTGTTTCCATGGCCTTTGTTTGGTTTCCATAAAGAATTACAAGCCCCATTTTATGGTTTCTATCTCTAAAATGTAGTACCTGTAGTTAAAGAAAGATAAGTTTCAAATGAAGTCGCAAATGCCCAGCGGGAAGACTAGCATTAGGGTATAGGTCTCCCTTCAGGATATCGAATGATACCCCACTTAAAGAACATGCTATATGGTAAGGCAATTTTAGGGGAACATGGTTCCCCAAGGGGGCATTTTGTGCAGATTATTTGGGCGGCTGAAACTCCCATTTGATGCCGGCCTTCCAGTCTTTGCTAGAGCTTCCATACCGCGGATATCCGACATTAGCCTTCAATATGCTGGCGAGATGGAGGACATTGTAGGTTAGTAGCGTAGTGTTTTTATTCGTAAAGTCTGAATCAAACCCCATAGGAGGGTCAATTTTTTTATCATTGTATGAGGTATCGCCGTAACTTGGACCAGGTCCTGCCTCTCCAATCCATGCCGCATCCGCCTGAGGAGGGATGGAGTAGCCAATGTGTTGCAGTGAGTACAAGATACCCATCGCGCAATGTTTTGCGCCGTCCTCATTTCCTGTAATCAGGCATCCGCCTACCTTACCGTAAAAAATATACTGTCCTTTATCGTTTGTTTTACTACTCATGGCGTCCAGCCGCTCGATGAGTTTTTTTGCCACAGAAGACTTTTCTCCCAGCCATATGGGTGTTGCGATAATCAGAATATCCGCGTCTATCACCCGATGAAAAAGATCCGGCCATTCGTCGGTTTGATAACCATATTCTGTCATATCTGGGTATGAACCATGCGGGACATCATGGTCGATCAACCTGATCTTTTCGACGTCTACATTTTCCCGTTTCATGATTCCTACGGATAGGTCAATTAATTTGTCTGTGTGACTTTCTCGGGGAGATTTTTCGAGTGTGCAGTTGATGTAAAGTGCTCGAAGGTTGCTGAAATCTGGCTTGTTGATCATAAGTAGTTACTTTTCTGAAGAGACTGCGCAATCGATCACGATGTGCGATGCGACCCTCTGCGAAGTCTAAAATTGGTTTCTCACTTGGATTACTTGCAAATCATAAGCCAAGGGGGCGGATTTTTCAAGTCTAATCTGTACCTATACAATTTTTCCGGCGCCATCAAGTAACATGAATCGTCATTGGGGTTGCTCCTTACGGGTAGGATAGACGTCATCCCAGGTAAATCCCTCGTTAATCAACACGCGACTCAGTTTTCTCCTACGCTTGATTAGGGTTTCATTGTCGCGGTTAGCGCCATCTGCCGTAAAGTGTGTCTTATCCAATTTGCCCCAGTCATTCTTGGGAGCATCGTAATCTTCCTTTTCATGTTTCTCTCTAATCTGGGAAATAAAATTGCTAAGGGCGTTTCGTAGTGGTTGAACCTCATAGGCAAAGGGTTTCTCTGAAGGCTGATGAAGGTACATGGTAATGGCCTCGTCAAGTACGACTAGATTGAGGTTCAGCGAATTCGCTTCATTTTCACTATTGTAGTAATTCAAAACCGGATAAGCCTGATGGTTTACAATATGGCTGTTCAGCATGTTTTGGAATTGTGAAAGGTGCTGCAGGGTAAAGGACGGGTCATATTCTACCATGTTGTTCAATACCTCTGAGGGTGTGCGTCCGAAATTCCTAATGGATTGGGCAAGAGCGCGCTTATGGGTAAGTGCTGAGAAAACGGTAATGAGGTAGGTAATTGACATGGTAAAAAAGGAAAAACCCAGGAAGGAAAAGATGCCGGTCAGTATTCGGTAGAGATCACTGTTGGGTCCTATATCGCCAATGCCCAAGGTGGAAAATACGAAGCCGGAGAAATAGAGCCTTTCCATCGCAGTGGCGACATGATTGTCTTTGGTGATAATGGACGTAGGATCATACGAAAAGACTAAAAATATACCGATCCAAAACAAGAATATCCAGACAAAAAGTACTAATAGGTTCATCAACATACCGAAATGACGCATCAGTTTTCGATTGAAAATCCGGATAGAATACAATGACGCCTTATGTACAAAGGAAGAAACGCCTCTCGTGATAAATGAAGTACCGGTTCCCGAAAGCGTAGTAAAAAAGAAGTCATACGACACGATGGTCAACATAACAATACCCGCAATTAGCATAACGGTGTTCCACATATCGTTAGATTTAGATTTATTTTTCGGTTTTTTCTACCCGGTGCATGATGCGGTTTATCCGCGGCTGGATAATCCATATGCCAATGGGGAAGAACAGTATCATAATATATTCTCCGTAATAATCCGCTGGATTTACGTGTAGTTCACGTTCGGACCGAACCAGTGTTTTTGCCACAAAATTCAGTGAAAAAAGCCAGGCGAAGATACCGACGAACAGCACCATAACCGACCCCAGATAGGCCCAAAACGTGCTGTCGGCATGTCCAAGAATATCATCCCAGTTTAAAACATTAAATACAAATAGAAAGAACAAAATAAAGAATGCTACACCCACACTGATAAAGAAATTGGTACTGGAGATCTTTAGCTCGTCTGTTATGTATTCATTCAACAAGGTCCCCACAGACCAGATCCATAAGAAGTAGATTAAAAAGGGAAGTATCGTGATATAGCGCACAACAGCGTTATATACGAATCGGTCCTCCTCGTTAGCCAACATGGAAATGGCCGGGTAAATGGCGATAATCATAGAGACCCCCACTGTTAGTAAAAATAGTTGCCAATGTTTTAGTTTAAGAAGTAGTTTCATTAGTTCAGCGGCTTTTATTCGTTGTGAGAGGTATCCTACATGATAGGTTAATACAAACATTTTACACAACTCCCGACAGGCTGCTTGATTCGGTAGTTATAATAGAAAAGCTGTCCTTAAGTAAAGACAGCCTTTCCGGTATAGTTGGATAGTCCTCGTTATATCCTTTTTCCAACATCAGATTGTTGCTCTTCCGCCTGTGATCTGTACTGTCGATCCGGTCATATAGCTCGAATCGTCGCAGGCCAGTAGTACATAGGCTGCGGCAAGTTCTGCCGGCTGTCCGACGCGTTTCATAGGGGTATTTTTTCCGAATTCTTTTACCTTTTCTTCAGGAAGTGTTGATGGGATCAATGGTGTCCATATCGGTCCAGGAGCCACGCAGTTTACCCGTATACCCTTATCGGCCAGCATTTCCCCGAGTGATACGGTAAAATTCTGAATAGCTCCTTTTGTCGCCGCGTAGGCTATCAAGGATGAATTAGGGTTATAGGCATTGACAGAGGTCGTGTTAATGATGGCACTACCAGGAGCCATAAGAGGAATAGCCTTCTTACACAGGTAAAACATCGCATAAATGTTTGTCCTAAACGTGTAATCCCATTCCTCGCTGCTCAACTCCTCCAGAGAGGAGTGTGCCATTTGAAAGGCGGCATTATTAACCAATATATCAATCCGGCCAAATTCCGAAACGGCCTTGTCGATGATTTCCCAGCAGTGAGGTTCCTCGCTGATATCCCCCTTAATTTTCACAGCCTTTCTTCCCGCTTCTTCAATATGCCTTACCGTGGTATCGGCATCTTCGTCTTCGTTGAGATAGGATATCATCACGTCTGCTCCCTCTCGGGCGAACGCAATAGCTACTGCTCTCCCTATTCCAGAATCCCCTCCCGTAATGACGGCTTTCTTGCCTTTCAGTTTGCCACTCCCTTTGTAAGAATCCTCTCCGTGATCTGCCTTCGGGTCCAATTTTTTTTCAGTCCCTGGTACCTCCTGCTGCTGTTCCGGAAAGGGAGGCTGATCATATTTCTTTTGTGGATGTTTTTCGCTAGTATCTTTCATTGTTCTAGTATCCATTTGGTGGTAAATAGTATTTCCCCCAGAAAGCAGGGCGTTTCTCCAAAAAACGCCAGATCAATCCGAACCCTCCGTCTTGACAATCTTGTTGTAAATACCAATAGCCAAAAACGGAGCAGCCCATTGTCCAACAAATAGGGCCAGTTTATTTTGCTGGAATATTTTCAGTGTTAGCGATGCACCCATTGACGCGATGGAAGACCATAAGAATACATCAGAGGGTATTTTGGCTGTTTGATTTTCAATGGTTTTTGCAGTTTTTCCTTCTTTTTTATTATTCGTGTTCATAGTATATCGTTTAGTTCATGTAGGAAATACAAATTGCTTGCCTTCTATCTTTGTTACTACTAACACCGTTCCATCAGGGCAAGAGACCTCCGTATAGCATTCGTTTATTGATAATAAGGCCAATAATTGCCTAAAAAAGGCTGTTTCAGACAGCGAAAGAAGCACTGGGCCCATAGTCGGTCGTTACCCGATTTCCCCATCTTGTTACGGATGTAACCCGTGTGCTCGCGGAGATGTAACTGATGAAGCGAAAGCCGATCCCATTCCCTTCGTGTGCCGGATGGTAAACCCAGTCGAATGCGGAGCGAGCCCATATGATACCAATCCAAAAAGGTTTATGGCGATCTCAACCCCTTGAAATACCGGCAGCATGCTGATTTGCCTGGGCTAGCGCTGTTTCGTCAGTAAGGTCTATTCGTAGTGGCGTCAGCGAAACATATCCACGTTCCATTGCCCACCGATCAGAGTCTTCATCTGTATCCTCTATAGGCGTGACCGTGTACCAATAGTGTTGTCTTCCCATGGGATCAGTTCCGGGCTTCACCATCCCGTCATAATGCCTAACTGATTGCTTGGTCCACTTGAGTCCCTGTGGATCAGGGGGGAGATTCACGTTGATCAAATTCGGGCGGCTGTCTTTTAGAAGCAGCTCAAGTACCTCTATAACAAAGCGTTCTATACGATCAAAGTTATACTCTCCGGAAACACTCGGCGTGCTAAACGCTATGCCTTTTTTACCTAATAAGGTCCCCTGTTTCGCAGCTGCCAGCGTTCCGGAATGCCAGATGGCATTGCCCAGGTTCGGGCCAAGGTTGATTCCTGAAAGGACCACATCTGTTTCTTTCCATAAAAAGCACCCTAAGGTGACGCAATCTGCCGGTGTGCCGTTTATTCGGAAGGCGTCAAAATCTTCAATAGGCGTCTTTTTATAGTTTAAAGGCCTTGCAGAGGTTATTGCATGGCCCATTGAAGATTGTTCTACATCAGGGGCAACGATTCGCACACTTCCGAATTTAGAAGCCACTTTTGCCAGTGCCAAAAGTCCGGGACTGTAAATCCCATCATCATTTGAAATCAAAATATTCATTTGGATCAATTTTGGTTCATCCTTGTACAAAGCAAAAATGAAGCTTAACGCGCCCGCGCTCAAATAAAAATGATGAAAGTAACGCTAATGTATAACTTAAAAGCAGGGAACGGATCGTTCGATTTGGAAAAAGCAGTCACATCTTTGGAAGAATTGGGAATAAAGGTCGCTGCTTATAACACTAAAGAAAAAGGATATAAAAAGGGCATAAAAAAGCCCTGTGACCTGATGGTCATCGCGGGCGGAGACGGAACGGTAGAAAAACTTTTTCGCAAAATCGTTAAAAAACAAATAGATATACTGATCGGTATTTTACCCTGTGGTACGGCAAACAACCTTGCCACCAATTTGAAATTAGAGGGGGATATAGCAAGAATCATCAGCTGCTGGAAAAGTGGGCAAATTACGAAGCTATCTGTTGGTGAATTTTCCTGCGGGGACTTAAAGCGCCACTTTGTGGAGTCAGTAGGTTGGGGGGTGTTTTCAGACCTCATTCGAAACAAGTCGGAAAGTAAAAAGCTCAGCAAAGGAAAAAACAAAATGGCGCGCGGAACAAAAAAGCTAAAGCAGCTTATCAATAGGGGGCTACCATTCCACGTAAATCTGATTCTCGATGGTCAAGTGCTTTCCGGTAGGTATCTGTGGGTAGAAATCATGAATTCTGCCCGTATGGGTCCGGGGCTAACACTTGCGCCATCGGCGGCTTTGGATGACCGATCCTTGGCTGTATTTAGAGTGGAATATGGGGAAAAGGAGGCATTGAAGGAATTCCTTGAAATGTCGGAAAAGGATCCCGTAGTTTCGTCGTGGTCTACGCTTAAGGCCAAGGAAATTTGGGTTGGTTGTACTTCTCCACCGCATATTGACGATGAGCTCTTTACGGAGCTGCCTTTCGCAGGATCTTTGGTGTGGGCAAAGGTTTCATTGGCCAGTTCTTGGATTCGAATAATAGATACCAGTATACATGGGTAGGGTGATAGCTCTATCTACCTAAAGCTACTCGCTTTAAATGTATAGTATCAAACTTAAACAGCTTAGAATATGCCTACTATTACACATGTCAGCGGGTTGAGAAGCCTGCTATCGCTCTGGAGAAACGGATACGGATTTATCGTGCACGAACAGAGCAGGATTTAACCATCGACAATACACGGTTTCCAGCAATTCCAAAAAGCCGGATGCTGATTAACAACGTAAGGCGGGTTGGCTAAGCCGGGTTTTCACGAGGAATATAAAAATAGATGGTACTATCGGTAATTTATTATAAATGAATGGTTTAATTTTGATTACGATTCATTTTTGCTTGTGGGGAAATTATTGCCAGTTTGTCCAAGAAGTGTAACAGGTGACAATTTTTTTTATTGTTCGGGAAATCCTTGCCAATAGATGTTTTCCCTAAGAATTTATTGGCGTTCACTTGGAGCAGTTTGTCCCTAAGGAAGTTAAAAAGGAATCTTCAGGATCAACACTATTGAATTTCGTTCATATATCAAAGCGCTGCTGAAAACGGTACTCTTATTGACATTATCCTCAGTATAGAATCGAATTCATCCCGTACCGGGATTGATGGGTTGAAAAAAAATCAATGCCGGGTTTTGCCGGTTATTTGATTTTTTACACATTATAAACAAGACGAAAATAAACAAGACGAAAATGGAACCTGTTAGCAATAACCCACAACTCTGGGAGGAGCAAATGGACCCCTCTATGGAAGAAGACATACCTCTAAGGCCATCTGAAGTGGATATCCCACACGAAATTCAATATAGCGGCAAGAATAGAGAGTTTCCACGGGATCCTGGAACTGAAAATCCGGAAATAGAGAGACCTGATGAAGCACCCGAAATAGACAACCCCGGTGAGGGACCCGAAATAGAAAAACGGGATGAGGGACCGGAAATTGAAAAGCCGGACCAAGGACAGGAAATAAGCCGACCTGCCAAACGGGAAATCGACCCAGATCGAATATGAACCTAGCCCAGATCCAAGGAGTTAGGGTTAGGGTATGCTGAGCCTTTGTTAGGCAGGAAATTAGGTCGGTTAAATAAGCTACTAAACCGTCCTAATTTCCTTATTCAATCAAAGGTTTTTAACCATTGTCAAAGTTGAAGAAAAAGGGGTTCGGGTCATGACCGTTCAACATATTCCGCCGTCCGCCTGTCACAAAGCAGTGCAGCATATCTTTTAGGGCAGAGACATGATTGGGTTTTTTAATATATGAATTTGCTCCACGTTTTATTGCTTCGGCGATATATTCCTGCTCGGAAGATGTTGAATAAATGGCAATGGGTAGTTTTTTGAATTTCTGCATTTTCCTTATAAGCGTCAAGCACTCCAGCCCGTTCATTACTGGCATGTTGATATCCATAAACACCATATGGGGGGTAGGATTTGTCGGAGAGGTAAGATATTGGATCAAGTCAAGCCCGTTGTCAGTAGTTTCCAGGATTACAGAAAGGTCTAGCCGCTCCACGGCATGCTTAAAAAGGAACTTATCGTCCTCATCATCATCAGCAAGCATTAGAATAATAGATTTGCTATGGTTCATTGTGTCTTTCTCCTATCTCATCAATTCAATTATTGCTAATATGCTTTATGTTCGGCCAGTGCGAAGAGCCATTCGAATACTAGTGTATTACCGGCCTCAACCTAACTCATCATTTATGTACGCGATTTTTTGTAATTATTTATTTTAAATGAATAAATTAAATTTTAAGATGTCATGTATGATTTTTTGCCATTAAATTACAAAAATATAGCTTTAATACATACAAAGGATAGTTTAGGTTCTTTTTTTTCCCTAGTATGAAAGTATTCCTTCGTCAACTTCTTTCAGAGGCCTGCCCACTAGCCGATTAGCTGGCTTAGGTTTGAGATTTAGATTACGGTTTCGTTCGGGTCCACTTGCTTATTTTGACTAGCTACCAAGGTAAAATTAAAAATATGTAATGAAAAAATATAATTATGTAAACCAAATTGTGCATTTTAAATGATATTGCATGAAATAATCTTAATTAATTATTACGATGAAACGTTTCCATTCTAAGGTTTTGAATACCGATTTAGCCGGACATTTAAGGACACGGTTTCCCCACCCCTTTGTGCGAAGTTTTGAAGGAACCTCGTCTGTTGGGATAAAGGGAGCCGTGAAGTATTTTCAGCATTTAGGTAATGGATATCTTAACGAAAACACTCCGAAAGACACCGTAGCCGAGATTCTGGTAAAAAAGCTCATTTCCTCAAACGTAAAGTTTGTTTTTGGGATAATTGGAGATGTTATACATCCCATCATAGAGGCAGTGCGGAAGCATGAGGACAAAATAGAGCTGATCTCGGTTCGTCATGAAGAATCAGCAGCCTTTATGGCTTGTGGGTACGCGAAGTATACAGGCCGCTTAGGTGTTTGTCTAGCTACATCGGGGCCTGGTACCATGCATCTATTAAATGAACTTTACGACGCGAATAAGGACCACGTGCCGGTACTCGCGATTACAGGTGGACAGTCTTCTCACTTAGGGGTAACCGATTACACCCAAGAAATCAATGTAATTTCACTCATGGAAGATGTGTCTTTGTACAACCATCAGATCAACGGGTCCTCACAAGTAGACACCGTTGTAGATCGTGCGATCAAAGCCGCTACAGATGGTGCGGGAGTAGCGCACTTAAATATTCCAAGGGATATTCAGCAAGAGCATAGCACACTCGAAAAACACAGGGGAGGATTACATCTCTCCACAGTCACACCAGCTTCTGCCATGAGGAAGTAGGTCCCAGAACCCGAATTCATTCAGTCTGTCGGCCGATAGATTTTGCGAAAATCACAGAAGCTTGTCGTGCAGTAAGATTGAGTTGTGGAAAATTAAGCACTGAGTTCCTCACTCATAACAGCGTTGGAGCATAAAAGCCCGCCGCTATTAGAAGTGACAGCTGATCCAGACCATGCGCCTACAGCACCTGAAATCTGTATGGTAAACCAGTTTGGATCTAACTAAGGTAAGGTAGCGATGAGATTGAACAGAACCTAACCTTCCCTTCCCCTACTACTTACTATAGTTGCAGGATTCTCTCGATTCCTTTCCATTACAATATACACCCTCAACAAACCGACACGATGAAGACTACATATTTAGATTTTTATAAAATGGTATTGCAAAAAGTCAGCTTTGATAAACACCTGCTTTCCAAAGAATTTAAAAAGGCGGCGAGAGACCTTTCTGATCATGAGAAAACGGAATTGATGCTATGGCTTGAAGAGGCAGGCTTAATGTCTTTTGTGGTGGTTGAGAGCAAGGTGTAGGAACTGGCGTATAGGACCAAATATGATATGCCACAGGAGACGCCGGTTAAGGTTAGGCTGGCACTCACACGACTAATAGGAAATTTTCCTTACTAAGCGTCAGGCCGTCATATTGGTGGTTGATTGTAATCACCTTTAATAATAGAGATTTGAGTATTTCAAAATCTGTTGGCTTATTGATGTAGATGTTTGCCCCATGTACAAGACAATCTTCCAGATCTTGGTCAGAACTAGACGTAGAATAAATGGCAATGGACAAGTCTTTAAGGGCTGTATTTTTTCGTATATCGATAAGGCAGGCTATTCCGCCTTTTAATGGCATGTTTAGATCCAGAAACACCAAATCAGGCACTTTATTTTCGGGGTTCTCCAAGTATTCTAGCAGTTCAACACCATTTTGTACGCAAGTCAACGCGATGTTTAGCCCGAGTTGCTCTACTGCCTGGCTAAAGAATAAGCGATCATCCTCATCATCTTCCGCTAAAACAAGATGTATTTTTTCCATGACAAGATGACTAATATGTTACATTCACGAACGTTCTTCAGTCATACAATTCCTTCGCTTTATAATTTTTATAAACTGAGTAGACGTAATTCCGGTAATTTTTTTAAACTGGCTTGACAAATGCCCCACACTACTATAGTTCAACATAAACGCAATCTCAGAAAGCGTATATTCATTGCACAATAAGAGCGTCTTCGCTCGTTCTATTTTTTGTAGAATGATATAGTTTTCAAGTGTACTCAACGTTTGTTCCGAGAAAGCGTTTGAAATGTATCCATAGCTTAGGTTTAGTTTCTCCGATATAACGTTGGACAGTTTCAAGGAATAGTAATCCTCGTTACAAATAATTTCAGTTACCGTATTTTTTACCTTTTGAATAAACTGATCCCGCTGAGATTCTTTGATCTGTATCCCATATTCCGCAAGCCGGAGGGTAAGGGTCTCCAATTCAGTACAGGGCAGTTCTTCCAAAATTTCTATCTGGGAATAGTTGTGGATTTTGAACTTAACGTTCAGTTTCCCTAACTCGTTATCTATTATCTTTCTTATAAGTACATGAACCTGATAGCCTATTACTAAATTCATTTGTCTCTGATAGCGTGATTAGTGGACATTTGACCCGAAAAAACGGAACCACTTCAAGCGAACCTCATGCGAGGAATGTGCCAGAAAATGAACAATAACGGACAGGAACTTGCTGGATTCAGTCTATAAAGTGATATAAATTCATATTTATTTTAAGAAATATTTAAAAATATTTTAATATTACTAATTTATTATATTAAATAACAGAATAGGTAAATATAACTCCGTGCAAGTAGCTGCATAGATTGATGACGTATAATCAATTGGTTTTTTCGATGATTTGGGAGCTTCAGGTTCATCAATCGTCAATTTGTTCCTAAAAGGGATAGATTTTTCGTCGGTTACTTAAGATCTTTCGGCTTTCATGAAAGTGGAAAAATTTTCGGGTGCCTGTACTCAGAGTGGGGAAGAAATTCTACAAACGATTTTAGTTTACGCAATGATTTTCTGGTTTATACGGACAGGGAAGCCATATAGTAGGCCCATTCCTCCTGACGTTTTTTGCTACGATAAGTAGGAAGATGTGGATATGCTAGCGTCGTTTTTACTCCTAAGATTCTATCCGAAGTTTTTGGTCTACTAGAAATTAAGTTCTGAGTTCGGCCCATGAACAAATTTTTATGTTTCGTCGTGAACGCGATACCCCAATCGATTGGCCTTTCAAGCCCCTTTTACGAGATGGTTATCGTTTTATTGATAGTGAGGGATGAATAAGTGAGGGATGGACTTATCCATTTACGAATTAACAAAACGTCATTAGTATAAATTTTTAAATTTTTGGTATTGTAAAATAGTTTTGGCAAGCTATTGATAGGATAAGTTTTATAAATTAATATAATTATCTATAACAAATAAAAATCAATTTCTATGTCAACGAAGCAAAAAAATAACCAGTCCGAGCAAATGAAGGACTCAAAATTTCGCGAATTGTTTCTTCATGAACTGAAGGATATATACTGGGCTGAGAAGCACCTGGTGAAGGCATTACCAAAGATGGCCAAAGGAGCCACATCGACCGAATTGGCGGATGCGCTCACAAATCACGTGGAAGAAACCGAAAACCAAGTGAGTAGATTGGAAGAGGTATTCGAAATGCTTGATGAAAAGGCGCAGGCAGTGAAATGTGACGCAATGGAGGGACTCCTTTCGGAGGCCAATGACATCCTGGATGATACCAAATCAGATACTATGGTAAGGGATGCCGGTATTATCATAGCGTGTCAAAAAGTGGAACATTACGAAATTGCTTCCTACGGTTCTCTTGTAGCCTTGGCAAAGAAAATGGGTCACAATGATGTAGCCCGGAAGCTCGAGGATACGCTCAAAGAAGAAAAGAACGCGGATAAGCTTCTGACCGAACTCGCGGAATCAGAAGTTAACGATGATGCGGCTCAGGAGTAGCTAGTTGCTAATCATCAGCGAGGTGTTCTTGTACACCTCAAAAAACTAACAATCATTTACTATAATCAAAAACAATATGGATACGGAAAAAAAAGAAGGTAAAGTTGCAAAAACAATTGAAGATCAGACTGCTAAGATCCCATCGGACGTGTTCCTCTGGTCTTCATTGTCCGCGATGAGCGTATCGCTTATGTTAAAATTGGCCAGCAAAAACGATGCTGCGCTATTCGTCGGTCAATGGGCAGCACCATTCCTTCTCTTAGGTATTTACAACAAAATTGTAAAAACGGAAGGATCTGACAAGTTCAGCAGCTGATAGGTCAGCAACCACAAAAAAAGGAGAACTGATGTTCTCCTTTTTTTTGCATTATACATAAACTATTTATAGAAACGATTTCAACCTTAGAATTCTCATGGTATAAGCTAACCCCTTCTTGCTGCTGACCCGGCACACCTGTGGATTAGTGGAGGGACTTGCGAATGAAAAAAAGGAGTGTGTGTCCTTTATTGACTCAATAAGGAATATTTAATCTTCGCAACTTTACGTACAAGGTTTTTCTATGGATATTCAATATCTCGGCTGCTTTTGTTTTGTTAAAGCGTACTTTTTCGAGCACTTCAATGATCCGCTGATATTCCGCTTTAAGCGCGGTGGATTTTAGATCGTAGGTTTGGGCCCCTGTTTCTGCCATTCCGTAACCAATGGACTTAGTTGCAAGATTTAATGTGTCCCCATAATTTTTTATCCGGGATGGCAAGGCATTTTTCCGAATGTTATTTTCGTTATCGGCAAAAAGAGATGCACGACGCACGACGTTTCTAAGCTCGCGTATATTTCCAGGCCAGTCGTATGCACGAAGGTAATCCATTACCTCATCAGTTATCTGAGGTATAGGCTTACCTAATTCTTGACAGGCTTGTTTCAAAAAGAAATCCACAAATATCGGGAGATCTTCCATTCGGTCCCGCAACGCGGGCACCTCCAGCGTATATTCGCAAAGCCTAAAATAAAGATCCTCCCGAAAGTTGGACGTTCCGGATTTGTCCAGTAAATTTTCATTAGTGGCAACGATTATTCGCACATCTACTGGAATTTCTTTGGATCCGCCGACGCGTCTCACTACCTTTTCTTGAAGAACCCGCAGTAGACCGATTTGGATTTCTAGGGGTAAGTTCGCGATTTCATCCAAAAAAAGCGTTCCTCCATGTGCCTGTTCAAAAAATCCCGATTTTTGGGAAACGGCACCAGTAAAGGATCCCTTTTCGTGTCCAAAAAGCTCGCTACCCGCGATTTCTTTAGAAAGGCAACCGCAATCCACGGCTACAAACGGCATACCTTTTCGTGGACTACATAGATGGATTTGCCGTGCAATCGATTCCTTTCCTGTTCCGGTTTCTCCTTGCAGGATCACCGAGAAATTAGTTGGCCCTACACGGAGGACTTGTTCTGTCATTGCGGTGGCCCGGGGACTTTGCCCGATAACTAAGTCTGTCTGCTCAGCTTGAAAAGGATGTGGCGTATTTGCTTCCCGGCCGTTGGTGCGTTCGGCCGTTTCGAAGGTTCTTTCTGCCTCCTTTAATACGTCCATTAGCTCATCCGGATTCAATGGTTTGGAGATAATGTTTGCAGCTCCCCGTCTTACCATTTCAACGGCATTTTTTAGATTCACCTGCTTTCCCATTAGGATCATTCTAGTACTTGGATTCGCTTTCTTGATTTCGTCAAAAAAGTACATGCCGCACATGTCAGGCAGATGAAAGTCAGCTAAAATCAAATCATAATTTCTTTTTTTAAAAATTTCAAGGGCTGCTTGTCCTCTCGTGGAAGTCTCTACTTCGTAATTGTTTTTAACCAAAAATTTTGACAATAAATTACAGGTTGCAATATGATTGTCGACGATTAGTATATTTTTCATAGCTGTCATAGTAAAAGAATTAAAATCAAAATCATCACTAAATTTAGCCAATACCTATCCTGAACTGTTACATGAATTCAACAAAGCGTTACAAAATTTCAATAGAATGAAACAGAATGATTTATTAAGCAAAGGAAATAGATTTTGTTTTTCTGAGGTGGCTTATATAGAAGAATGAATCACATTTCATTGTAATAATTATAAATAACTGTCACGAATTTTGTAACCTAATCTTACAATTATGTAAATACGTCCCAGAAGTAGAATGTAAATTTGCTATATCTTGGAATCTATAGAGGTATTTGGTGTATATGAATTGTATTAATCAAGAAGGCAATACAAAGGATGTGTTGCTTGGGGATTCTGGGCTAGTTCAGTAATCGAACTTATGGATTGAGCGTCAAAAGAGATATGTCGTATAACGAAGAAAATTCAAATCAGTATCAGTCCAGACAACCGGGAAGAGAATTCAAAATGGATCCGCCACCCGAATTCATTAAAAAAAACTACCAGGGAAATGGACTCTTGCTGGATAAAGTTGCTGTAATTACAGGAGGAGACAGCGGAATAGGAAGAGCAGTGGCCATATTGTTTGCGGAAGAAGGAGCTGACTGCGTCATCGCATATCTAGGCGAAGACGAGGATGCTGAAACGACGAAGAAAGAAATTGAGTACAGGGGAAGACGTGCGATCCTGTTAAATGGGGATGTGTCGAACAGCGGCCACTGCAAGGAAATAATTGAAAGAACGATTACGGAATTTGGACGTCTGGATATTTTGGTTAACAATGCGGCAGTTCAGTTTCCGCAGGATAGTTTGACAGAAATCTCTGACGAGCAACTTCATAAGACATTTGAAACAAATATTTACCCCTATTTCTACCTAAGTAGAGAGGCTCTGCGGTATATGGAAAAGGGAGCTTGTATCATCAACACGTCCTCTGTAACTGCTTATCAGGGTAACGGAATGTTGATTGATTATTCAGCTACCAAAGGGGCAATTGTTAGTTTTACACGCTCCTTGTCGGCAAGCTTGATTCATAAAGGAATCAGAGTTAATGGTGTGGCACCAGGCCCTATCTGGACACCCTTAATTCCGTCGACCTTTGGTGAGGAAGACGTTGCCGGATTTGGTCAAAATGTTCCCATGAGTCGCGCTGGCGAGCCTTCAGAAGTAGCCCCCTGTTTTCTTTTTTTGGCCTCGGATTTGTCCAGTTATATGTCAGGACAATTTCTCCACCCTAATGGTGGAGATATCATCAATACCTAATCCAACCTACCATGGCGAATTCCGAAAGTGACCGAAAAGATAAGGATAATAAAGAAAAACTCAGCGTGACTCCACTTGGAGAGGATAAGAAATCCGAGGACAAGACAGACGCTGAACCGCAGGAAGAATTTATTGACCCGAAGGCGAATGACTCGGAAAAAAAGCAAAAAAAGGATACCTAATGTATTGCATTTTTATTGCCCTCCGCGTATTTCAATTTTTCCACTAATATGACTAACAATAGCTTGATTTTCGACGAAGGCGTTGAACAAAGCCTGGAAACTATTCGACAGTATTGTCTGGCTTATGAACATCATATAGCTGTCGCTGAAAGTGTCACTTCCGGGGCGTTGCAGTTGCTGTTAAGTACTGCCGAAAATGCAGGAATGTTCTTCTCTGGAGGAATTACCATGTACAGTTGCGCTCAAAAAGCCAATCTGCTATCCATACCGACCGCGGACTGTGAAAAATGTAGCGGGGTTTCCATGGAAATCGCGGAAAAACTGGCGCTTCGTGTTTGTGAAAAATTTGAGAGCGAATTGGGACTAAGTGTAACTGGCTTTGCAAGCCCTATCCCTGAAAAGGGTGTCTTCGAGTTGTACGCCATTGCCTCATTTAGCATGAATGGACAAACTGTATTCACTGAGTTGTTAAAAGCCTCAAAAACCGAGCAGCTAGATGTACAGCTGGAGTATGCTGGCGCGTTGCTGGCACTGTGCCGCAAATATCTTGGTCCCCGTCTTCCAAAAAAATAAGCTTGACGAATGAATTGGGTAAAAGTAGTGCAACAAGTATTTCTTTAACTTTTCTCATCACTTACATTTACGAAAGCGTTATTTTCTGTTCCTCCTTGAGGATAATTTTTGAAATTCCCCCACAATCCACCTCCAATAAAGCAGGTAGGTCCACACCAACGTAAAAAGCGTTTGGAGTAGCACATCAACCCAATGCAGCAATAAGGAGGTAGCTGGCGAGACTAGTTGACTAATCAGCAAGGTAGCAGAACTTATAAAACCCAAGTAGTAGATCGGTGCGGGCTGATCCCAGCGTCCTTTAGCAGTATAAAGTGTATATCCAATTCCGAGTAGTAATCCACCAACAATACCTACGCTATAATTTGGGGTGAATGGGGATAACCTACTTGGCTCTGTACATCGAAAGAACAGGATTATCATGCCACCAAAGAAATAGATGAGGCCTTGGCCGCGTGCTACATGAAAAAAAATGGTTTTATCTTTTGTATTCATAGGTGAGGCATTTTTTCTGTTATTAAGATCAAAAGCCTAAATTGTGCCAGCTTGCGGAGCAAAGTTGTATGCTCGTAGGTGCCGTACTTTTGCTTGTTATCGGGTCCGGGGATTCCGATTAAAGCGCCCCTATCCGCTCATCAAAGAGTAACTTTTTGGACACATTTTGGGTAACCAATTTCCCTTAGTATCCCGTTTTCCTGCTTTGGTGCCCCAGAACTCATTTCGGGTGGCGTTTATTTTATGGAACGTGTCTTGTACTTCTACTTCCTAAATTTTTACAGGTATGACTAATATTTTAATAACGGGTGGAGCCGGCTTCATTGGCTCCCATCTCTGTGACGAACTAATAAAATACGGGTACAGGATTCGCGTTCTGGATAATTTGAGCAGACAAGTGCACGGTGAGGACGCAACACGTCCGGATTATCTGCCTTCGCAGGTCGATCTGATTAGAGGTGACATAAGGGACAAATTCCTAGTCGCGAAGCTAGTAAAAGAAGCGGATGCTGTTTTTCATTTTGCATCCCTGGTAGGGGTAGGACAATCCATGTATCAGCTGGAGGAGTATACAGACGTCAATGTACGTGGCACAGCGAATTTACTTGAGAGCATCATTCAGCATCCTGTGCGCAAATTGATCGTTGCTTCTAGTATGAGCATATACGGTGAAGGAATGTACCAAGATAGATCAGGCAACTTGGTACAAGGCAGTGAAAGGCCGATCGCTCAGCTGAAAATGAAAGACTGGGAATTGACCATGTCTGAAAGAGGAGTATTGACTCCCCTGCCGACTCCGGAGACTAAATCTCCCAGCCTTTCCTCCGTGTATGCTTTGACGAAATATGATCAAGAACGTCTATGCTTAATGATAGGCAATGCATACAACATTCCGACAGTTGGACTTCGGTTTTTTAACGTTTACGGAACGAGGCAAGCGCTGTCCAATCCTTATACAGGCGTTATGGCGATCTTTTCGTCTCGGCTTCTTAACGACCGGCCACCTAAAATATTCGAAGATGGGGAGCAACAAAGAGATTTTATTCATGTCTCTGACCTCACACGGGCATGTAGGCTCGCCTTGGAGAGCAAATCATCTTCCGGGGAGGTGTTTAATATAGGAAGTGGTAAAGCATATACTGTTCGCTCGCTTGCCCGGCTACTCGCGGAGACAATGGGCAAAAGCCAAATCCTTCCGGAAATTACAGGTGAATACAGGGTGGGGGATATTCGGCACTGTTTTGCTGATATCACAAAGGCGAAAACGCTGCTGGGATTCCAGCCGGCCGTATCCATTGAAAATGGTATGCGGGAACTGGTCGATTGGTTGGAAAATCAGCTCGCCGTTGATCTTGTGGATCAGGCAGCCGAAGAGTTAAAGACCAGAGGACTCACCGTCTAACTACTAACTGAGCATTTATGATAAACTCTCATGGAAAATTTGGGCAAGGTGATTCCATGCCTACATTGGGAATATTACAGTGGTTCCATATTGGTGATTACAACAAAGTGGAGACCACTATGCAAAGACTAAACGAATTGGGAATAAGCCATCTTAGAACAGGTATTTCCTGGGCTGACTATCATACCCCGGCTGGGGAAAGATGGTACGATTGGTTAATGCCGAAGTTGGCAGCTCAATTTGACGTTCTTCCCTGCTTTTTGTATACGCCTCCTTCGATAGGAATTCAGCACAAAACATCTTCTCCCCCGAAAGGACCTAAACTCTATGCGGATTTTTTGGATCATTTTATTGGGAGGTATGGGCAGTTTTTTGATTGGGTAGAATTATGGAATGAGCCCAACAACCTGAGCGAATATGACTATACGCTCGACGCTGATTGGAGTATTTTTTCTGAAATGATCATATTGTCCTCGCACTGGGCAAAGCACCTGGGGAAGAAAGTTGCCTTAGGCGGGATGAGCCCTATTGACTGCAATTGGCTCCAGGCAATGGCCAAGCGATCAGTACTCGATAACGTGGACGCCATAGGTATACACGGGTTCCCGGGTAGTTTTGATTCAAATTTCGACGGCTGGGACAATTACATTAACCGCATACAGGCGGTCTTGGATGATAACGGGATTTCCGCAGAGATTTGGATTAGCGAAGTGGGATACTCCACATGGCAGCATGACGAAAAACAGCAAACATTGGAGTTTTTGAAGGTTATTGCATCCAAGGCGGATAGGGTGTATTGGTATTCCCTTTTTGATCTGGACCCCTCTCTTCCCACGGTAGATGGCTTTCACCTTGATGAGCGGGAGTATTATTTTGGTTTGTTGACAGCGAGCGGCAGATCTAAACTCCTCTACAGACTGCTATGCAACGTTGGATTGGAAAATATGGCCAATCTTCCCTGGCTGAAATCGGCTGACAAAAAGAAGGCGGCCCAAAACGACAGGGAGAAAACCGTCCTTATTACTGGAGGAGCGGGATTTGTAGGGATAAATCTGGCCGATTACTTTCTAAATAAAGGATTTGCAGTTATTATATATGACAACTTATCGAGAAACGGGGTCGAAAAAAACCTGCAATGGCTGCTTTCGGCACACGGTGGAGGTAACCTCAGCGTGGAAATCGCCGACGTAAGAAATTATTTCAAATTAAAATCAGCAGTAGACAGGGTAAGTTCAGTCTTCCATTTGGCGGCTCAAGTCGCCGTCACAACCAGTCTTGAAGAGCCTGTTGAAGACCTTGAAATCAATGTGAAAGGAACCTTCAATGTACTGGAAGCAATCCGAAGCTCTACCCACCGTCCGTCTCTGTTCTTCACATCCACAAATAAGGTTTATGGGGATTTGGCTGAACTTGAGTTTGATCCGCTCGGTTTTCGATACGTTTCCAATACTAGGCAGGGAGAAGACTTGGTAATCTCCGAGAGCCAGCCATTGAGTTTCCATAGCCCTTACGGAAATAGCAAAGGTGCAGCCGAGCAATATGTATTGGACTATTCACGCTCCTTTGGCATCAAAGCAGTCGTCTTCCGGATGAGTTGTATCTATGGTCCCCATCAATTTGGTACCGAAGACCAAGGATGGGTCGCTCATTTCCTTATCCAGGCCATGAGAAGTGACTTGATCAAAATTTATGGTGATGGACGTCAAGTTAGGGATATCCTGTACGTCGCGGACTTGGTAGATGCATTCTATTTGGCCTGGCAGCATATTGATAGCGTCAACGGACAGGCCTTCAATATAGGGGGCGGGCTGGAAAACAGTATTAGCCTGTTAGAGCTGCTACATTGGATAGAAAAGAAAACCACCAAGGAAGTCGACGTAGCGTTTGGGCCTGCCCGTACAGGTGATCAACTCTACTATGTATCCGACACCCGCAAGGCGTGGGAAATGTTGGGCTGGTCGCCTAAAGTACCCAAAGAGCAAGGATTGGGAAAGCTTTATTCTTGGCTGGAAAAAAATGCATCTAAATCATCAACATCTTCACAATATAATAATGGAATTCCAATCAAAAACCCGGCATGAGCACGAAGCCACCACGCTCAGCGGAAATTATAAAGCCGCCTTACTCCGTAGTCCACAAGAGATCTCGTATCTACTGGAAACGGTAGCCCCGCTTTCTCCCGATCAGCTCCTAGTTAGGATGCAAGGATGCGGTCTTTGTGCATCTAACATACCAGTATGGGAAGGTAGGGAGTGGTTTGATTATCCACTTCCTGCCGGTCAACCAGGGCATGAAGGATGGGGAGTAGTGGAACATAAGGGAAGCAACGTTTCCGATTTTAACATAGGAGATCGGGTGGCACTACTCTCCGGAAATGCGTTTGCTGAATACGTATCAGTAGCGAAGGACGCTGCTGTCCGGCTTCCCAAGGAACTTAAAGATATTCCTTTTCCGGGAGAGGCATTAGGCTGTCTTATGACAATTATGGACAGGGCGAAAATTCATCCGGGTCAGACGGTAGCTGTTCTTGGACTTGGTTTTATTGGACTTGGTCTACTTCAGCTGTTGGCGTCAATGGATGTCACTGTAGTAGCGTTATCGAGAAGGGAAATGCCCTTGAAGTTTGCCGAAAAATTTACCCGGCACAGCGTAAAGGCGGGGGAGAGGCATGAAACTGTACAGCGCATACTAGAGGCGACGTCTGGGAATCATTGTGATGTGGTCATAGAGTGTACCGGGCATCAGCAACCGCTAGATGTGGCAACCGATATACTAGCTACTTATGGAAAACTAGTGATAGCAGGATATCATCAAGACGGATTGAGGCATGTGGATCTCCAAAAGTGGAACTGGAAAGCAATCGATGTAGTCAATGCGCACGAAAGGGATGTCTATCGGTACAGATGGGGTGTCGAAGCTGCTGTTGAAGCAACTCTCACCGGAAGGCTTCAGCCAAAAGAACTCATGAGCCACGCTTATCCTTTCAGCGATTTGGGCGAGGGTCTAAGACATCTGGCCGAAGGAGGGGAAGATTTGATCAAATCCTATGTATTCTTTTCCTAAATCAAAAAAGCGCGAAGAACTTATTACGGTAGAGCACATAATTGTGGGATGAAGTCAATGGTTAAGGGCGGAATATGCGTTGCGCAAAAAAATTACCCGGCAATCGGGCCAGGGTATTGAATACATCGTGGAGAATCATGACTTAAATAAAAAACTAAAAAACATAAAAGATGGAAAAGACACATCCGCGGATAGGTTTTGCGGGATTAGGATGGATAGGTCTGAAAAGGTTACAACCGCTGGTTCATAGTGGATGGGACGGGGATCTGGTGTTTTTCGATCCAGATCCACAGGCAGTGGCCCACACAAAATCTGCATTCCCAAAGGCCAAAAATGTAGCCAGTTTTGAAGAACTACTTAACCATCCCCTTGATGGGGTGGTCATAGCTTCGCCAAGCGCTCTTCACGCACCGCAGACCGAAGCCGCCCTTCGTAAAGCCTTCTCAGTCTTCTGTCAAAAGCCACTCGCTAGAAATGCAGATGAGACCGCTAAGCTCGTAGCGCTTGCGGCCGATAAAAACCTTTCTCTTGTAGTAGACTATTCCTATCGGCTTACCGAAGGGATCCAACAGATAAAATCGGTGCTTGACAGGAAGCAGATTGGCGACATATACGCCGTCGAAGCGGTATTTCATAATGCCTACGGACCAGATAAACCTTGGTATTATAACCGAAACCTCTCTGGTGGAGGATGTCTTATGGACTTGGGGTCACATTTGGTAGACATGTTGACCTACCTGTTCGATACCGGAGAGATCTCTGTCAAATTCGCCAATCTTCTCTCGAAAGGAAGGCAGACTACGGATGAAGATACTGTTGAGGATTTTGCGGAAGCCCAACTTATGACGGCTAGCAATATAAGCATTCGGCTTGCCTGTAGCTGGAAACATGCGGTGGGCAAGGATGCCGCAATCTTCTTGAAAATCAATGGCACCAAAGGTGGGTTGGAATTTCAAAACATCAATGGTTCCTTCTACGACTTCAAGGCGGAAAAGTACGATCAAAACAAAACGGAAACCCTGTTTTCAGATCAAGATGATTGGGAAGGTCGGACCTTATGCAAATGGGTAGACAATATACGGCAGGGGAGGGGTTTTGACTCAGAAAGCTATGGCTTGGTCAAGTCCGCGGAAATTTTAGACGAAATCTACACATTTACAAGGGTAACGGTATGAGACTAATCATGACAACAGATACAGTCGGTGGGGTATGGACGTATGCTACCGTGCTTTCAGCGTACCTGTCCGACGCGGGGATAGATGTGATTTTAGCGGTTATTGGCCCTTCTCTCACCCGGATTCAACGTACCGACATACATGGTTTGGAAAAGAAAGGCGTCGTGGTGCGGTATTACGAAGGCAAGCTGGAATGGATGGACGATGCAGAGCCTGACGTTGTCGAAGAACGAAGGTGGTTTGCTGGGTTGGTAAAGGAATTCGAACCAGCTATCCTTCACTTCAACAATTATGGGCAGGTAGACGTCGACGCGGATATCCCTAAAGTACTCGTTGCCCACTCCTGTGTGGCAAGTTGGTGGCAAGCCGTCAAGCGTACTCCACTTCCTTCGCAGTATGATTTTTACGTGGAGCTGGTCACTAATGCGTTTAGGGTAGCGGATGTAGTCGTTTCTCCTACTTCGACTATAAGGGATATGTACCAACAGCTCTACGGCGATCATCCTAACCATATCGTAGTACCAAATGGCATTCCTTTGAGACCTAGGATTCAGAACATTAGGAGAAAGCTCTTGTTTTCGGCAGGTAGACTTTGGGATGAAGGAA
This sequence comes from Cytophagales bacterium, assembly GCA_016124425.1. GTDB lineage: Bacteria > Bacteroidota > Bacteroidia > Cytophagales > Cyclobacteriaceae > Lunatibacter. Next base: position 54,713 of record WGNT01000071.1, read on the forward strand.
AGAATATTGCGCTACTTACCGCTGCATCAAAAAATATAGATACGGAAATATTTATTGCAGGAGAAAAAGACCCATCGATCCCTGAGTACAAAAATGTGACTTTCCTAGGAGAGCTCACCAGGGATCAGGTTTCTAATTGGATGCGGATTGCAACTGCGTACGTCATGCCGGTAAAATATGAACCTTTCGGTCTGTCTTTTCTCGAAGCGGCTAGCTATGGCACACCGCTTATAGGCGGAGAGATTGACACGCTTCGTGAAATCTGGGGTGATGCCATGATTTATGTGGATCCAGACGACAAGGATGCATTGGTAGCTGCCTGCAACTCATTAACTGGAAATGCGGAAATGCGAACAATGTATGGAAATCGAGCCTTTACACGGTCCCAGGATTTCTCCGTCGAGAATATGGGTAAGTGCTATAAAAAAGTATATGAATCAGTTTTAACCGCCTCTGTAAAATTAACGGACGGCACACTAAATAATTGTTAATGAAAATTTTACTGTTTTACCATTCCTTACTTTCTGATTGGAATCATGGCAACGCACATTTTCTCCGTGGCATTTATCATGCCCTACAAATGGTAGGGCATGATGTATCTGTTCTGGAACAAGAGGGAAATTGGAGCTTGACAAATCTTATGAAGGACAACGGGACTGCCGCAGTTCGTGATTTTCGAAACAGTTTTCCCAATCTTAGAACGAACTTCTATGGAAGCAATTTTGAGGAGCTCGACCAATACCTAAAGGACGCAGATTTGGTAATGGTTCATGAGTGGACTGACCCGAGTTTGGCCGAATGGCTGGGCGAACAAAAGCAAAAATATCGCTATGTACTTTTATTTCACGATACCCATCACCGCGCGGTATCTGACCCAGCTTCTATGGCACAATTCAAGCTCTCGCAATACGATGGCGTCCTAGCTTTCGGGGAGTCCTTAAGGCAGGTTTATTTGAAAAACAACTGGCATCACACTAGCTGGACTTGGCATGAAGCGGCAGATACATCTCATTACTTCCCGATTTTGAATAGAGAAAAAACCGGCGACGTAGTGTGGATTGGTAACTGGGGAGACGACGAGCGGACTGAGGAGTTAGAAGAATATTTGATAGCACCTATCCGGAAGCTTAAGCTCAAAGCCACATTTTACGGGGTACGCTACCCCGATAAGGCCAAAAAGCTACTAAAAGATGCAGGAATTTCTTACGGGGGATACTTATCCACAAGCAAAGTTAGCGAAACATTTGCGCGCTACCGTGCGACGATTCATGTGCCAAGAAGATTCTATACACAATATTTACCAGGCATTCCGACGATAAGGCCATTTGAAGCATTGGCGTCAGGTATACCCCTGCTTTGCGCGCCATGGGATGATTCTGAAAATCTATTTACTCCGGGTAAAGATTATCTTGTAGCGAATTCCGGCGATGAAATGACCCAGTTGCTGGATGACGTCTTGAATGAAAAGGGACTTGCAGAGCAGCTTATTCAGCATGGCCGGCAGACGATTTTAGCTAAACATACGTGCTTCCACCGCGCGGAGGAACTGATTGCCGTCTACGAAGAAGTAAGGTCGACATATGGCGCAGGCAGGGAGATTTCAGATGCCTATAAGTCAGAAAATGAAAATAAATAGATCAGTTTGAAAATTGAGATAAAAACGAATGAAGTCTAACGCAACGATAGCATTCTTCGGAAGCAGCCTCGTAAGTACCTACTGGAATGGCGCCGCAACGTACTACCGTGGCATCTTAAAGGTACTCCATGATGAAGGATATTCCATTACATTTTATGAACCGGATATATTAAAAAGGCAAGAGAACCGCGATATTGACGATCCGCACTACGCTAAGATTGTTGTTTACGAACCTGAAGAAAAAGCCTTACAAAGCTGCCTTGAGGATGCCCTTGACGCTGCCATTATTATAAAAGCATCCGGTGTGGGGATGTTTGATAGGGAGATAGAAGCCTTTATCCTTTCGAAAAGAAAAAAAGGCCAGCAAGTCTTTTTCTGGGATGTGGATGCCCCCGCGACATTAGAGCGACTCATTCAGGATGCCGAAGATTATTTTATTGACTTGGTACCACAGTTTGACCATGTGCTTACCTACGGAGGGGGCAGACGGGTTCAGGATTTGTACGGCAGGTTCGGGGCAAAACGGGTTACACCCATTTACAATGCCTTTAGCCCGGAAACCCATTATCCTGTTGATCCGCAACCGAAGTTTGAGGTGGATTTGGCTTTTTTGGGCAATCGGCTACCGGATAGGGAACATCGCGTAGAAGCGTTTTTTTTCAAAGTAGCTAGGGCACTTCCCGATCGGACCTTTCTCCTAGGCGGCAGTGGATGGGATGACAAAGAGATGCCATCGAATGTTACCTACATTGGTCATGTATCCTCCAATGAACATAATGCCTTTAATTGCTCTCCATTGGCAATTTTAAACATCAGCAGAGACAGTATGGCGGAGTACGGCTATTCACCCGCCACACGGGTATTTGAAGCCGCAGGGGCCGGCGCATGTATTATCACAGATGCTTGGATGGGCGTTTCCTTCTTCTTTGAGCCAGAGGTAGAGATTCTGGTAGTAGCCAATACGGAGCAGCTTATACAGATGCTACGAGGGCTAGATCGAAAACGTGCCCAAGAGATCGGAAATGCAGCGTATGCCAAAGCGAAAGAATGCCATGCTTATCACCACAGGGCGGAGGAGCTATTGCATATTTTTGACAAGAATAAACCGGTGTGACATGACACATGACGAGATCGGTTCGGACTGGGATTATCTTGCGACCAGTGCTGGCCATATAAAAACAATAGGAAATAGATGCTACTATACAGCTAAAAAACAACCATAGACACATGAAGATAGTTTTTATCGGACTTACGATCAGCTCCTCCTGGGGTAATGGACATGCGACGACCTACAGGGCCTTACTCGAAGAATTATATAATTTGGGGCATGAGGTCCATTTTTTGGAACATGATAAGCCGTATTATGCCAATGCAAGGGACATTTCTGAAGGCCTATCATACTCACTCTGCTTTTATTCTTCCATTGATGAGCTTGATGCCAATTACCGGCAGTTAATAAAAAACTGCGACCTGCTGGTAGTGGGCTCTTATGTCTCTCAAGGAACGGAGGTAATTGACTGGGCGTTGGCTACTGCGCAGAACAGCTTGGCCTTCTACGATATCGATACCCCCGTCACCTTGGACAAGCTCGCAAAATCAGAATATGAATACCTGAGGCCGGATCAAATTCCCGCATTTGATTTTTACCTTTCTTTTTCCGGGGGGCGGGCGCTTGAAATTCTTGAAGAAACATACAAAGCCAAGAGGGCGCTTCCGCTATATTGCGCGGTGAATCCAGCTGATTATCGTCCGCTAAACCTGCCGAAGGAATGGCTGCTTGGTTATTTAGGTACGTACTCAGAGGATCGGCAGAGCAACTTGAACATGTTGCTTCTTGACGTGGCCAGTCGAATCGATAATAAGTCTTTTGTAGTAGCAGGACCAGGGTTTCCAGATAGGAACCTATGGTCAGAAAACGTACAGACAATCGAACACCTCCCACCAAACAGACATGTTTGGTTCTACAATAGTCAGGTTGCAACCGTCAATGTGACAAGAGAAGCAATGCGGAAACTAGGACATTCCCCAAGTATTCGCTTATTTGAAGCAGCCGCTTGCGGGATCCCTATTTTCTCTGATGAATGGGAAGGGCTATCAGATTTTTTTGAAATCAACAAGGAAATCTTCGTTTGTAATTCCACAGATGAAGTGATTCATTTACTTAATTCTGTATCGGCTGAAGAATTGCAACGTGTTGGTAATGCTGCCCGGAGGCGGATTCTACAAGAACATACGGCCGCTCATCGTGCACAGCAGCTGATAAACTACTACGCCGATTCCCCGCAAATCCAACATTAGTAATACCCATTCAATCCCGTGCTATGTTTTTGCATTACTCCCCCGAGGTTGACCCAAGACTTGAATCGGGGGAGTAATATAAGTCTTACTTTTAGGATTCATTACCGGGTGTGAAGCGTTACAGGTTGGGGAAGTTTCATTCCATCAAAAGGAGCCCCTTTTTTTATGTACCGTTTCTTGTGGGGGATTGTACTGCGTAAACCAGTTTAGTATACAGATGGCCTGTTTTTGGTTTAGCACAAAGGGAAAAATCATTGTTCAACCAAATCATAAAAAACATGGCGATTGTTAAAGTAGTAGAACTTATCGGAACATCTGAAAATGGAATTGAAGACGCGCTAAACAATGTAGTGGAAGAAGCTTCTAAAACAATGAAGCATATTGATTCCATCAATGTGGAAAATATAAAAGTACATGTCAAAGATGGAAAAATCACCTCTTATGGCGTAAACTGTAAGCTCTCCTTTCGTGTGGAAAGAGACAAAAAAGGTGAAGACGACAGGTGAGGAGTATGTTGAAGTGAAGTAGAAATGCATGTTCTCACGATGTAGTGAAATGAGACATTTCAGCACAGGTCATGATGGCTTATGTTTTTTTGTTCAACACCACCTGAATGATATTCGTAAATAACAACCTAAGACGCTTCACTACCCGCTAGTTATTGGGGTTGGTTGCGCTTTAATTGGTTATCAATGTTTTGTCGATTTCTATTATTCAGGCTATCTTCGAGTTGACGGGCGGTTGTTACCATTTCTACCCATGCAGCAGACATTCGCCGGTTCTCGGCCTCCTGCTGGGTCAGGTACCTAATATCTTCCTCAACCCCGGCGCTATTATTTTCCTCTACACGCAAGCGAAGCCATAAATCCCCTTCTCCAGCATAGTAGTAAGCAAGCTGATACCGGTTGTTTTCCGTTGTTTCCCAAGGTCCGTATACCACATCTGCACCTATATCTCGCAAAGAGTCGTCCGCAACTGAAGCTTCCTCTAGGGTCAGCGATTGCTTTAGCAGTTCCCAATCCTGGTCGTCAAAATCTGTTATGGCGATTTTTATTGCGTCTTCCGTGCTAGGCTGCCGTGAATCAGCAGTATCAGGAATTATCATTATTGAATCGGAAAGAAAAATGTCCTCCGCAGTTCGTGTCGGATCGTTGTCATAATTCCGTTGCATCGTGTCTATGTTCCCCAGATTCTCACATGAGCAGGAAGGAGCCACGATTGCGGTGAAGGCTACGATGATTGCTGGTGCAATGTTGGAAAGGTTTATATAGTTCATTTTTCTAAGCTGTTAGAGTCGTTTTAATTTACATTAGGCGTACTCAAAA
>WGNT01000064.1 GCA_016124425.1 Cytophagales bacterium
CAAGGTATAAAATTTAAGATATGTTGTCAAATTACATCACGCTTTTTTGCACTATTTAATTTTAATCTAAAAAAGCTACGTGTACCAAGGTCTCCGTTTTTTAGTAGACAAAACCTTCTTTTTGTAAAAAAAAACATACATCTATTTGTATTTAAAAATCTAATAATTATCTTTGAATTAATAAATATTGCCCATACGTTATGGGCGTAGTCTATCGTTACAGCACATCATTCTTTCTTTACCCTGACGAAAGCCTCATGAAGCGGTATTTGGTGATTTTAGGCATTGTCCTACTCGTTGTATTTGTCATCTTATTTATCAATAAACCCGAAGTTTTGGATAAGATCTGGCTTTGGCTGATAGGTTTTATCGGGTACATTTTGCTGCTTTTTCAAAAAGGAGCTGAGGGCTTAAAGGAATTATTTTCAAAGAAGAACGACGACGAAGTGCCTCCAGCGGCAGGACCACTTCACCCTACGCCACCTACCGTTCCTCCCGCCACTGCTTACCGGCTGGAGGATAAAATTCGGGAAATTGAAGAACGCATGAAGAGCGACCTTCCTAAAGGCAAGCCGCTGAATCAGCATTACCTTACCGTATTACGCTATATTGACGACGGTCAAACCACTCTCGGCCTCCTTTTTTTGCAAGGTAAGTTCTTCGCCTACACCCTTGAAGACACGCATCAAGACGAAAAAATCAGGGGAAATACACGAATTCCTGAGGGAGTTTATCCACTGGAGTTGAACAGAAACGTAACCGGTCTTACCCAAACCTACCGCAACCGCTTCCCATGGTTTGACTTCCACGTGGAAATCAAAAATATTCCCAACTTCAGCTTGGTTTACCTCCATATTGGAAACTCCCATGCCGATACGATGGGATGTATCCTCATAGCTGACGGCGTCAATGCGGCGGATACGCAAAAGATGATCACCCACTCCCGAAAAGCATTTGAAAGGTTTTACAAGACGATCCATCCCCTCCTTAGCAGCGGCCGGAAACTATCCATCCAGCTTCTTGACGAGGATTGGATTCAACGTACGCACCTAATGCCGGCAGAGACCGAAGCGGAAACCAATTCATGAATTAGCCATCCCTTTACAACCCAAACTTTTGCACTATGAGCACTACTAGTGAAACGAATTCCGAAGATAAAGCACCAAAAAGCCCAAAAGCTCTTCCGGAAGAGACGGAAAATAAATCACCTTTATTTAAAAATAAAGCCTACCTGATATTACAACTCAGCGCGGTTGTTATTATTACGGTCGTAATTTTGATAGGAGTGGTAAACGGTATGGAAGCTGCAAACACGAGTTTCGAAATCGCCATCATATTATTGATTTCTATTGCTTTTCTGTATGGCATTACAGCTAGGCAAATGAATCCAAAAGCAAAGGATCAAAACAAAAACAACAACCCCTACCACACTTTCTTTTTCAGAGGAACGGTGATATTGACCAGCCTACTTACCTTATTCGGGATATTTGGGTCTTTCTTCGTGTATGTAGAACATGGAAACCTCTTCCAAGCAGTGGGATTGGCTACGGCGGTAATATGGATTGCGGTATTTCTAGTTTACTTTATGTGGTCGGTTTATTTTTATAATATCAATTATGGCCTTACCGACGAAGATTGGAATAGAATCTACGAAGCAAAAGAACGCCAAAAGGAGGGGTTATCCATGCAGGAAGGGGAGTTGGATGTGCCACAATATAATCCTTTTAGAAGTCAGACGTTCGGACTTCCTCCCGGGACTGTTCGTGGCATGATCGCATTCACACTACTCATGGGCGGAATGTCGCTCTTGATAACAAGCTTTGGAACAGCCTATTCCGGTGTAGATATAGCTCTCTTACGCCAACAATTCGAGTTTTTTGAGACCGCCTTTTTAATGATGATCGCCTTCTACTTCGGAGACAGATCCTTAAAATACATCAGTAAGCGATGGTCTGACCCCAATTCCCCGCAGCAGACCTCAGAGGGAAAAGCAACCCTAGGCACTTCGGCTTCCGCACCCGCCTTGCCGCGTATTAAAGGAGACAGTATTGATGAAGACGACGATGTTTTTCTTGCCGACGACCGTGAATTTGAGTTGGAAAATCGACCCGCTGACGCAGTCCCCACCATCACCAATGTTCGGATGGCACTTTCCACCTCTCTAAATAAGCCAATGATTGAGGCTCCGGGGGAAGAATTTGTGCAGCTTAAAGACAATGCATTTGCGAAGGTTCTAAGTGATATGGACATAAGACAGGCGTTGGCGGAATTGAAAGACAAAGATAAAATCGATCTTTCCCTACCGGTGGTGAAAGCTATTGTAAGCGTAGAATCGGCAGGAAGAGGACACCTGAAAGACGGCAGAGCGAAAATTCTATTTGAGGGCCACAAGTTCTGGCAATGGCTGGAAAAAGAGAAAATGGACCCCAAACTCTCGGTAAAAGGGAATGAAGACATTTTGTATGAAAAATGGACCCGCGCCCATTATAAAGGTGGAACAAGGGAATATGATCGCCTCGAGAAAGCGAAGAAACTACATCCAAAAGCAGCCGTTTATTCTGCCTCCTGGGGGTTGTTTCAGATCCTTGGAGAGAATATAACCCACTTTATAAAGGGACGGGGGTATAAGGATCACGAAGAGTTTGAGGCTAGGCAGCACGAATCCGAATATTATCATTTTCTCGATTTTCTGGAATTCATTAAAACAAAGAAAGTGCGCGGAACACCATTGATAGACTTCGTCTCAGAAAATACCAATGGAAATTATGATTGGGAACGATTTGCGTTTGGATACAACGGCAGTGAGTATAAGGTAAACAAGTACGATGTAAAAATGAAAGCTGCCTACGAAAAATTCAAAGCCGAAGGACTATGAAAGCTTTAAGGCCCAGCCTACTTATTTGCGCATCGCTGTCGCTTCTTATAGCCATTACAGGCTGTGAGAAAGACGATAGGGCACTTATTGTTGGCAAAATTCAACAGGCCAGTGATTTGGTATCCTCCGAGGTAGTAGTAGACAAAGTGGTTTTCGGTAAAAAAACCCGTAAGGTGTTCTTTGTACCCATTAATGAATCTTCCTTTTTGGCCTACTCCCAGGCAAAGATCAAAACCGGCATCAACTTAAACAATCTCACTGCAGATGATATCAAAATGGAAGGAACGACGATTACGTTGACACTTCCTCCTATCGAGGTGGTAAACTTTTCCTATCCACCCTCCAGCTTCGTGGAGGATTCACTGATTTCCCAACCAAAAAAATTTCTAAATACCATAAGCCTTGAAGATCAAGAGGCTTTTTTTCGGCAAGCAGAACTTGATATAAGAGAAAGCCTTCCCTACATGGGTTTGGTCAAAAGCGGGCAGGAGAACACCCGCAAATTGATGTACACCCTGTTGAAATCCTTGGGATTTGAAGAAATCTACATTACATTCAAAAGTAATGAACTTCTAATTCCGCAGGTCATCGTCCAAGAAGAACCAGACGCTATTCAAAAGCCATGATTCGCCAGCTATTAAAAAGTACTCGGTTAATTTTTGACATCGTATTGGTTGCCGCTGCAATTCTGCTGTTTTATTGGTGGAATCCACTCAACATTTTTGGAGGCAAACCCACCCTACAGCCAACTGCCAACATGGTGGCAGAAGTTATCGCCATGGGAGAGTTGATAACCGCGGAGTACTATGGCGAAGTCATCACGTCGATTCAAGAGGCGGCTACCAGTTCAATGGCTAACCCCGAAGTTGCTCAACAGGCCAATGAAGCTTACTTGGAGTTGAAAGAAATGCTTATCCGACTGCATGATTTTGATTCGTTGTCTTCTGCCGACAAACTAAAATCGATTTCTCCGGACGACCCTCCACTAAGACGGCGGGACCGGAACAGGCTTATCCTCGACCCTGTATCCGGGAACAATATCCTCGACAAATTAATCTACCGAGAGGATTGGGAAGCATTTGAACTACTTCCACTCCATGCGGAGGTATTGACGTATTTGTATGAAAAAAGCATCAACCAAACGCCAAAAATTGGCAACAACCTAAGAACTAACCAGACAAAGGAGTTATTATTCCGGCTATACCCGGATAAAATAGATCCAATCTGGAATAGTGATGAGTTTTTCAGCATACTTGTTCAGCATATGCAAGCGGATGCTCCTCGACAAGAGGCAGGAAAAAAACTCGCGATGATAGGTAGGGGCAGCGTAAAGGCAGGATTCGATCTCAGTGAACTAAGCCCCAACATGTTTTATATTAATGAACAGTCGGCGGAGCTGCACTTTTTCGGCTTAGCGCCAAAAATTCTAAACACGGACATCAACCCTTGGTTTATCCCGGAAAAAGGAATACCCGGCTTCGATATCCTCACCCACTCCGGTAAGGTCAACTTTAAAGACGCAAAAAAGGTAAAGGAATTCGCCGTACAAAAGCTTGAAGTCAGTGCCGTGCGTGCGGATATTTTAAATCAGGCAGAGCGTTTTGGCGGGGAAGTCCTCAAAAATCTTTTTTCACTTATTACAGGAAAGGAAATAAAAAGTGTCTTTTTTCACCATGACCAAATCATTCAAGTGACACAGCAGATTGTGAAAGACCAATTTATTAACTATGAGGAAGCGGTGCTTTTTGAGGAATGGGTAGATGAAGAAAGACGAACAATAGATTCCTTATACCACAGCAAAGAAAACCGCTACAATAATCAGCAGCTCGCCCAGCAGAAATGGCAGACGCTAATCCAGATGAGCCAACAGGTTCGACAATACCCCTTTGAATCGGACGACCTTCCGTTCAATTACTTTTCAACCAGAATTTTTGAAATGGGAGTGGATTCATTGGTCCAAACGGTAGAAATAGATACCTTGAAAAGCGTCAGAAACTGGCTCAAAACAGACGCTTCACCGGAAGATTCGCTCCTTGTACTATGGGCCGCTAGCGATTCGCTTTCCCTTATGCATCAATTCAACCAAAGTGTTCGGCTTTTGCTTCATCCCTCTATTCAGGTCGGTGAGTGGCGAAAAATTGCCTATTCGAATGATTCCATTGACATGGCAACGGTTGATTCTCTTAACGCACGTTTACTTCAAAAGACGGAAAAAGAAAGTATTTTTGGGTACCGTAGTTTAGATAAAGCAGGTGATAACATCCTGTTGGGATGTCTGTTTCCTTTTACTTATACGCCGGAGAAATGGAAAGAAATTGCGGCTAAAGGTTACGAACAGCTCAACATCGTACAGATGGATACGGCTCGTGTACTTCGACGCGATATGGGAAGTATGTACATCATGTACAAAAAAGCGAATAAGCAAAGTCCTTGGAGTAAAGTCCCGTATACACTGGCCGACATTTTTTCTGAAGAATTACTTGCTAAAAATACCACTGAAAACATCCTGTTACTGGAAAAAGACAGCGTTCTTTTGGCTGTGGAAAGTAACAACCTACAGCAAGAGATCGATTCCTTGCAACCTGTTCAATGGCTTACAGATGAGCAACGGCAAGAAATGGCAGGGTTTATAGGGCTACTATTGCGCAACCAAAACCAAAACGCATCAAATGGCCCGATAAAAAAAGCTAATGAGTGGTTCTCCTCCAAACTTCAATCCCGAAATTTTCCCCGATTCAACAAAAATGAGTAACGGGTATGAAAAAACCATGAGAGAGACTTCCATTTCAATTTTAGCTATTTTAACTATTGCTTTCATCTTAGTCTTTCATTAGTCAGCTAATTAGAAATTTAAAAGGATGAGATTTATTTTTTTTCACGTAAAAATATACTCAAAAAAATACGTTTATTGCGTTCCCATTTTTTGGGAAATAGCCGCTACCTTCAAATGAATATTCCGCATGGTTTTATCCCGGGCAATCTCCTTTTAGTTGCCAGTTTCTATATCGCTCTCGCTGCGCCAAAAGCCGCTATTTGTCAGGTGTTGGCTGAAAAAACGAGTATTGTAAATTCCTACAAGGAGATCCTCCCCTATTTTCCGGAGATCCATGTGGGGACACAGTATGTTCAAGAAAATCGTCATGTGGACGGCCACCCATTCTACCACCATGAGCTTTTCGGCATGGGAAAAATCACCTTAGGCGGCTTTAGCTTTATAGATACTCCGCTACAATACGATATTGTCAAAGACCAAGTCATCACAATGACACCGATTAAGAATCAAAAGTCTATCATTGATCCGAACAAGATCGAGGCGTTTATTCTCGGAGACAGTAGCACCTTTGTGAAGATACCGGAAGAACTTGCTTCCTTTCATCACGGAAACGGATTTTACAGGGAGGTAGTTAACGGCAGAATTTCACTTTATTGCAAGCATTACAAGGAGATCGTAAAGGACCGCTCTCCCATGTCCCCTTTTAACAGTTTTTTAGAGAACAAGAAATATTATATCTACATGGACAATGCCTACTATTCCGTTCGAAACCGTAAGGATACGTTTAAGCTGCTTCAAATCTCGAAAAAGGCAATTAAGCCCGAAATACGAGCGCAGGCACTGACCTTCAAGAAAGATAAAGAGACTTACCTAAAAATAATGGTTATTAAAGCACTGGAATCCGGTAATGTACAAGAGTAAGGTCCTCTTTATTGCAATGGCAATGGTTTTTGGATTCCATGCGTTTGGGCAAGACAGCCCGGAGGAAAAAATTAGCGGGATTTTTTCAGATCTTTCGTTTGAGCAGTTTGCAAGGCAAATCAACCAACGCTATGATTACACCCTCTATTTCAAGTCGTCAGAGGTAGACAGTATTCGTGTCAATCTAAGCATTGCTGACAGCAATTTATCGGAAGTGTTGGATATCGTCTTTACCGGTACAGACCTTCGTTTTAGCATCGATAAGGATAAAAACGTATTCATAACAAGAGGAAAACCAATCCGTACGCTCTTTCCGAAAACATTTTTTGAGCGGGTACTCGTTGGGGGCCAAACTTCGGCAGCGGATAGCCTTCATCAGGCTGAAGACAGGACATTTGCTAAAAACAAACTTTGGACGATTGGTTCTCCGCAGCAGAGTGTCTCTCCCACTGAGGTATTGCTGCGTGGTAAAGTAAGTAGCGAAGGAACCGGAAACCCCATCCTAGGCGCGGTTCTTTACGCGTCAGGAGGTGAAGCCCGATCGATTACTGACGAGGAAGGTAATTACAGTATTAGGTTGCCCAAAGGCAGGCACACCCTTATCGTTCAAAACTTCGGTGCCTACCAAGAACAGCGGCAAGTCAATCTCCTGGGAGACGGAACCCTTGATGTCTACATGGATGACAACATCATTTCCCTGATGGAGGTAACGGTGACGTCTGAGAAATCTGCTAATATCGAGCGTCCCGAAATGGGGTTGCAAAGCATTACGGTGAAGTCAATGCGAAAAATCCCGGCAGTTTTGGGGGAAGTGGATGTGTTGAAGTCAATTCTTACCCTTCCAGGGGTAAAGACAGTAGGAGAAGCCAGTGTAGGGTTCAACGTCCGGGGAGGTGCCGCAGACCAGAATCTGGTGCTGTTTAACAACGCTACCATCTATAATCCCGCACATCTCTTCGGTTTGTTTTCTGCCTTTAATTCGGACATGATCGAGCGGGTAGATTTATATAAAGCAGGAATACCTGTAGAATTTGGAGGACGGCTGTCGTCAGTTCTAGATGTAAAGGCAAAGTATGGAAACAAAGAAAAAATTGAAGGTGGAGGAGGCGTAGGTCCTATGACAAGCCGTCTTTATCTAGAAGGACCATTAGGCGCGAAAACCACCTTTGCCCTTAGCGGGCGAACGACCTATTCCAATTGGTTATTTGGGCTTTTGGATGAAGAATCTGAGTTTAGGAATAGCAGGGCTTCTTTTTACGATGTGAATTTGAACGCCGAGCATACCTTTGATGCTAAAAATAAAGTCCAATTATCGGTTTATGGAAGTAGGGACTTTTTTAGATTTGATCAGGACACTTCCTTTTCCTACCAAAACCAAAATGCCAACCTGAAGTGGACTCACTACTTCAATGATCAGTTTGAAGGGGAACTGACACTTGGACACGACTACTATGGTTTTAATATTGACGGCGATTTAGATCCGCTAAACGCATTCTCATTTGGATTTTCCATGAATCAAAGTCATTTACGGAATCACTACCGCTATACCCTTAATGAAAAACACAAGCTGAGCTTTGGCATGAACCACATCCGCTATACCCTTGCAGCGGGTACAATGCAGGCCAAAGGTGATGCGTCGTTAGTATTAGCGGAACGCGTACAACCTGAACAAAGCCTGGAGTCCGCTTTTTACCTGGGCGACGAATACGAAATTAATTCGCGCTGGCTTGTAAATTACGGGATCCGCTATGTAGTTTACAATTATTTGGGCCCTCAGACAATCACCGAATATGTGCCCGGAGAGATAAAATCAGCGTCAACGGTGACCGGCACTACAGACTTTGGATCGGGCGATATTATCCACACCTACCACGGGCCGGAGATTCGGGTTTCCGCCAGGTATTCCATAGACAACTTCACGTCCCTAAAAGCAGGAATCAATACCGGCAGACAGCACTTAAACATGCTAACGAACACCGCGGCCATTTCCCCCACCGACACCTGGAAGCTGAGCGATCCTCATATCGCCCCGCAACTCGGTGAACAGTTCTCTTTAGGCTACTTTAAAAACCTGAAAAACAACACCGTCGAGACCTCGGTAGAAGTATACTATAGACGACTTCGGAATTTGGTGGATTTTGGTAGCGGAGCTCAATTACTGCTCAACCAAGCCATAGAACAAGATATTCTCGCTACGGAAGGGAAGACTTATGGCATCGAACTCATGGCAAAAAAGACGATAGGCAAATTAAACGGGTGGGTGAGCTATACGTACTCCCGCTCCCTTCTACGAACAGCTGAGGATGAGCTTGGGGAGAAAATCAACGGAGGATCTTTTTACCCGAGCAATTTTGACCAACCTCATGCCGTCATTGTTGCTGCAAATTTTGAATTTACCAAAAGAATCAATACATCGTTGAATACCAACTACAGTACCGGAAGACCCATCACTCTGCCCATCGCAAAATTCCAGTACGGGGGTTCGGACCGGGTCTTCTATTCCGATCGTAACGCGCACCGTATCCCGGACTATTTTAGGGTGGATTTTTCCGTTAATATCGAAGGAAACCACCGAATCAGGAAACTTGCACATGCATCATGGTCCTTGGGCGTATATAACGTCCTGGGAAGAAGTAATCCCTATTCGGTGTATTTCGCTCCTGTGCAGGGAGTTTTGGAAGGCTTTCAGCTTTCTATTTTCGCAAGGCCTATTCCGTTTATCACCTATAATTTTAAATTTTAAAAGGATGAAAGGGTTTTTAGTTGGTGCAGTAATAACGGCGATGATTAGTATCTGTATAGCGAGCTGCAGAGAACCTTTCGACCCACCGGTAACGGAGATTGACTTCCAGCTTTTGGTCGTGGAAGGATACATAGAGGTAGGGGCAGCAGGAAGCAAACTCTCCCTTAGCCGCACAACCCCCATCTACAGTGATGTCCGGTATTCGCCCGTGATAGATGCCGCGGTGGTAGTCGAAGGGATTGATAGTGGCAAGTGGAATTTTGTTCAATCGGGACCGGGAGAATTCACTTTAGATGAGGTACTACCTGAAAGCCAGCATTACCGGGTGCGGATTACGACACCTCGATCGGAATACCTCTCCGCCGAAATTGTCCCCATACCCACCCCAGATGACCTAACGCTCGGCTATGAGCGGATGGATGGCTTTGTGAGTATCTATGCTAGTACCACAGGAACCGAGTCTGCACGTTATTTTATATGGGAATATGAAGAAGATTGGGAATTTCGGTCACCGTTCCCAAACTTTTACTATTATGACGAAGCGACACGAATGGTGCAATCAACCCCCTTTGAGGATATTGTTACCAAGTGTTATCAAAGCGAAACATCCACACGCATTATTCTGGAGTCGGCGGAGAGATTTCAGGGAAATAGAATCTCAAGAAAAGAAATCCAACGCATCGATTCATTGTCCGAGAAATTAGGACAACGGTACAGCATACTTGTAAAACAACGGTCGATCGACAGGGACGCATTTATTTTTTGGGAGGGGATGCGCAAAAATTCGGATGATATCGGTGGAATATTTAGTCCCTTGCCATCGAATATTGGCAGCAATGTCACCAATATTACCAATCCAGATGAAACTGTAATCGGATTTATCAGCGGTGGTAAGACGATTGAAAAACGAATGTATATAGACAGTCGAGAACTAGGGCCTTGGCGTGTGGCGATTTCCGAGTATCAAAACTGTTCTTTGGATACGGTCACCACTGACCTCTATCATGAGCGGTTTGCCCTTAATACAGATGTACCTGTCATACCTATTTGCGAGGGCCCGGTTTGCTATGCCTATCTAGCCTCAACTATTAACTGTACCGATTGTAGATTGAGAGGAACAGATGAAGCTCCCGATTTTTGGGAAGCATATGAAATTGATTAAGCATGACATGATGAACATACCAAATTTTTGCCTATGAAAACGTTGAAAACCGTTTTAGTTGTTCTCTTGGTAGTCGCTCAGGTGGCTTTTTCGTTTTGTCAGGAAAGTCCCTTTGAGGAGACGGTGTATTCGGCTGTTTCCAACGAATACCTTATGCCGGCAGAAAAGCTTTGGGTAAGCATATTCGCCACCCATCAGGACCAACCTACGCCTTCAAAAGTCGCCTATATCGAGCTTTTGAACAGGGATTTTGTACCGGTAGTCCAAGAGATTACTGGCTTAGCGGCAGGCTATGGAAACGGATACCTCACCATACCTGACTATCTCCCCTCAGACTACTACCTATTGCGCGTATATACCCGAAATAGTCCGTACTTTTCTACAGATAAAGGCATCTCCCATCAGCTCATCGGAATCATTAATCCAGAAATGCCCCCGGTAATATCCGTGAATACCACGGACCAGTCCTTCTTTGACCGATCGCCAGCTGATAAAGGCGAGGCAGAACCGGAAGCGTACCGCTACGCGATACAGGAAGAAAGCGTAACTCTTGAGGTGACGGGAGAACCCACTGATAAAATTACGCTCTCACTCTCCTATTGTGGAAGCTTTCCCCCTATCCCGACCTTAAGCAAAAAGGGCTTATACACCACATCGAAGAATACTAAACCATATATTCCGGAACTGTTTGGCCATGTGATACATGGAAGAAGTTTGGAACGCACTATTGATACTACGGAGACGTTCTTTCTCTCGGCGCACGGCGCCGAGTCTAAATTGATGATCAGCAAACCCAAACCTACAGGCGATATCTTTTTTGAAGCCGGTGGGTTTTCCCATTTTGATTACGTCATTGTGCAATCTGATGCTGGAAAAGATCAGCTGGATTTTGTAATAGAATCGCCCTTTTTTCAGCAAGCTCCTTTAGAAAGCCTTATCCTCCCGCATATGGACCTGTCCGACGTAGCCGTAGATGACCTTCAACAGAGAATGATCGCAAGTCAGGCAGCGACCTATTATCACCGATGGGAATCGGCTCCCATAACCCATAACCCGCGCCTATTTCTACCGGACAAAAGATACCTTTTGGATGATTATAACCGGTTTGAGGATATGGCGACTGTGATAAGGGAATATGTTCCTGAGGTCTTGGTAAGACGGGAAGACAAACAAACAATATTTAGAAGCGTCAATAAACCAGCTGCACAAGTATTCAGAAACGATCCGCTGATCGTGATTGACGGGCTCCCTATCTTTAATAGCGAGTCCTTTTCCAACTTCAATCCATTGGGGATCCGGGAGATGGATATTTTAAACCGGGAGCTCTATCTCAATCACCGATTTTTCGAAGGAGCTATCGTATTGACGTCTTTTAAAAACGATTTCGGAAAGTATGAACTGCCGACAAATGCGCTTTTCATAAGCTATAAGGGAATACAAGTCCCCTCAGTATCCGAGCCACTTGCGGAGGACGACAAACGGCTTGGGGCGCTTGGGCCCTTACTCCTATGGAACACAATCCGTTTGGATTCGAAAAGCGAAACATTCACGATACCACTTCCACGGTTAAAAGGCTATTATACCTTGAAAGTGAGGAACTGGAACAGATTGGATAGCGAATCGGGTATTATTGAGAAAATAGCCATTAACTAACTCGCTGGTGTTATGCCTAAGGTAACTTGATAAAAGCTCTAATACAGCTAAATTTAGCTTTACATTTGCTCAAAGGCACATTTCAAAATAAAAACATTTCAAAAATAACCATAGATTCTAACGATTTTAACCCTAAATTTAACCCTATTTAATTTTCACGATATGGGTAAGATAAATCTAGGGGTTCAAATAGATCCTAATAATAACAGAAAAACCAATCCCTCTAAGTCGGGCGAATATCCCATCTATGTAATGATCAAAGAGGGTAGAAAAAAGGAAAGGATACCGGTAAACATCAAACTAGATCCTATCTATTTTCAAATCGTAGAGGGTAAATGGGTAAAATCAAGCCATACCAACGCTGTAAAAATGAACGCAATAATCCGGAAAGTAAAGGCCGCTATTGAAAATGAATCACTAGACCGTCAATTTTCCGGTAAAACAACTTCACCAAGGGATTTAAAAGACTGGTATGTAAGAAACTATGGAGGAGAAGCATTCCTCGGAAAAAACGTAGAATCCACATTTCTGGATTTTTTTAAAGATCATATTACTAAGGAAAGAAAAGGAAGAAAATATGAGTTTGTTTTAAAAAAGCTAGAGTTGTTTAATAAGCCTTCTTCCTTCAGCGATATGAAAAGGGATTATTTTGTAGACTTTTCCAACTTTCTAAAGCATGATGAAAAACACCGTGTTTCACTTGGATCAGGGAGGCAGTATTGGGGGATGATGAAAAGCGTTTACCGGGAGTGGTGCCGTAAACTTGACGTTGACTATCACGAAAAGTATTTCGATAAAATCAGTTTTCCGGAAAAAAATAAAGACAAATTGTCAGCGCTATCATTAGAGGAGATAAATAAAATAAGGCAATTAAAGTTTGATGAAACCGATTCCGGAAAGACTGCAGAGCGATTTAGGGACATTTTTATAATTATGTGCTGGACATCCCGGTTATTTAGTGAGCTGGAGAATTTAACCATTGAAAAAAACCTAGTCTGGACGGGCGAAGACGGCGATGAACCGGTAATAATAGGAATAAGACGAAAAACCGGTGTACCATTTGAAAACGGTCTTTTTCCTAAGTGGGTAGAAGAGTTGTTTTGGAAGCATAACCCAGACAGAAAGAAGGGGCTGTTTTTTCCTGGGGTAGATCGCTTCAAGTCTGGTGTTGTTTTTAATCGACACCTGAAAGACCTAAGTGAGCGTATAGGTTTAGGGTTTACTATGACCACCCGGACAGCTAGGAGAACGTTTGCATCCACAACTGGGGCAGCTATGCCGGCAACTAGGAAGAAAACCATAATGGGGCATACAAACATTAACATGCAAAATACTTATGTGACCAAGACTAGCACCCCTTTGTATGATGATCTAAAAAAAGGCATGCTAAGCGAGTGAAATTCCCTACTTTTGAGGCTGTATTAGGATGCCATTTATGAAGAAACTGCCAAAGCTTGGGTTAACTTTCCTGTATGGGGAAAAATTGAAGGAGATTCAAAAAAAAAGTGAGGGCCTTTTTCCTCTTTACATTTCCTTAAGGTTAGGCGGTTTAAGAACAAAAATTAAGAGTATAACAGCTAGGTATTGGTTTGAATCAGAACGAGGGAATTACTTTACAGAGGAATCAAGGATAGAATACATATCAAACAATATCAAATCTTTTATTAATGCAGATACTAGTTACATAAACCTTGCTAGAGACCTACATTTAAAAGCCTATGAAAAAGACTTTGAAGACTGGAGTTTTTTACAAAATAAAATGATTCAAAATTCACTTAATTGCCCCATTAATCAGTATTTTGAATGGAGGTTAGAAAGTGATTTTAAAGCAGTCCTTTTAAAGCACAATTTACCAAAGATAGCGGAACATATTTTGCCGTTAGTTGGAGCTTTTACACTGCTATATTGTATGAGCGAAATAAGTTCAACAGCTAATTTAGATTTGCTTAGCAATGAAAATATCGTTACTCTTTCTGAGTCTGAACTTGTTTACATGGAAACATCATTAATTGAATTTTTGTACAAGAAAATTCCAGAACAATCGACAACGTTGAAGGCTATTCAAAGTGAACTTATGGAAAATACGGTTATCGCGTTAAGAGACAATAACCCTTTGTTTTTTTCCGGTTTTGTGAACCAGAAATAAAAAAAACCTCCCCTCCCGGTATAGCTGCCATCCTTCGCCCGTCCCGATGAACCGGGCACCACCGGATCCAAGGCCATAGCGGCGAGCGTTGAGCGGTCCCCATCCTGGTACTGATGGCCGGTCTCCCATCCCGATCAACCAGGCACCACAGGATCCAAGGCCATTGCCGCGCGTGTTGAGCGGTCCCCATGCTGGTACTGATGGCCGGTCTCCCCCTCCCTATATAGCTGCTATCCTTCACCCATCCCGATCAACTAGGAACCACCGGACAAAGGCCATTGCTTACCACCTGAGGCGGTTCCCATCCCTGTACTGATGGCCGGTCCCCCATCCCGGTATGGCTGCCATCCTTCACCCCATCCCGATCAACCAGGCACCACCGGAACCAAGGCCATTGCCTACCAGGTTCAGCGGCTCCCATCCCGGTACTGATGGCCGGTCTCAATTCCTTTTCAATGTATCAAAATTAGCACTAGATAAAAATATTTAAAAATTTATGTGACAAACGTTGGTCATGTTTTTAAAATTCACTAATATTGACATACCAAAAAACATCTATAAAATGATACGAAATTCAGAAAAGACAATGCTAGTATTTGACCAAGGCTTTTTGGAAGAAAAGCTTGACCTGGTTAATCAAAAGTTGGATAAAATACTTTCCAGCAAAGACAAGAGCCAAAATGATATTATGGTAGACTGGATTACCAGTAAAGCATTCATGGAGACCGTTTCCATTAAGGCATTTTCAAGCTTTTACAATATTCTTGATAGGATACCGGAAGCCATGAAAAAGAAAGTAGGCGGTAAAATCTACGTTCACAGAGACACTATACGGAAATACTTTGAAGGCGCCTTTACCGATCAGAAGTAATGTCAACAAAAAAAACACCCTACATAAAAAAGCGAAAAATGTTATCGGAATTTGATACCATTCACGCGCTAGTCTGTGCCTATATCGAGGCCAAACACACAATTACGGAGGACGATTTACCGGTTGGCGCGCTGGTAAACATCATGCAGCTAGACAATTTTATTGATTTAGAAGTCAGTATCAAAAATTCATCATGGTAACAAACGAAAAAAGGGGAAATTCCCAGTTTCCCCTTTTCACAATTTGACTAAACTCTTACACTTAATCGAAAGCAAAAATGCAAATTCTAACTGAAAATGACAAGACGAATGTTATCATTCACCAAGGAACAAGGGACAATCTACAGACCGTTAAGGAATCGATTTCCGCGGCCATCAATTTTTACCTTTGCCGGGTCCCGTTCGTTCCGATCACTGAGAACATGGCAGGGAATATCTATTTCCTTCAAAAACTTGCTAACAACGTTGATTTCATCCCTAAGGACAATGCACTTGGAGCTGTTATTTGCAGCATTCCAAACAACGAAATGGAGCTAGTCCAGATTTGGACCGAAACAATTGATTCTACAATTCAGGATATATTTGCCCATTTACTAAATACCAGGACAGACCAAAACTTTTTACAAACAGCACAATTTCTTCACGGTTTACGTAAATCGTTTTTCCCGTCACTACATGCCAATAGAAATTTTTTCCTGCAGCCAACCGCCCAACGAACAAATCCTACAGGTAGCATTGTCATAAAGTCGGGCACTGAGGAGGAGCTGCAGGTATTCAAGGAATCGATTTCCGCGGCCATCAACTTTTACCTTTGCCGCACGCCGTTTGTTCCGATCACTGAGAACATGGCCGGCAATATCTTCTTTCTTCAAAAATTGGCCAACAATATCCAATTCATACTGGAGGACCATCACGACCTAGGGAATATCATTTGCAGCATTCCCAATAGGGATATGGAACTAGTCAAGATTTGGACCGAATCAATTGATTCTACCATGGAGGATATTTTAGCCCAAAGACTAGATTATCGAGAAGGCAGCGGATTAGTTCAGATCACAGATTTTCTAAATGAACTGAGAAGGCCCATGGCCAAAAGCGTCGAATCCACAAGTCAATCCTAAATTTCAAACTGATGCCTGAAATAGAAATAACTGGAAAAATAACCCGCATACATAGCGGCTATGTGAACAACCAAGGCAAGACAATCCGAGACATAGATGTCACAGCGAAGGGGAAAAATAAACTACACTTCTACCGGCTAACAGAGGTAGAAGAACAACCAAGGAGGCTACAGCAAGGCATGGAATATTGCTTCAAATTATTCCTTAACGGAATCAACCACCAGGGGGAATACAAAAACAGCCTATTGATATACAAAACACGAATTCACCCCTCCCAAGAAAAATGAAGCTGTTCAAAATGGTAACTGTTTGGTAAGGTTTCTTAGTAGTTCAATTACCCGGTAGGTTCTGCCTATCGGGTTTTTACCTTATTTTTTTTCAAAAATCCTAATTAAATCTAACCTACTTCTGTCCGAAAAACCCCTTTTACTATACGGACATTTGACCAAACCAATAACAAAAGAAAGTCATGTCACAGAAAGTAAAGATTGAAAGAAGATTCGTCAAAACAGAAAGGATGTTTTTCAGGATTTCACCTGAGCTAAAACAGCAAATGATGGAACAAAGCGACATCCAAGGAAAATCCGTCTCCGAGTACATTAGAGACCTGGTAAAGGAAGATATCAAGAAATAACTTTTAAGAGACCGATGAAATGCAAAAAGAAACCTCCCAAAGATTATCCTCCATCAAAGTCGACTTAAACTCTATCATAAAAAAGGTATCAAATGGATCTATCCCAGTAGTAGATTTTCCTTTACATATTTTTCCAGAAAGACTTCAAGAAATACTCTTGGATGTATCTCATTCATTTGGACTTGATAAAGGTTTCTTAGGTAGTGCTTTTCTATTATCATATGGTTTGGCAATTGGCAATTCTTATAAACTAGAAATTAAGAAGGCACAATATCAAAAGGCCATTATTTACATCTCATTTGTAGCGAGGCCATCAAGTAATAAAAGTCAGGCTTTAAAGTTCGTTTTGTCACCTTTTGAATCTTTAGAAGCAAAATTAAGAAAGGAATATCAAGAGGAAATTGATGAATGGGAGCTTTGGAAAGCTACCCCATTGAAAGATCGAACAGATAAGGTAAAGCAGGAGCCCCAGTTCAAGCAATTCATTCTAAACGATTCAACAATGGAAGCTACAATGATGGCACACCAAGTTAACAAGCGTCGAATAGTAATGTATAGAGACGAACTAGCTGCCTTTTTTAAAGACTTAAATAAATATAGATCCGGCAGTGATGTTGAAAATTTTATTACAATGTGGAATGGAGGTGCCGTTAAAACCGGACGAACTACAAGACATGTTTACATAAAAGATTCCTTTATATCAGTAGCGGGAACTATTCAACCGTCTGTTTTAAGGGATATGGCAAAAGAATACCTTAGATCAGGATCAGGTTTTATTGACAGGTTTTTATTTGTCTATCCCGATGTTCAGGAAAAACCCCTTTGGAATGATAATGAGGTAGATCCATCAAGTATATCAGACTTTGAAGAAAGTATTTTTAGAATCACAGATCTTAAACAAAAGATGAACGATTTTGGAGATACGGAATCAGAAATAGTAACCCTAAAGAAAGATGCCCGAGATAAGTTATTTAATTGGATGAATTATGTCAATAAACCATTGACAGATGAGTCAAATGATATTTTGGCCGGTATATATGGAAAGTTTGATATTCACATTCAAAGAATGTGCTTGATACTACATTTTATTAAATGGACGTTTGGAGACACTGAGGGAAGGGAAAAAATAAGTATAGATACCGTTGAAAGTGCAATCATTTTGATTGACTTTTTTAGATCACATACTAATAAGGTACAAAGCGAGTTAAGCAATTTCGATCCAAAAAGTATTCTTCCAGATCATGAATTTGACTTTTACAAAGAGATCCCAAAAAATTTCAGTGTAAAGGACATAATTCAGATAGGGGAAAAATATGGGAAAAAAAGCCAAAGAGCGATTTATGATTTCATTGAAAAATATTCTCCTGAATTATTTAAAAAGCATGGTCAGGGTAATTTCTACAAAGTTAAATAAACATGAGGGTCTTCAAAACCTGCAAAACCTGCAAAACCCCCGCAAAAACTACGATTTAAGCGTTTCAGAGTGTTTTTTATTGCGGATAATTTGCAGGTTTTGCAAATCTACTAAAAATTTATTTGCAGATTTTGCAGTTTGTTTGTTTAATAAATTTGCAAAGAAAACCCCCTATTTTGCCTGTTTTGGCAGATTTTGCAGGTTTTGCAGATATTGCGTTATTTGTTAGCATATTTAAATATGAGTAACCTGAGATACATACCTGAACAATGGAACGGCCCTAAATCTAGATTTCAATGCCCTTCTTGTGGCGGAAAAAGGGAATATAGGCGGTATATCGATACAGAAACAAATAGTTATCTACCTTTTGAGTATGGAATATGTAATAATGTTGTTAAATGTGGATATAATTTGAACCCATATAAGGACAAATATTGGGAAAAAATAAAGGAAGGTAGTATGAATGTTAGGGTTGATAGGCCGGCAATTAAGCCTAATTATACTATAAATTGTAAACCTACATTTGTGGATTTTCACTATGTTACCAGAACGCTTCAACAATATGAATCCAATAGCTTTGTTGTATACTTAAGTTCAGTTTTTGGAATTGATATAACCAAAAATTTGATTGAGACCTATCTTATTGGAACATCTAAGTATTGGAACGGGATAGGTGCAACTATCTTCTGGCAAATAGACTTTTTGGGCGAGATAAGAACAGGGAAAGTAATGGCCTACGACAGGTTAACAGGCAAGCGTATAAAAAAGCCGTTCAATCATATTAACTGGGTACATAAAATTTTAGCTATTGATGGCTTTGTTTTGGCCCAATGCTATTTTGGGGAACATCTTTTAAGAATTCATCCTGAAAAGCCGGTGGCTATTGTTGAGAGCGAAAAGACTGCAATTATTTCTAGTGTTTATTTTACTCAATTTGTTTGGATTGCATCGGGAAGCTTAAACAATATTTCTCTAGATAAATCGAAACATCTTGAAAATAGGGACTTGTTTTTATTTCCGGATTTATCTGAAGATGGAAGAGCAATTTCAATCTGGAGAGAAAAGGCCATCCTACTACAGGAAATTGCAAAAAGTGTTACGGTTATTGACCTGTTAGAAAAATTAGCGACCCCTGAGGAAAAGAAGCAGGGATTTGATTTAGTAGACTTTTTGACGAAAATCAATTTAGATGATTGGGCAAATATTGGTACTAAAAGTTTTTTTAAACCTATAGAGTTGAACGAATGGGGATATCCTAAAATGTGGGATAGAGAAATAATTGAACCTGTTCAGAGAGTGCAAAGCGAAAAGACTAGATTAGAGAGAGCAGCGCAAAATTACCCATTATTGCAGGATCTAATTGAAAGGTTTTCATTGATTGAAGTATAGAGCTGCCACCCGTCCCGATCAAGCAGGCACCACCGGAACCAAGGCCATTGCCGCGCGTGTTGAGCGGTCTCCATGCTGGTACTGATGGCCGGTCTCCCATCCCTGTATAGCGGTCGGGTGCTTGGCGAAGTGGCTTTTGTGCGTTGGATTGTGTGTCGGAAAGCCATTTTGCCAAACACCTGTTACCAGCAGTTAATATTCACAATTTAAAAACAGAAATATGATTTGGAACAACATTAAAGACAAAAAGCCATTAGCCTATAAAAGTGGTGGATGGGATGGCAAAAAGAGCGACAAAGTATTAGTATGCACATTGAGCGGAAGATACTACGTTGCAGAAATGTATGAAGGTATTTTAGACGGAAGCGAATTTTGCGACTTCTACGATGACCGAGATTTTGAGATTGAAAACGTGGCTTTTTGGACGGAGATTGATAGTCCGTTTTAATTGCTGGTAACTGCCAGCCTTCACCAGTCCCGATCAACCGGGCACGACATGAACCAGGGCCCATTGCCGCGCGTGTTGAGCGGTCCCCGTGCTGGTACTGATGGCCGGTCTCCCCTCCCGGTATAGCTGCCATCCTTCACCCGTCCCGATCAACCAGGCACCACAGGAACCAAGGCCATTGCCTACCAGCTG
>WGNT01000047.1 GCA_016124425.1 Cytophagales bacterium
ATAGGACTAGCTAAAAAGCGTTTTCAAAAAAACTCTGTGCGCTCCGTGAAACCTCCGTATCCTCCGTGGTTCTTTTTCTAACTGGTAGAATTTTATGTACGCTTGTATATTGAGAAGGGTGTTTTTAACCACATAGAAACATAGTTCACATAGGATTAGCAAAAAAGCATTTTAAAAAAAACTCTGTGCGCTCCGTGAAACCTCCGTGTCCTCCGTGGTTCTTTTTCTAACTGGTAGAATTTTATGTATGCCTGTATATTGAGAATGGTGTTTTTAACCACATAGAAACATAGTTCACATAGGAGTACTTTTAACTTGTTTAATTGGAATTCCAAATTTTCAGGAAACTTGGAAAAATTAGATCAATATCAACCCGTAATTGATGTAAAAACTATGTGCGCTATGAGAACTATGCGGTATCAATCTTTATTGCTACGCTGTGGTTCCTTTCTAAAAAATATATTCGCAACGATCAACTACCTTGAAGCGAAGGAAGCAAGGAAAACGTCACGGTTTCCCCCGGTCTCTTCTGGGCTAGCAATGAAATGCTAGTTTCGGTCAACTGCAAAATACGGGGATATCCACCGGTGACCTGGGCATCACGCATCAATACAATCATCGTTCCCGAAGGCGTAAGTTGAACCGTCCCTGGAAAGACGGGCGAACTGTAAATCTCGGGTAGACTGTTTTCCAGCCGTTCGACAAGCTGAATGCCCATCCTATTTTGCGTAGATGAAACCGTAAATGGGCGTTGGAATAAAGCCTGTTGGCTGGATTCAGTGAGTATCTGCAATTCGGGACCCGGATAAACCTCCACCTCCTGCTTTGCTGACCAGTTGTGGGGCTTTAGCTGACTATTGGAAGATGAATGGGCGAATGTTCTGCAGGAAAAGTTCAACACATCTCCGGATTTGAGCTTGGACTGAGGTGTGATGGGATAGTAAAAGCTTTTACTTCCAAAACGCGTTGGTACCGAAAAGTCCCCGAAAAGGGCCAGATACATCCATTGGCCGGCACGGAACGGATATATGTCCAACACATCTCCCGCGTCTAACTGGAAGCGCTGATGGGTCCGAAATCTACGGTTTGAAGTACCTAGTTCCCCATCAGCACCAGCAGCAACCATAAGGCACGTAGTGTCCACAAGCAAACGAACACCCCCTCCAAAAATCTCCAAGCAGGGTGCATCTGCGTGATTCCCCAAGAGCAAATTAGCAATACCTGCCGTACTAGCGTCCATAAATCCGGAGGAAGGAACCCCAAATTCTGCATAGCCGTATCGGCCGGCATCTTGAATAGACGTAAATGGTCCGGGTTTTAAGACGGTGATGGTTCCGTTTTTAGATAATGTCATACGTCAACGAGTAGACTGGATCATGAACAATGATGTCAAATTCGCGCTTCTTTATCGGCATAAAGCATATACTGTCCCCCGATCGGAATACCGGAAGCCGACCGGTCTGGGGATCGAAAAGGGAAAAGGGTATTTTCCCGATAACATGCCACCCTCCTGGACTGTTCATTGGGTAAATTCCGGTTTGCATGCCCCCTATTGCCACGGATCCACTGGGAATTTGCGGGTCAGGTATCGCCTTTCTCGGAACATGTAATCGCTCGGATAAGCCACCCAAGTACATAAATCCGGGTAAAAAACCATAAAAATAAAGCATGTACTCAGCGCTACTGTGTTCTTGTACCAGCTCTTCTACTGTCATTCCTTTTAGATTGGCGATACTGATAAGATCTTTGGCGACTTCGGGAGCATAGCACACGGGGATACGCCAGCGTTTCCTACTTTGTGGGAAATCCGATTGTGCATTCTCCATAAGTTCTTGAATAATCTTATTCCAATCCCTATTGCCTGCGGGTTGTCTGAAATGTACCGCTAGTGCATGATACCCCATTCGAACATCATACAAGTCAGCACCAAGACCCTTTTCCAAAGACGATTTGACCGCGATCATCTTCAGCAGGGTGTGCTGCGATATCCCTGCTTCCCAGCTAATCTCCAAGACGTACGCGTTTATCCAGAAAAGACGCCATTCCTGTTTCATAGCGGCTCGGCATTTTGTCCAGAAAACATACCGTGAAGCATTGTGGCTATTGAAAGGGCTTTGGGATGGTCTCCATGCACACAGATCGTATCCGCCTTTATAGAAACGTATAGCCCATCTATGGTCTTTACTCGGTGGTACCAGACCATATCGGATACCTGCTGCCGAATCTGATTTAAATCGTCAATGCAAGCTTTCGCCGTAGATCTTGGCACTAGCGTAAAGTCCCCTTGGTACCTGCGGTCGGCAAATACTTCATACTTGAAAGGAACTCCCTTGGCAGCGGCAACGGAAGCCAATAGTGACCCAAAGGGGGCATACAGTATGCAGGTAGGGAAGTGATTTTGTAAGAGCCCAACGACCAGGTTTGCCAGCCGGGGATCAACCGCAGCATCGTTGTACAGGGCACCGTGCAGTTTAACATGGTTGAGACGCCCCTCTCCTATATCCATCAGGCAACCGACCAATTGCCGGATTTGTATTAGGAGACTTTCCCGAAGATCTGCCTCCGAGATAGGAACGCTGATTCGCCCAAAGTTTTCCCGATCGGGATACGCTGGGTGAGCACCGATTTTTACGCCGTGGAAAAGGGCTAGATGTACTGTCTTTCTGATACTTACCCCATCTCCCGCATGCCCTCCACAGGCAATATTACAACTACTGATAAAAGGCATGATAGCAGCATCAGTACCCATTCCTTCACCTAGGTCGGCGTTTAGGTCAGGATATAAGCCTTTATCGGGATTCATTCAGTCGCTTGTTTTCGTTGTAATTGATAAAGTTATCGCATTACCACATAGTATCCAACCGCTAGGAAGGAGCCGACCACAATAGGTTGGCAAAGAGTGCTAGCTGCAGGTATCCTCTCGTCTTTCCCTTTACATCTTGCGCCATCCATCCGGCCTGAAGGTTTACGCTCCTGTTGAATTGATAGCCTAAAGCAGCATACAGACGGTTTCTATCATAAGGAGCATCCTCCAAATGAAGAAAGACTTCATTGTATACGCTGACAAACAACGCCTTTGGTCCCATTCTTGCTTTGTTTAGCGGAGCGTTCACCAACAAGCGGTACCTGATACGGTCCCTATATTGATCCCCAACAAACCGTTGCTCCAATCTCCCCCGGTGCTCTACGAAAAGGCGGCCAATGTTGTGGAAATATAAACCTTGCTGCCAAATCCGGTGCTCCAAGACGGTAGGTTGCGTGCTATTCTCGGGAGGATAACTTTCGATATACCCATAGCCAGCTGTGATCCACAGGTTTTTCTTCAGGTGATAATTAAGCCCACCGCGTATCAGAAGTTGTTCATTGTTACGACTCAAGGCATAGTATCGATCCTGAATCTCGGCATGTATGCTCCACCTGTCATTGATCTCCGTCCTGTTGAAGAACATCAACCATATACCCTGTTGCGAATCAAAAGCGGACTGGGCGGATGCCACGAAAGCAAAAAGCATGGATAGCGAAAAAAGTAATGCGCATTTAATCATATCTTACACCTAGCTAGTACATGGCAAAGATGATGAAATCCTCGTGAAATTCCTTAGGAGGTCTTGTTGGAGGGGTAGTATTTATACAAACGGCCTCACGGAAGCCGTTGGCGATGCCCTAATCAAACCATTTCTTTGTTAGAAATACCACTTTCTCTAATAAGCAAAATGTAGCCGTGCGAAATCTAGCATCCGCAGTACAACAAAACGTCCTATCCGTTCGTCTTAGTAAAAAAATCAGCATTATGAAGCGACCTTGAAAGCGGAACAACTAACACACAGGTGCGCTGCTCCCGGAACCGAATCAGGAGAAGCAACCCTTAGCAAAAAGGACAAGTTTAGACCAATAAAAGACTAGCAAATACTATGAAAAACACACTAATTGTTGGCTTTGTGGGCGTACTATTCACACTGGGTGCCTGCAATCCAGTCAAAGTATATTTGGAGAAAAACGAGATGGCAAATCAGCAGTCGTTTAACACCTTCTATGTCATCAGCGAGTATTACGACGCAAACGCATTTGATTCCCCCGTGCTGGAAGAAAACCTTCAAAAACGACTTACAGAAGGAATGGAGAGGATTGGGTTGGAACAAAACTCGGAAAAACCGGACCTAATCGTACGCTACAACACCATATTGACAGACCGGGCAAAGGAAATCAATACCATGCCGATGAACCCCTATGGATTCGGAATGAATCCATGGATGTGGGGTAACCCGTGGATGATGGGACGAGGTATGGGCGGTGGATATAGGGTAGAAAAATACGATCTTGGAGAGCTTGTGGTAGATTTTATCGATACGCGGCAGGATAAGGTCGTCATGAGAATATCCGCCGTCGGGGAAATCAACAAGCCCGATCATAAGAGCAGAAATCTCAAGACCTCGGTTGAAAAGATCCTATCAGAATTCGCAAAAACAATTGAAACCTAGCGAATGCTATTTAAAGCAGCAAAAAGAGGTGAAGCGCTTAGCGTCTTCACCTTTTTTTTTACTATTCCATTCAATAAGTTGCCAATCGGCACAGTCTAAGCCATAAGTAGCCTAACTCGATTCGTCTGGCATTTCATCCGAATCGGGATCAGGTCCCGCAAAAGGTTTTATAGTTCTCCTCCCAAGCCATTTGAGGGGCAGTCTGATAGTGTAAAAACGCCTGATTTGGCCTATAAGGTGTGGTTAATACATCAAGTAGCGTCTCGAAAAAACCTAAATCTCCCTGTACCGCATGAGCCAAGGCTTCCTCCACAAGGTGGTTGCGGGGTATAAATTGGGGATTATTTGCCGCCATCAATTCCAAGGCGGATTCCAGTGACCTTCCTTCAGCACCCGCACGCTTCACCCAGCGCAGGTACCAGGCCTGAAATTCAGGCAGTTTCATTTCCTCCATTTGGGTGAGATCCTGACTACCCAATGCTAGGAAGGTGTTGGTATAGTCCAAGGAATGTTGTTGCATCAGCGCCAATAGGTCTTCGATAAGCTCCCGATCCCCTTCACGTTCTCCTGTCAGTCCAAGCTTAAGGCGCATTTGAATTAACCATTGGGTTCGGTACACCTGTGGAAAGGCATTTAGCGCTTCCTGGGCAATGGAAACCGCCGTTTCCTTATCTGTATGAAAAAGCGGCAGGAGGGCACTAGCCAACACGGAAAGATTCCAATGGGCAATCTGGGCCTGATTTCCGAATGCGTATCGGCCTTGCGTATCAATGGAACTAAAAACCGTTCTAGGGTCATAGCCATTCATAAATGCACAGGGACCATAATCGATGGTCTCCCCTGCAATGCTCATGTTGTCTGTATTCATTACCCCGTGGATAAACCCAACCCGAACCCACTGGGCAATCAGGGCTGCCTGCCGATGCATTACCTCATGAAAAAACGACAGGGTGGGATTATCGGATTCAGCGCAATGCGAATAATGCCTTTGTATCGTGTAGTCGAGAAGTGCCTTCAGGTCTGCTTCTGTCAGGTACTGTCTTGCAAACTCAAAGGTACCCACGCGAATGTGACTTTGAGCTACCCGAGTCATAATGGCTCCGGCATTTACCTGTTCCCGGTATACAGGCTCACCGGTAGTCACAACGGCAAGTGAACGGGTTGAAGGAATACCAAGTGCATACATGGCCTCGGAAATAAGGTACTCCCGCAGCATAGCCTTCAACGTAGCCCTACCATCTCCCCCGCGGGAAAAAACCGTACGGCCGGACCCCTTAAACTGTATGTCGAAACGTTTCCCATCCGGAGTTGTTTGCTCCCCCAGCATAATAGCTCTGCCATCCCCTAGCATGGTAAAATTCCCAAACTGATGTCCTGCATATGCCTGTGCAAACGGGCGGCTTCCTTCCGGTAGCGCATTGCCCGCGAACAGCTTGGCTATGTCTTCATTGCTTACGTGGGTGAACTCCAATCCTAACTGGTTACAAAGCGTGTTATTTAACAGTATCAGCTGAGGCTCTTTTACAGGAACGGGCGATTGAAAGTCAAAGAACTTCTCCGGAAGCGACGTATAGGTGTGTTCGAGGGCCCAACCGGAACCCGTTGAATTATCAAGAGACATGGTAATCTAAGTGTTTGATCTCCTCTCAAACACGATAATTAGGTGTATAATTCCTGAAACAAGCTCAAAGTCCCGGGTGGTGTTGTATTTTGTATAGTTAAATTCTAAATAATAGCCTCCAGCTTTAGCTGGAGGCTATTGGATATCAACAGTCCTTTTTTGGCTTTAGCCGAATTCTTTGCCCGATCGGGAGAAGCAAAAATGCCAACCACATTCCTAGTAAATTGAGCAAGTTGTGCTCGATTTTCAGACGTTATTTTCCAAATAAAACGATCTAAGAATGTAATTCAACTGCTCATATTCAATCAGAAACGCATCATGTCCATAGATGGAATGTATTTCCCTGTAGGTGCCTTTTGGTACCTGCTGACTGATGAACCGGGACTCCTCGCATACGAAGAGAACGTCTGAATCCACCCCGATAGAGAGTACTTTACAGGGTATGGACGCAAGCGCATTTGCCGTGCCTCCGCGGTTTCTCCCAACATCATGGCTGTCCATCGCCTTACTCAATACCCAGTAAGAAAGCGCATTGAACCGATTGGCTAGCTTCTTACCTTGATAGCGCAGGTAGCTGCTAATCTTGAAATTATCCGTCTTTTCTTCGGTTTCCGCCTGATTTTGAATAAAGGTCATTGGGTGTCTGTAGCTTAGCATACCAATAGCACGGGCCGCCTCCAATCCTTTTTCCCCAGCTTCCGGAGTTTTTTGGCCCCAGGTGGCATCCGCTGCGATGGCCATACGTTGGGCCTCATTGAATCCGATGATCCAAGGGGAAGCTTTGGCGTTAGAAGCCAGAATGACCGCATGCTTCAGCTTTTCCTGGAGGAGGTACGCCCATTCCAAGGCCACCTGCCCGCCAAGAGACCCACCGATAAGCGTATGGATGGTATCGAAGCCTAAATGCTCCCGTAGTTTTTCCAGTGACAGTGCCATATCCCGGGTGGTCAGCGTCGGAAAGTCATAGTAATATGGCTCCCCGGTTGCCGGATTCTGGCTTAGCGGCTGCGTAGACCCGTAGCAAGAACCTAGCAGGTTGGCACAAACAATAAAATGACGTGTGGGATCAAAGAACTTATCCTCTCCTACCAAGCCCGACCACCATTCATGTGGGTTGGCATCGCCGGTAAGCGCGTGCAGGATCCATATGATGTTATCCTTTGCCGGCGATAAGTGACCTTGGGTAGTATAGGCGAGTTGGTACGTGGAGAGCGAGGCGCCCGACTCCAATACCAACCCTTCTTCGCAACTGAAAATCTCTTGGGTCATTTCACTGATAAAAACTGGGAACTGTTGGTTCATTGTATGCTATTTTAAGCTTTCAAATGCGGCGCTTAAATCCTCCTTTATATCATCTATATGCTCGATGCCGAGTGAAATACGAAGCAGTGTTGGCGTTACACCAGCTGCCAATTGTTCCTCATCGGTTAATTGTTGGTGGGTAGTAGCAGAAGGCTGAATAATTAGGGTTTTGGCATCTCCCACATTGGCCAAATGGGAAATAAGGGCTAGGTTGTTGATAAACTGAGACGCCGTTTCCTTCTCCCCCGCTATTTCAAAGCTCAGCACGCCCCCGAATCCATGGTGTAAGTATTTCTTGCCAAGGTCATGATAGGCACTTGATGCCAAGCCTGGGTAATTTACCTTTTTCACCTGGGGATGGCTTTCTAGCCAATTTGCGATCTCCAATGCGTTTTCTACTGTACGTTGTACGCGCAGTGAAAGGGTTTCCAATCCCTGCAACAACAAGAATGAATTGAATGGGCTTAAGGCAGGTCCAAAATCACGGAGTCCTTCTACACGAACACGTATCGCAAAGGCGATATTGGGCATGCCAAGGGGATTGTCTATGCCAAAAACATCAGAAAACACCAGCCCATGATAGCCATCGGAGGGCTCTGAAAACTGCGGAAACTTTCCATTGCCCCAATTGTAATTTCCCCCGTCAACTATAATTCCACCAATAGAAGTCCCATGTCCGCCTATCCACTTGGTAGCAGAAGAGGTCACCACATTCGCACCATGCTTTATTGGCTGGCACAAAAAGCCCCCTGCACCGAAGGTGTTGTCCACAACCAATGGGATATCGTGTTTCTTTGCGATTGCGGCAATAGCTTCGAAATCGGGTATATTAAACTCGGGATTACCGATCGTCTCAAGGTAAATCGCCTTTGTATTTTCAGTTATTTGTGCTTCGATATCCGCAGGCTTGTCTGTTTTGGCAAACCTGGCCTCTATCCCAAGTCGCTTGAAGGCAACCTTAAATTGATTGTAGGTACCGCCGTATAAGAACGGAGAAGTAACGAAGTTGTCCCCCACGGTAAGAAAGTTATTAAGCGCCAAAAATTGGGCAGACTGTCCCGAAGCGGTAGCCACGGCAGCAACTCCGCCCTCCAAGGCAGCCATCCGCTTTTCAAAAACATCCGTCGTCGGATTCATGATGCGGGTATAGATGTTGCCAAACTCCTTCAAGCCAAACAAGTTTGCACCATGTTCCGCGGAGTTGAACACATAGGAGGATGTTTGATAAATGGGAACTGCTCTTGAATTGGTGGTTGGATCAGGTTCCTGACCTGCATGCAGCTGCAGCGTTTCAAATCGATAGTTCTGTGACATGTTTTTACGTTTAGGTTATTTTAATTTTGAAATAATTTGGGGTTATGTTGCAACCGGAAAGGAGACAGGGGAATTTTAGCCAAACATGGATTCGGGCAAATTCAAGCAACGACGGCAAAAAACCGCTAGAGCTAGTAAGAAAATTTGGTGCGTTGATCAACAGAATCATAAGCTGGATGTTATATCTCCAAGCAAGAACATCTCACCCGGCAGGAATTGGCACCTTGGTACTTCCAGGTTGCCAGAGGGTCTTCGAGCCTGTCTCTCACCTCTTCTGTATAAATCCTGCTACTTTAAAAGTAAAAGGATGCTGCAAATATACAGGTGCATGGCTATAAATCACAATGAAACCTACCAAATATTTTTTTTTACTACCGGATAATCGACTTAAAATAACGTTCGCAATTAACTCGATAACAAACGCTGTTTTTTCATGTTTTAACTGTGTATATTGTAACCTTTTGGACCTTAATTCCGCTGAAATACTTGGTAGAAGAATATAAGCTCATGCCCGTAAAACCGTTCATTTTAATCCCTTTGTTTTTTTTAGTAATCATTGCCAACAATTATGCTCAGCACGATTCAGGCATCAGGTATAGACTTGACGGACAATACGGGTTTATTATTCCCCATGCAGCAGACTTGGTCGAAATCTCTCAGAGTAATCCCGTTGGAATCAGCCTTGGTTTTGACAAAATCAGTTTTGTAGAAAAAAACTGGAAAAACTGTCACTGTTTCTATTACCTCGGCGTAAACCTCTCCCATTTTAGCTACAACAACCCGGAAGTACTTGGTAGTGCCACCGCCCTTTCAGGTACGTTTGAGCCCATTTTATGGAAATTCAACAAGATACAGCTAAACTTGCGGTCAAGTTTTGGCGTTGCCTACCTTTCACGGGTATATGATACCGAAACAAACCCATCGAATACGTTTTTTTCCTCCCCGATCAGCTTTTTGCTCGCGGTTAGCCCAACCCTTCAGTGGCACCTTCGTGACGATCTTGCGTTAAACCTTTCCTTCAATTACAACCATATTTCCAATGGAGGCCAAAAACAGCCCAACCGGGGTATGAACTTTCCCATGCTCGGCGTGGGAATGAGCTACCTACCGAAACCAATATCCCTTCCAAAATATGCGCGGGAAAAACCTAACGGACAACGGTTCTTATACCTGGAGGCTTACGGTACCTTGAGAGGCGAATCCACGGGTGATAATCGTCAACCGCTTTTGGGAGTAACATTCGGCGGAGTCCAACGAATAGGTTCCTTTCAAGGCCTGGGAGCGGGGTTTGAAAGCCAATGGGACAACTCACTCCTTGTGGGAGCAAATCAGCGAAACAGGCTTATCCATGCGCCGTTTTTATCCCATCATTTTCTTTTTGGAAGGGTAGACTTTGGGCAACGGTTTGGCGTATACGTGCAGAAGCCGGATATTTACGAGCCGGATAAACTTTTTTACCAACGCTATACGTTATCGTACCTACTCAAAAACGCTGTAAGAATCGGGGTGGCACTCAAGGCCCACGGGCATGTTGCGGAAAATATTGAAGTGAGACTAGGGTATCAGTTTTAGGGGCGTATTTTCCGACCAAGTTAGACGCTATAAATAATGATCGCAAGTAACGACCTACCATGTCTAGTATCAAAAAAAATGTTAAATTTAAACCAAATGAGTCAAAATTGCCTTTTCTAAAAACAAACTAATTGCAAACTAAACTATGAACAGACTATTCATTTTCTTTTTTATAATCGGATCCTTTCTGGCAATTCCTCAGGTATCTGCTTATGAGCACCTTAAGATACAATATGTCTCCGACAGCCTAAAGGCGCCCAACGATTGGTTCCTCATGGACCCATCGGAAGATGGGGTAATGGGAACGGGTGCCCAGAAAGCCCACGAACTGGTCCGAAATAAGTCTCCGAAGAAAACAGTGGTGGTGGCCGTTATCGATTCAGGAGTCGATCTGGACCATGAAGATTTAAAGGGGAAAATCTGGATAAATAAAGGGGAAATACCTGGCAACGGTATCGATGATGATAAAAACGGCTACGTAGATGATGTTAACGGCTGGAATTTTATCGGCGGCAAAGACGGGTCACATGTTGCGGAAGATTCCCATGAACTTACAAGAGAATACCTTCGCCTCAAAGCCATATTTGATGGAATGGACGAATCCAGTATCAAAAAAAGTCAACAGGAAGAATATGCCTATTGGCTGAAAATTCAAGAAAATTTCACCAGCACCCAGAAAGAAGCTGAGGAGAATTTTGTTTTTTTTCAGAACCTACAAGATGGCTTTACCAGAGCCGCTGAAATCGTAAAGGAAGCGCTGGATGTGGAAGATTTTGACGCGTCAGATTTGGACCGCGTTACCTCTGAGGAACCCGCAGTAGCGAGTGCCAAAAGCATGTTGAATCAGATATTTGGGAATATGCGTCAGGAGGGAATGACCATCAACGATATTCTTTCGGAGATTGGCAAGGGCGTTGAATACTACGAAACGCAGGTAAAGTATGCCTACAATCCGGAATTTAATCCGCGTAGTATTGTAGGGGATAATCCTGAGGATTACAAAGATAAGAATTATGGCAACAACGATCCTACCGGTCCCGATGCAAACCATGGAACCCACGTTTCAGGGATTATTGCAGCGGACCGTAACAATGACTTGGGTATAAAAGGCATTGCCGAACACGTCCTGATTATGCCTATTCGAGCCGTGCCAAACGGGGATGAGCGGGACAAAGACATCGCCAACGCTATTTACTATGCCGTCGATAACGGAGCCGATATAATCAATATGAGCTTTGGCAAATCCTATTCTCCTGGCAAGAAAGCGGTGGATAAGGCCGTGAAATATGCGGAGAAAAAAGGCGTGGTGTTGATCCATGCTGCTGGAAATAGCTCCAAAGAGACCAGTCCTTCCAATAATTTCCCGAACAGGTACTTTACTAAAAAGGGCGAAGCTTCAAACTGGATTGAGGTGGGTGCTTCCGGCTGGCAGTCGGACCAAACCTTGGCCGCTGAATTCTCCAACTTCAGTCAGACGGGCGTAGATTTGTTTGCTCCGGGAGTGGATATCTATTCTACTACCCCTGGAAGTGCCTATGAAAACAATAGTGGAACAAGTATGGCGGCTCCAACGGTCGCCGGGGTGGCCGCATTGGTATTGGCCTACTATCCGGAATTGAAAGCTTCTCAGGTCAAGGAAATCCTGAAGGCATCCGTTTACGACAGGGCGGATCAAGAAGTTGTTAAGCCGGGATCGGAGGATCTCGTCCGGTTTAGCCAGTTAAGTAATACCGGCGGTGTGGTAAATGCCTACAAAGCGCTGCAATTAGCCGAGTCGATGTCTAAGTAAGGTGAATCTACCGATCTACTTGGACCATAACGCCACCACACCTTGTGCGGATGAAGTACTGGAAGCCATGCTTCCCTACTTTACGTCACATTTTGGAAATGCGTCAAGTTCCCATCATCCTTATGGCTGGCTAGCAGCTGAGGCGGTGGATGAGGCAAGGGAAAGGGTAGCTGACTTGTTGTCTTGTAGTCCTAAAGAAATCCTATTCACCAGCGGTGCCACGGAAGCCATCAATTTGGCTATCCGTGGTACCCTTTTTTCTCCGTCCAATCAAAAGGGAAGGCATATTATTGCCTTATCCACAGAGCATTCAGCAGTCTTGGACACGTGTAAGCATCTTGAAAATCAAGGCGTAGAGACGACCTATCTGCCGGTATCTTCGGATGGCTTGATCATTATGGACGAACTAAAGGAAGCGATACGTTCCGATACTGTCCTAATCTGTGTGATGGTGGCCAATAATGAAACCGGCGTCTTGCAACCAATTTCTGAAATCGGCCAACTTGCCGACGAGCATAACATCGTCTTTTTGGCCGATGGGGTGCAGGCTGCAGGCAAGATTCCTGTAAATGTGCAGGAACTTCGGGTGGATTTCCTTCCGCTATCGGCACACAAAATGTATGGGCCAAAAGGATCCGGTGCGCTCTTCGTGCGCAAAAAAAACCAAAAAATTGCGCTCCAGCCCCAGGTCACCGGTGGCGGTCACGAATGGGGCAAGCGAAGCGGAACGCTAAATATCCCAGGAATCGTTGGATTGGGAAAGGCAGCCCAAGTACAGCAACACCTACTGGGCTTTGAATCCCAGCGACTAAAAGCCCTTAGGGATAAGCTGGAAACGGCCATCCTCACGCTTCCTGGTACTCAGAGAAACGGTGCTAAAGATCAAAGGCTTCCGCATGTATCAAATATTTCCTTTGACGGCGTGAACCCAAAGGACCTGTTGATCGCCGTAAATAAAGCAGTGGCCGTGAGTTCAGGCTCTGCATGTAGCAGTGTGACTGAGAGACCTTCCCATGTACTCAAAGCGATGGGACTTACAGACGCCCTCGCCAAATCCTCCTTACGCTTTAGCTTGGGCAAAGCCACTACGGAAAAAGAAATCCTGTTTGCTATCGCACATATCAATGAAACACTAACGGCATTACGAAAAGCAACGACCTCGACTTAAACCAACCAAATCTTATGGCTTCTTCCAAAAAAGAATTTACGCACTTGGATCAAAAAACAGGTGACCCTACCATGGTAGATGTGGGCCAGAAAGCAGTCACAAAAAGGGTAGCTACGGCTAGCTGCGAGGTAGTACTAGGGGAAGAAATCCTTGCGCTTTTGTTGAACGATAAAGACATCTTTACAAAAAAAGGGCCGGTGTTCCAAACAGCCATTATCGCCGGAACCATGGCAGCAAAAAAAACCTCGGATTTAATACCCCTTTGCCATCCGCTTGCACTCGAACAAGTTAAAATAGACATCGAGCCAATTGGCAAGACGTTGGTGCGAGTAAGCTGTACCGCCTCCCTTACCGGAAAAACCGGTGTGGAAATGGAAGCACTTACCGGGGCTTCCGTAGCTGCCTTGACGATTTATGACATGTGCAAGGGATTTTCCCACGATATAGTCATCAACGAGCTGAAACTTGATCAAAAAACCGGTGGAAAAAATAACTTTAGCCGCGAATAGCCTACTGAACGGGCTGATCTTGATGGGGGGCAGCAGTTCTAGGATGCAGCAGGACAAAAGCTCCCTAAGCTACCACGGACAGCAGCAGCGGGACCATTTGATGGACCTGTTAACGCCGCATTGCAGCCGGGTTTTTTTATCCTGCAATGCTACCCAAGCAGCCCTTCTCGCCGACAACTATCCTGTTATCCAGGATTCCTTTACCGGCATCGGTCCAATCGCCGGTATTTTCGCCGCACTAGAGGCGTTTCCACATGCGGGTTGGCTGGTAGTGGCCTGTGACTTGCCGCTGCTTAAACCGGCTACGCTCTCCTACCTCATCTCCAACAGGCAGCCCCAGAAGCAGGCTACCGCTTTTAAATCAGACGTTTCGGGACGCGTTGAACCTCTATTGACGATTTATGAATCTTCCGCGCGGCATATCATTTCTAATTTAATCCAAGAAAAAAATTATGCCCCATCCCGGGCGCTAGCCTTAATGGATGTTTTTGAACTGGAAATTCCCCATGGCGAGGAACTAAAAAACGTCAATTATCCAGACGAGTATCTTCGTACTTTAGCCGAAATCCGCTCCCCATTGAAATAATCCCGCTATATTTGCCCCATGATTGATTTTACGCAGAAGGGGAAAATCGTGGTTACCTGTTTCGATAGGTTTGCTCCATATCTGGAACAGGAAATACTCGCCTTGGGATTTACGCCGACAGAAACCTACCGGACCCGAGTTACCATTACCGGTACAATGAACGATTGCATGTTTTTAAACCTACACTTACGTACGGCTAGCAACGTGCTTTTTTGGTTGGCAGATTTCCCGCTGCACCATATCAACGACCTTTATGGTAAAGTCAAGGCACAGCCATGGGAGAATTACCTGGCGAAAGACGGCTATTTCTCAGTTTCCAGTACGGTTGATCACGAGACGGTGGACAACCCGCTTTTCGTCAACGTTCGGATTAAGGATGCCATTGTGGATCGTTTTCGGGACAAATTTGGGGTACGGCCGAACTCCGGATCCGACTTTGAAGGCGCTGTTATCCAGCTGTACTGGAAAAACAACCAGGCATCTATTTACCTAAATACTTCGGGAGAGACCCTAGTCAAACATGGCTACCGGCAGGTCCCTGGCAAAGCACCCATGATGGAGGCACTTGCAGCGGCTACCATTTTGGCCTCAAATTGGGACAGAAAAAGTCCCTTTATTAACCCCATGTGCGGTGCGGGCACATTGGCAATAGAAGCGGCACTAATAGCTACCGATCGTTTTCCAGGCCTCTACCGGGATCATTATGCGTTTATGCATTTTCTAGGCTATGACGAAAAGGCCTACCGCCAACTGAAAAAGGAAGTATACCTACGGGTAAAGGATGAATTGGATTTTCCAATCATTGCCTCTGATATTAGTCAGCTTGCCATAAATGCCTCCAAAATAAATACGGAAACCGCTGGTGTGGAACATCTAATCACCTTCGAAACCTGTGATTTTGCAGAAACAATTGTTCCGGAGGGAGGTCAGGGAGTAGTGTTCCTGAATCCGGAATACGGTCAGCGATTGGGAGAAATTACTGATCTGGTAGCTACCTATAAGCGCATTGGGGACTTTATGAAACAGCGGTGTGCCGGCTATGCAGGCATGGTCTTTACGGGTAACATGGAGCTGGGTAAACAAATTGGGCTAAAACCGAAACGCAAAATCCCCTTTTATAACGGTACGCTTGACTGCAGGCTACTCCATTTTGAGCTTTATTCGGGCACCAAGCGGCGATTTCCGGCAGCAGAAGGAGAATGATGCAGTGCAAACAGTACCTGATACATCCCTTGCATTTTCCAGTACCCTATCGCCTGACCATGGTAATTCCATCAAAATCTGTAAACCCAAATTTCACGTAATACCCTAACATCGAAGGCCTTGCATGCAGAAATAGCACATCCAATGGCTCCGCTAATTGCATCAAATTTTCCATTAACAAGGAACCCAATCCTATTCCCCTTACAGATTCATCTACAATAACGTCATCGAGAAGCCCCCTAAAACACCCATCGTTGATGATCCTGCCATAGGCAAGTAATTTCCCACTCCGACGCAGGCATA
The DNA here is from genome assembly GCA_016124425.1 of Cytophagales bacterium. Classification (GTDB taxonomy): domain Bacteria; phylum Bacteroidota; class Bacteroidia; order Cytophagales; family Cyclobacteriaceae; genus Lunatibacter. The sequence goes on from WGNT01000047.1 coordinate 15,846, forward strand.
CTGACATATCTGTTTTTGCCAGCATGACACTTACTTGATCAATCGTTCTGCTTTTTGCCCAGTCAGTCTGCTGGAAGAGTGCCATCAGTTCCCAATCCTTGGGATTTTTATTAATTTCAATTTCTATAGCTGCTTCATTCATTCTGCTTCTGCTTTGCGTTGTTTATCAAAAATAAAGGGGTTAAAAGGAATGAAAGACCTTCCGTTTAACCCCTTCCTATAAACCTACTGATACCTTACTGGCATAGTTTACCGGGATCCTGCTAATATCCGGGATTTTGGGTAAACTCTCCTGGGTTGGATACCCTGTCGATTTGGGTTTGGGGGATGGGCCGTACCAAATGCATCTCCTTGATGTTTGGAGCAGCATCAAGATTATAGCTTTTCACCCTTTCCAATAATTTCCCGGTTCGCTTCAGGTCGTACCAGCGATGCATTTCTCCCATCAGTTCCCGTGCCCGCTCATCGAGGATAAACTCCAGGTCAATTTCTTCCGCTGTTACCAGCATATCGGCTTCTTGACCGGCTTTCGCGGCGCGGGTTCTAAGGACGTTGATGTAGTCGGCAGCTACAGTTCCTTTATTTTGTCTCCATGCCGCTTCGGCTGCAATCAGGTACATCTCCCCTAGCCTTATCATGACAAGGTCCCTAGTTCCAAAGAGCGTCTGCGCATCCGGACGAGAAGGATCGAGGTGTTTTCGGAGGGTAGGCCACTGCCTTCTTAAGCGTCCGCCGATTTCCAAATCTGTTGCCTGACCTACCCAAGTATTGTTGTAGTCAATCAGCCAATACTTTGCGGCCCTTTGTACGTCGTCCGCAACAGGATGAAGTACAATATGAATCGCCGTATCTCCCACGGCTACATTATGCCCGTTAATTCGTCCTGGCTTGGTGGCATACCATACGGTCTGGAAGGAACCCTCGTAACGTTCGTCCTTGGCCGGGTCGAACAGGTTAAGTAGGTAATTCGTCGTCATCAGGCGGTTGTGGGATACACCATCACGGACATTACGGTCCAGCGTCGGGTTGTTCTGATAGGCATACACGAACAGCTGATGGGTCCTGTTGCCATTGCCGTTTGTTACCGGGTTATTGGTAAACTGCACGGCCCAGATCACCTCACTATTTACTTGATTGTCAATGTCCCACAGGGCTCCATAGGGTTTTACCAATTGGTAGCCGTATTGGTTGATCACTTTTGCCGCATGGCTTTCCGCCTCTGCCCAATTTCCCAGTGTCAACTGAACCCGAGCCATAAGTGCCTCTGCTGCCGGCTTGGTAGCCCGTCCGTATTCGCCTGTAGTATTGGGCAGGTTGTTGACGGCAAACTGAAGATCAGGCACAATTCCCTCTTGATAAATTGTTGCCGCTGGGGTTCTATTTGCTGTAGTTTCTACACCTATGGTCTCTTCGAGCGAGAAATGAACATCTCCGTACTGCTGGACCAAGTGAAAATAGTACAAGGCCCGTAGAAAACGTGCCTCCCCAGCTATCCTTGCCCGCTGTGTCTCATTGAGACCCTCGACTTCATTTACGCGGCTTACGATAGTGTTCGCCTGATTGATACCCACGTATAAATTGTTCCACACCGAGGTAATCATGCCGTTTATCCCCAACAAGTTTGGAGAATAATCGTTGATCTCTGGTGCGTTGGTTACGCCTCCAAATCCGTTGGTGAAGATATCCGTGCCGATTTCGGTCATGAACATAAACTCCTGTGTAGCAAGGCCCCGTAGGTTGCTATAGGCTGCTTTCAGTCCGTCCTCTATTCCTTTGGGAGTCGCGTAATACCCATCCGCCGTTGCAAGGCTAACCGGCGTCTCCTCCAATACGCTTTGGCAGGACCAGTTTAGGGATAGCATACCAACTATCACGAGCATATTTATTATTCGTTTCATATTAAATAGGGTCTAATTGTTAAAATTTTACACTAATGCCCATTACATAGGTAGCCGTTGTCAATGGACTGCTTCCACCTACGATGCCATTCGAAGTTTCCGGATCAACTACGTCGTACTTGGCAAAAGTAAAGGCATTGTTGGCAGTACCATAGATCCGCAGCGCGGAAAATCCAAGGTCCTTTAACCGGGGACTATTTACCGTGTATCCAAGGGAAATGTTTCTGATTTTTACAAAAGAACCATCATAGAACCGTACGGCATCTGCATACAAGGGCGCAGTATTTCCTTTTGGAATTGGTATTTCATTGCTTGGATTGTCCGGGGTCCAATAGTTAAACCGGAGCATATTTGTTCTTCCCTGCCAGTTATTTGCGCCAAGCCAGTGAAAATCGCTGCGAATCATCTGCCCCATCCTGGCAAACACCAGAAACGAAAAGTCTATCCCTTTGTACGTAAATCGGTTGGTTATACCGCCGCTCCAGTTAGGCACTGTGGAACCTAGAACGGTCCGGTCATCAGCATTCAGCTGTCCATCGGGCTGATTGGTCAGTTCCCCGTTTTCATTTCTCCCATTCACATCCGCGATACGGATATCCCCAGGAGCTTGGTTGTATTGCTTGGCTTCATCGACCTGATCGCTTTGCCAGATACCGTCGTGCTTGAAGGAATAGAAGACATTGATTGGCTGCCCGATAAACCACTGATTGCCCACATCGTCATTTTGCCCGTCGAAAAGCTCCACAATTTCTTCTTTGTTGGAGAAAATATTAAAGCTCACATCCCACCTCAGGCCGTCTTTATTGTCGATCACATAAGACGATGCCGAAAACTCGATGCCCCGGTTGCGGGTAGCGCCAATATTCTGTAAAATAGACTGATACCCTGACGTGATTGGCAGTAGTCTGCTTAGAAGTAGGTCTTGCGTATTTGTATTATACAGTTCCAACGATCCGGTAACCCTGTCATTAAACAGTCCAAAATCCAACCCAACATTAATGGTCTTGGAAATCTCCCATCCTAAATCCGGATTGGGGATAATGCTATGCCGATACCCAAATGCCTGTTCCTCTCCAAAGGCATACACGCTTCTTGCCAAGCCACCCAAGGTTTGAAAGGGGGCGATTGAGGTATTACCCACCTCGCCATAACCTGCTCTGAGTTTTAGAAAGGTGGACGGGGAACTGGAGAAGAAATTTTCTTCGGAGATAATCCATCCTACGGCAAGTGAGGGGAAAAAGGCCCATTTTCTTCCTTCGGCTAGCCTTGATGACCCGTCAGATCTTCCTGTGGCGGTAAACAAATACCTTTCCTTAAACCGGTAATTAACCCGGCCCATGTAGGACATCAGTCCCCATTCGGTAAGACCGCTGTTGATATCCAAGAGGGTAGACGCACCCCCCAGATCGTAAAAAGAAGATGTTTCTATCGGAATATCCATTCCACGTGCGAAAGACGTCTCTGTTCTGCTTTCCTGCGTACTAAAGAGCCCGACCACATCCACGGTATGTTCCCCAAACTGTTTATTGTAGTTTAGAATGTTTTCCAGAGTGTAAGAAAACTCGTTAAAGTTGTTTACGGAGGCGGTGTTTAAGCTTCCATCCATCGTGCCGGTGTAAATTCCGGTCCTCGCTAACCGGATATCAGGTCCAAAGTTCACTCTATAAGACAGATTCTTGTGAATCGTGTAGTCTGCGTAAATGTTTGCGAAAATCCGATACCCCTTACGCTCGTTTTCATATTGGTTTGGCTGTAGGTAAAGGATGGGATTGGCGGTATTCGTCGCCCGCTGATTGGGAAAGGCAGGAACATTTCCCTCTGCATCGTAGGGAAGAGACAAAGGAGAAAATATCAGCGCGTTGTTGTAAGGCTGATCGCGCATCTGATTCCGTATATCGGTGGATAAGGTGGAACTTAAGCCCATTTTCAGTTTCGAATTCAAGTTGGCTTCAATGTTTGCCCGCGCGGAATACCTGGAGTATCCCGTCTTTGGGATAAGGCCCTTTTCATCGAAATAGGAGCCTGAAAGGTAGTATTTTACATCTTTGGTTCCCCCACTTACAGACAGCTGATGTTCCTGTTGCGAACCAGAACCAACCACCAGATCCAACCAGTCCGTTTCACGTCCGTTTACTAAGTTATCGGCCTCCTCTTGGCTCATCAAGGCCGCGTCCCTGCTGTTGTCATTGCGGTCTAGCCCGTTTGCGATGCGGATATACTGTGCATATTCTTCGCCGTTCATCAAGTTGATGTTTTCGACTGGGTTCTTTACCCCGTAGTAACCGTCATAGCTGATTACGGCCTTTCCGTCTTTACCTTTTTTGGTGGTAATCAAGATGACCCCATTCGCCCCTCTTGACCCATAGATTGCCACGGCGCTGGCATCCTTAAGGACTTCGATGGATTCAATATCATTTGGGTTGAAGTCATTGATATTGGCGCTAGTGGGAATGCCGTCGATCACAAACAGCGGGTCATTATTTGCCGTGATGGATCGGTTGCCCCGGATGCGGATCTGCATGGGCGCACCGGGTGATCCGTTGGACCTTACGATATCTACCCCAGCTAGCCTTCCCTGTGCCTGTTCCATCACGTTAGCAGCCGGTATTTCTGCCAGATCCTTGCTGGAGATCGAGGAAATGGCACCGGTAATATCGCTTTTCTTCTGCGTTCCGTACCCGATCACCACCACCTCTTGCAGGGAAGACTGGTCTTCCCGCAATGTAATGGATAATTGGGTCTGATTTGCGATGGTAACCCGTTGGCTTTCGTAGCCAATAAATGAAATGCGGATCGTTGCATCCACATCCACGGATAGTGTAAACTTACCATCTACATCCGTCACCGTGCCGGCGTTGGTCCCTTCTACGATAACTGTCGCCCCCGGGATCGGTTGCCCGTTTTGGTCGGTTACGGTGCCGCTAATATCCACGCTGTTTTCCTCCACTTCGATTACCGGATCAGCATTTTTCAGTTGCTTGCTCACTGTAATGTTGTTGTTGACCTGCTTAAACTTAAGCTGATTCTGTGTGGCAAGGGCGATCAGGACTTCTTCCATCGAATTGCCCTGCATGAGAAGGGTAACCCGTCGGGAAAGGAACTCGTCCCGCTTGTCGTAGACAAAGGTAAACGGAGAATTTAGCTCTAAGATCCGAAAGGTCTCCCGCAACGACTTATCCTGCACATCCACTTGGACCATAACGTCCTTGATGTTCCTAATGCGCTGCGCATTTGTTTCGGTAGCCCACAACATGTTGATAAAGAACACTTGCACTACCATGCCGAAGAAAGTAAAGGTCATTCCCATTAGAAGGAATTTACGTAATCGTTTTTTCATATTGATTTTAAGGTTTATTGTTTTACTGCAGTTACATAGTTTACTGTCAATGAATTATGTGCACGTTTGTATGTTTCTCATAGGCTTTCATGTTTATCAAATGTTATTATCAATTCTTTTCCTTTCAATGAATAGGTAAACCCCTTATTGTAAGCCACTGCTTCCAACACATTCGTCAACAATTCATTTTCAAATCTTGCGCGGATATTCCAGCCCATCGGTGGCGAACCTTTTACTACGACCTTTACCCCGTACCAGCGGCTTATTTCAGCAACGAAATCCGAAAAGTTTCTTCCGTCAAAAATGAGGTGCCCATTCTTCCATTCCGTACTTTTATTAAACAGTTCCGGATTACTTTTTTTCGTAAAGGGCAAAAAATTCCCTATTTCCTTTGAGTATATCAAGCCGGTACCTGCCTGCAGGGTTTTGTTACCTTCCGTTGGATCGGTGGCCTTCAGGACTTTTACGGATCCTTCTACAAGCGTAATCCGCAGATCTTTGTCCTGTCCAAACGCACAGACACTGAACTCAGTACCTAAAACTCGGACCAAAAGAGATTCAAAATTTACCACAAAGGGTCTCAGACTATCTTCAACTACATCAAAATAGGCCTCTCCCTCCAGCTTTATGGAACGGAGCGAGTCTGAAAACTGCTCTACATAGCTGATTGTACTAGCTGAATTCAACCAGACTTTGGAGCCATCGGGTAAGTGAATCAAAGATTTCTGTCCTGTCGGATTGGCTTTGCGGACAATAGTTACGGCTTCGATTTCAGGGGTTGGCGTTTTCTCCGGCTGGAAATAGACACTGTACACCGGAAAAAAAATAATGACAATTACTACCGCAATCCGCACCCAGGTTTGCTGATAAAAAGGAATCGATGTTCCGGGGGAAACACGACGTTCGGTCTCATTAAAACGCATCCAGAGCTTCCTTTTCTGCTCCTCATGCCCGATTAAAAAGGGATCTCCGGATCGCTGGGACCAAATCCCTTTTAATCTTTCCAGCGCAAACCTGTTAGTGTCAGCCTCGTTCGCCCATTGGGTGACCTTATCCTTTTCCTCCTTTGTGGCTGATCCGTTCAATACTTTTAAAATAATGCCGTCTATGTCCGTGAAATCATCCATCTATGTTGTATCACTTTTTCTAAAGACGCGAATTCGGCAAAAACCCCTTAATCCAAAAGGAACTATTACGCCAATTTTTAAAAAAAATGTCCGCTTAGAAACCGTATCCCCCCTGTGATTAGCCTCCACCAGGCCAAGAATCAGCAATGCCAAAGGCCGTATCCTGAAGATCCCCTTTTTCTGGGCTTTACAACAGTATGGAGAGAAACCGTTGTTTACTTAGGGGGATAGCCGGTTTATTTTCTTGATAATACTGGCTGAGCGCCTGCCTCAGGTCCTTAATCGCCAACTTCAAATGAACCTCAACCGTACGCTCGGAAATTTCCAGAATTTCACCCACCTGCTTATAGGACATATTCTCGTCCTTTACCATCTTAAAGACAAGTCCTCTCTTGGGAGGTAGTTTTTCTACGACCTGGTGTAGGAGAACCCCTAGATCGCTGTTGATCATTCGTTTTTCGGGATTGTCGTGATCTACCATCAGGTAGTCCTGAATGTCATCTACAAGGACATTTCCGGTGCGTTGTCGCTTGTCCGCTCTCAAAAAGCTAATTGATTCATTTTTGACCATCTTAAACAGGTATCCTTCAAAATTCTCAATGGCTAGCAAAGATTCCCGCTTTCCTAACAACTTTAGAAAAACATCCGCGACCACTTCCTCTGCCTGGTCAAATCTCGGCACAAAAAGCAAGGAAAGCCTGATTAACCGCGTATGGTAGTAATCGAAAAACAGGGAAAACGCACGTTCGTCGTTTTTTACGACGATTTTATGAAGCAGGTGTCTAAGTTGAAGTGGGTCCATTGCACGGTTAAGGTATGTAAAAAAATGTTACTACACCACCTAGTCCTGGAATTGTTCAGACTATCGGACGGAATGCCTGCATTAAAGCAGGTCAGTCCCCCCTGATAAGTCACCGTGGTGGCGAAGCGTCCTATCAGCTTCACCCGCCACCCTGACTTTTTCTGCTAGTTCACTGATTTATTTCCCCCTAAGCAACAGCACCCAGTCTCCCTCTCCTGCGGCATTCGGACCCGGAGGTGTGAATTCCCTTGAGCCCGTAGCTGGAAAGGGTTTACCAGGAACAGCCACTTCGGCCCCACTAACAGGGTCAAACCAACGGGCACTAAGGGAGCCACTCAACTTACCCAGATCGGCTAAAACGGTTTGGCCTCCTGTCGTGTATGCTAACGCAAGTGTGCCCTCCGCATTGCTTGCGGCTGAAACCGCGTTTTTGAACGCTACCGTGTCAGGTGCGAGCTGATGCCAGGCTAAGGTAAGCAAAAACGCTTTGCCTATTCCCAGCTGCGTGGAACCAGGTAGGTTCATCGCTTCGCGCCAAGGGGTTCCACCCCAGTCGAATCCACCGGGCGACTTGCCAAAACGTTGGTCCGGAAGGTTTACCTGCCAAACACCGTTGACACCATAGGTATGACCGGCACAGCCACTGTTTAGCAGGTGTGCCCAAAATGCCTCTCGTACTTCTTTCGCTCCCGGCATTGCCTTGATTTCAAGGGCTTCATACCGTGACTCTCCCGAAATCACGGGTACAAATGGCGGACGGTTCCAGGCCTCGAGTGCTTTGGCAGCGTGATGTTCGGTCGGCTGCCCGTGTCCTGTCTGTTGCATCTCAAAGTCAAGAAGGACCGGATCGAGCAACTCATCGCGGGCATTGTTCCGTGGATGGGTGGTAAGGAGCCGGTGGAAGGGATCCGTCGCGCGGATATGGCGAATGACTTCATTCCATTCCCGCCGCAACAGTACAGTTTCCGTTTCCTTGCTCCCTGACAAGTACCAAGGCATGGCCTGTTCGCCGGCAGCGGTCCATACTACGGGAAGTGCTCCCCACCGGGCTATGATGTACCGCCAGTGCTGCTTCATTTTTTCCGTCCCCATCCAAGGCAAGTAATACCCCCATGTGCCGAGGATACACGGAACCAACCCCTGCTCGACAAGGTGTGTGATCCGTTTGTCCGCGGCATCAAAAAATTCCGGACGGATACGTTCAAAGCCTTTCTCCCAAGGCAATCCTTCATCGCCTAGCCCCCGTTCATCGAAGGCAGGCATATCGGGATAAAGACCGGCAACAAGCTGAATTACGGTAAAACCCTTGTCGCGCCGGTCGGCGGCCAGCTCCTGAAAATCCTGTGGCCATCGTAATCGCTTCACCAATCCCATCCACCAGGTATCGCCCAGCCAGAAAAAGGGCGTCCCGTCAGCATGGGCGAAATGCCGACCGTCATCCGCAACACGTAGGGCTCCCCGCCGAAACAGCGGATTTTCCCCCGTGTAGGGAGTGACTGTCAGCGAACCACGTACGCCATGAAGCTCCGCATTGCCGGTATCGCTGCATTCCGTCTGAAACCGGTGCATGCCCGTGATAGAAGAAGCATACCGCACACGCCAGGAACTGCCACCTGCCCAAAATGCAGGGACACGCCGCTTTACCCCCGACGGATCGGTGAATACTGCATCAACCATGATGTCATTAAATGGGTCTTCGTATGCCTTGACAGATTCAAAAGTAAACTCAACCACCAGATTGGCTTCCGTCACAAGGGGGGCAAAATGGACCTCTTCAGCCGCAGGCCTTAGCGTACTGCCGTTGTCTATTGCCAAGCAGGTACTTCGAACTCCGGCCGTTACCAACAGGCCAATTACCAGAAGGGGAAAAGCGATTTTCATGGTGTAAAGGGTTAAAAGGGAACGCTATTTACTGTTTCTCAGGTCGCCATCTCAGTTACATTACGGGCTCGCTGCGGTAGTCAGGGACTCTGTCTACGGCTTACTTAAATTTCGCTACGTACTCCAAAAACTGACGGGCGGTGGCATCCAGGTTTGCGATACTGCCTCCTCCTTCAAGGACTTCGCACATTTCATACACCAGGTAGCCCTGATAGCCGATTTCCTTAAGTGCCCCGATAAAGTTTTCATAGTCGATAATCCCCGCTCCCATGGCAGTGGCCCGCATAATCGGTTTGTGGGCGTTATAGTTGGTAAGGGTAGGATCATATTGATACCGGGGAAGCGCAATGTAGTCCGCCAAGATGGTATTGGCGAGAAAGGGCTTCATTTTCAGCACGGAGGTTCGGATTTCTTCTTTGGAAAGTCCTTCTAACGTAGGGGACCAGGCATCCCAGCCAGCCATAACATTGGGCAGGTTGATTTCATTTAGCAACCAGTACATGGCATCGTGGTGGATGGCGATGTCGTGGTGGTTTTGCACGACGAGCGTCACGCCGTACTTTTGCGCTTCTTTTGCGGCGAGGGTGATGCCCTCCACCACTGTGGCGTACTGTTTGTCAAAGGGGATACCGGGGCGCTCATAGCCGGTAAAGATCCGGATCATATTCGTTCCCAGATCACTGGCTAGTTCCGCCAACTGACCGATATAGGCCGCCTGTATTTCTGTATGGGGTATGCCCGGCTTATCCATACCTGCGGTAAAGTCAGAATAGCCGGCTAAACCCACCAGCGTCAAATCCAGTTCCGCAAGCCGCGCTTTCAACTTCCTGCGGGCTTCCTTATCGTAGGCAAGGATGGACAGATGCGGGGCCTTCGCCATCAGCATCACACCATCATACCCCAGTTCCTTGGCTTTTAGCAAAAAGTCATCCACTGAAAGTACTGCCTGTCCTCGCCAAAGGCCCG
>WGNT01000140.1 GCA_016124425.1 Cytophagales bacterium
CCCCCGGACGGAGACCACATATACCCCAGACCACCGCTAGGATACACCATTGAGAAGCCGTCCCAAAAATTAACATGGTAAACGGCGCTTGTGCCCTGTGTAACGGAAGTGGGTCCCGTGATTTGCACGTGGGTAACGCTTTGGCAAAAAACCATCCGAACAGAAAGAAAGCACAGGATAAAAAGTAATATGGATTTCATTTTACCTCCTTTTTGATAAAGTACAACTCATGGACTTCTCCCCGGCGCTCTCGTTGCGGTACCAGTATCATTCCGCCGTTTTTACCGGAACTGAGGGAATATACCGACTTGTTTCCGTTCACTTCGATAAAAATCCTGTTCCCTGATACTACTCCCCAGGTCCCATTTACCACCGTTGGATTGGTTCCCAGCTGCCATTCGGCGGTAAACAGGCCGTTCTCAAAAAAACCGTATTCCCTTGTAATCACCGCCCGGTCCAAATCGCCGGAAACAGCTTTTTTAGCCATGGAGTCTCTTTTTGACACCCTTTTTAGTTTTGCCGCAAGCTGTGCCGCTGAATCCGTTTCCCAATAACCGGTCAAATTTACAGGGTCAAAGGCGCGTAGATCCTGGCTTAGCGCCTGAAGCGTGGTAAATAAGAAAATCGAAATTCCGATACAAATTGACGATCTCATAAACGATTGTTTTAAGGGTTATTTCCGATCTTTTCGTAGTTGTATTCAAAAAATTCCATTATTTGTCCATCGTCATCCTTTATGGCCGTCAGCCTGCCAAAGGTGTCGTATTCGTAAAACCTACTATAACTTCTTGCATCAGTCTCACTCAGCATCCCCACCATCGGATCGTAGCTATATGTAGTCATTTGCGCAGTTTGTGGATGTAACCGAAGCTCATCTACAAGTATATTTGTTCCCGAGATGGTCAAGGAGGATGAAGTCACCGACTTTTCTACCCATTTCCAAGAGGTGGTAAGGGATTCGGTCTGTCCACTTATGTTTACCACCCTCGTTCCAGAAACCGTTCTTGCCCAGAAACCTACCTTATAGGGATTGTTCGCTGAGGCTCCGGTTACTGGTTTCCTTATCGTTCCGGAACTCAGGTTATAGGCTTTTTTACCTGTCTTAAAAAAATTGTTTACTGGTACTCCTGAATAGTTCCAATTCCCTTTGTCATCCGTCTCAAACGACGTATAAGAGACTTGGCTTGCGGTCGCATTGCGCACTTCCGCTATGGGATATTGGTGATCATAAGACCATAAATAGGTAACCGGTTGACCATTGGCAATGGTGAACTGCATTGGATTTCCTTTTACGTCATAGGAATTGTATGTTACCTTGTTTTTGTACCTGGAGTCGGGGGAAAAGGTCGTTCCGATACCTTCACTGGGTAGGCTGCCCTGTTGACAGTTGCTGAATTTAAAGGAACTCAGGGGCACCGTTCCGGTTAGGTCTAGTTGGAGGCTTTCATCGACCAAACCGGTACCGCCGATTTTATATGTGTTCATAATGCCAGAAATAAACGATCTAGAAGTACCCGATTCGTTATAGGTTACCGTTTCAATCGGGTAATTTACCAGATTCTTGGTTTTCATATTGTCGATGAAAGTAGTGCCGGACATATAGTCAGGTGGATAGAGTATATGGGTAACATCTCTACTGCCATCACTTTTGATAATCACAGTCCGACTTTTTTGTGCGTGTAAGGGATTGTCGTAAAAAAATTCCTTTGTGGTGGAGTATGAATGGTTACCAGATGGGTCATATTGATGTACTACCTGCTTTTTGGGCTTTATGCTGGCGTGGGGGATATAGTATCTGGCGAAAATAAAATCCTGATAAGCTCCCCATCCAAGCACCCGGAATCCTGGGATTATCGCAAGTAATTTACGTTCGTATTCAAATTCCTCTTTTTTAACCAATATCCCTGACTCGGTATGGACACTGCGGGATTTCATTACCCCCCTTTTCCAGCTGTTATCATACAGTTCCGGATAGGGTTGATCGTGGACCGTTGCATTTAATGTAACAGATAGCTGAATGTCAAGGTCCCCCAATGGATTAGACATGCTGGTAATATATTGGGATTTAAAAATATTATCCATATGGAACATGTCAATATCATCGTATACCTCACCTCGTCCGTAATAGTCCGGGTAATCCGACAGGTTGGCAAACTCATTGACTGTATATCCGTTGCCGGCTTCTGCAACTGTAACCTTCCCGTATCCTGAGTGTCCCCCAATCCCGAGTAAAGCCAGCGGGTAAGTGCTTATTTTAATGATGTTTTTTACAAAATTGTCACTGGTGGTGGGTAAACCGAAGACTTGAAGCAGATCAGAGCCTAATAAAGGTGAACGATCCGCACCTCGGTATTGAATCCTGAAATATTTATAATAAAAATCCCGTGGATCATAATATAACCAGTTAAAATCATAGGTATAACTTACATCTCGGGTCAGTTCCCCAACAGCAGTATAATCCCTTTTCCTCGCTATTCTCAATCCTCCGCCCAAATCTCCAGATCCTGAATACCTGTTGATTTCAAATACAAACTCGCTAAAGCCTCCGGTCGGATAGTGAATTTCTTTGAGCATACCAGCTTTGGATGCTTCCGGGTGTGGCGAACGGTTTGCGCCGTTGGAGATTACATTGTGAACGGTGGTATTGGAATACTCCGCAAAAACCTGATACCATAAATCGGTGGAAATTCCCCGACCTTCCCTATTTCCGGGAAATATATGCTTGTTAAAAGAATTGTTGAAATACCCCCAATGATCCTGGCTAGGTGACAGGCGGTATGGAAGTGTATGCATGTCATTCGTTGCTGGGTTATTATCACCTAAATAAACAAATCTATAAGGGGGTTTTGCTTCTTCGTTGTTTCCATTAAACTCGAAAACCGAATCCAAGCGGAGTCTATAATTGAGATGTTGAAATAGATTTTGATTTGGGCCGTTGTACTTGTTACTGTTGTTGGCTTCAAAGTACCCTGTGTTTATTTTGAACTTTCTTATGGGCGAACCATCCGCTTTGTAAACGATGATGGAGTCAAGCGGAAATGATGAAGTTTTATAGTCCAGCCTGCGTTTGCCTCCTGCCTTAAATTCCACCCACCCCGTCGAGGAAATAATTTTCTTCACCCTTAACTCACTTACACTCGTTCCTGTTACCGGAAGCGGTGAGGGGTAAATGGTAGGGTTGGCGGTCAGTTCCACCAAATAGTCGGAAGCTTGGCGGATATCATGGTTTATTGTTGGCGTGGGTTGATTCTCAATCGTAATTTCAGCACCGGAAGGGGATTTGATTTTGGTGAGGTACCATGAGGTAGTTTGAAACTGCCCCATATCCGGAAATAAGGATCTTTCATAATCCGCAAATTCATACAACGTACCGTCCTCGGTGGTTACAAGAATATTGAAATTGAATGGACTGGTGTATACTAACTGTATACGGAAATCTTCGTTTTTATAAAGAAAGGCATTTCCGTCCTTATCAAAATGAAACTTTCCGGACCTGCCGTTGAAGTTGAAAAAGTATTCGTCGGGCGCGGTATCCAAGTTGTTGGACGCAGCGGCAGGCAGGTTGTTTGATTCAATAAAATGCCTTCTAGAGGAATCTCTTGCAGAATTGTAAAATCCGATGTCAGCCCGTTTAGGGCTAAACGTGCCGTTGGGAAGGAGATATTCGGCTCTTCCACGAACCTTTCTGACGATTACACCACCTGCATTCAGCGACCATCCAAGGCCTACCCATGAGGAAATTTCGTCAACTTTGACTCCGGATGCATGGTAAGAAAGTGAGATGTCCATGGAAAGGCCGTTTTCCCGAATAGTCCAAATAGGGACTGTTATGTCAGGCACTCCCGTGTATAAATTCACCGGGATGTCACCATATTTCGCCAACGAATAGGAATTCGGGGAAGGTGGTATAAATTCTGGTCTAGCAACTTGTGCGCTGCCAAATTTTGGCGTGATGCAAGCGACTGCCAAAAGAAAAATGTACTTGTATTTGCCCATGATTTTAAAGTTGTTTTGTCCGGTTCAGTTCATTATCGGCTGCCAACTCCCAGTAAAATGCCGCAAAGCTTTCGGATTCAAAGGTTTGATTTCAAATTCACCAAATTCAATCCTTGCCGACAAGTCTATCTATTCGTTCAATCAGCACATTGATGGTGTTTTGCTGGTTTATCAGTTTTTCTTCCTGGGAGATGGTATACAACGTCAGTTCCTCGATCTTTTTGAGCAGCGAAGCGATTAACTGTCCCACCTGAACTCCATTTTCAATCACCTCCGCCTCACCGGGGATATCCGGAAGGTGGCCGTTCTTTCTGATATAGTTTTCAACTTCACCCAACGGCATAAGGGCATATTCGGGACGGAAAACGTAATCTGGCCATGAAGAAACGGTAATGTTTACTTCTTTGGCTTTCACGGTGCCGTTGACATTTATCCCTCCGCTGTTGAAGATGGCCTGAACGCCGCTAGTGGCAAATCCCCGGATAATCCAGCTTTCGGTTATTCCGTCGTTAGCGAATTGTCGGAGAAATTGGCCGGCACTGTTGGAATGTATTTCTGTATAGCTGGATGAATTTCCGGTCCATTTGCTTGATCCTGCCACTTGGAGCCTGTGGGAAGGGTTAGTCGTACCTATTCCCACATTTCCCCCGCCCATCACCGCCATCCGGGTTATCCAACTTCCGTTGGATCTGCCGGCTTGAATAAAAACATGTCGGTCGCGGCCGTTACTATTGGTTGGGGATGCCCTGAGAAAAAGGTTTTTTTGGTTGGTCCCCGGATCATCGCTGGTCAGATAAACCCCATTATTATCCGAACTAATCCGTAAGTGATTATTGCCACCACTACTACGTCCGAGGATGACATCCCCATTGACCTGTAATGGAACAGAGGGAGAGGTTGTTCCAATTCCTACATTTCCCGTAGATTGAATTCGATTGGTTTGGGCCAAACCCATGAATGACACCGCCAAAAACAATATGAAAGCATTAAGAATTTTTTTATGTGACATAATAATACTAGTAAACATTTGTTTAACTTATTTTCAAATAAAAACATACAATTACTAACAGCGTTATATATGGGATATAGCAATGCCAGGGTATTTATTAATACCAACTTGTAATAGTAAATTTTAATGAATTTAACTTGTCCCGACAAATGCTTTGTATAGCATTCAAAAATAGTATTGGAATCCCGAATGTTGTAAAATTGACCTTCTAATCATACACAAAAAACCACCTATACCTCCATTTGGAATAAGTATAGGAACACAACCCAACGATTAGAATTAAAGACTAAAGATGAGGTACATCCTTGAATAAAATCTTCAAATACCTCATAATTTGGACATTACGAATTAAATCGAATGTCATACTGGAAATAAACGCTGATAACTTTGGTTAATTTTTAATTTAAAGCGAGGGCAACAAATGAAATTTTGGTTTTCAAACAATGTTGTACAAATTTAATATTCACAAAGAATACAAACTATTTTTAAAAATTAATAGTTGGATTTTAATTTTTAAAAATAGACCTGCTGGCGAAATCTGCTGTTGTGTAGGGGGTAAGAGAAAATCAAATAGGATTCACTACGTATCAAACGCAACAGTTTGTTAAATTTTTATAAATATAGTAACGCAAAATTATTTGTCAAATATTTTTGCGTATTTTTTACTATTTATAACATCTTTTTTTAGCGTATCGCTTTGGACATGAAAGTCAACATATTCTAGAAAGCTACATACATGTAAAAGTCCGTATAGAATTTTTGAATCGGAAATAAATTTCCATTGCAAGGGGCAATTGATAGGGTAGTATGTATAAAAACCGATTTGACTTTTTTAGCCCTATTTTTCATTTCTGGACCCAGAAAGTTGTTCCAACTCAAAACCGACTCTTATCTGAACAGCGGAGCCCGACAGGCTTCGTTCCCTTTTATAAAGTGGATCAACTCCCACCAACACCACCGTCCGTATCTTTGGTCCCATAGACACCGTACGACCTACAGCTAACAGGGATGATAAGATTCGTCCCTTGTAGTTTAGGATATCACGCTGGGTTGGATAGGCTAGCGTTGCTTCACTTCCTGTGATATTGGCCTGAACTGCCCAATTGTCTTTGGAAACCCGCATTCCCAATGATACTCCCTGTCCTTGTCGCTTAGGCCATGATTCACTGCTAAACTGCCTTCTAATAACCCCTCCCGCATAAATACTAATCTGTTGCGAAATAGCAAAGGACAGCCCGGATGATACAAAAATACCCTCGCGCAATGGAGTGAGCGGATCATACCAAACATACAACCCCGTTCTTTCCAGCCAGTTTTTGTTTGTAAACCCATTGGCTTCGAAAAAGGCAGGTTTTTCTTTTAACTCCTGAACCTTTGTCAGTTGTATATTCCCTAGAGAATCGAACGTAAGTTTCCGAAACTCCGGATCAACCTGTCTGAGGTATTCATCGGAT
The DNA here is from genome assembly GCA_016124425.1 of Cytophagales bacterium. GTDB lineage: Bacteria > Bacteroidota > Bacteroidia > Cytophagales > Cyclobacteriaceae > Lunatibacter. The sequence goes on from WGNT01000140.1 coordinate 6,460, forward strand.
ATATGCCGCCCTTTTCGTGCCGCTTTTTCTTTGGCGAGTGTCAGTATTTCTTCGGCAGAACTGCCGTCCGTCTCCAATAGCGGAAGGCTTCCCGTTCCGAAATAATCGGAAACTTTCCCTGAAACAGGGTCCCATCCCTGATCCAAGGTGCCTCTTACGTGCTGATCGATCTTCGGCATCACCCATTCATTTGTGAGTGCCTTTAGATTTTCTTCACTTGTTTCCATTAGGTAGGCTATATCCGATACGCCATCTGCTTTCTGAATCGCCCGTCCGGTGAGGTCTAAATCGCTAATGGTATTTCCGATGGCAGCATTAAGCTCCGCATCCGGAATCCCGTCGTTGGCAAGCATCGTCTCCAACGTTTGTTTTTCCCGATCCAAAACAGCTTTGCCGCGTGACTTAGCTATAACTAATGCACTATCTGCCAACGTAGTATCTTGGGATAACTCATTTAACGTTTTCAACTCGGTTCTGAGGGAATCGTAGGAAAGTTTGAGGAGATGTATCTGCCGAAGTTCTTCAGAATAGGGGAGTTGTGGTTTGAAAGTTGCCGGATTTACGGAAATAGTAGCCAACTGGCTGGACGGAGGGGATGAATTAAGGGGCACTAAAGACTGGGCCCGAATATCCCCAATCCAAAAGAAGAAGGCAAATAAGTACAAAAATGCAACTGATAGCATCCATTTGCTCATCGGGCTTTGTCTGGCAAAAGCAACCCATGAATCCAAGTCTTCTGTTAAAAATGGCTTTTTCATAGACTAATTTGAATATTCACCAAAAAAACAAGTAAATATAAACAAATTCGTCTCATCATAAAATACCCAGCTTTTGGTTTTTTTCCTCATTTTTTCACAAATTATCCGTACAAATAAATTTAAAAATGATGAAATAGGCTTTTGTTCTATACTACATTTCAAACATTTGATCCCAACAAAAACTCAATGATTGATCCACTAAGCTTTTTTGTGTACAAAGCAGTTTTTTCGCCTTCGCAGTTAAATTTTAGAGATCATTAATATATTTGAGAAGGGAATTCCCTTCGACTTCGCTCAGGGAACTCCCTTCGACTTCGCTCAGGGAACTCCCTTCGACTTGGCTTAGGGATCGCTTGTCAGCGGGGGCTGAGCGAAGTCGAAGCCCCGTTTCTTATTTAATACAACCTCCATGAAAGGCTACATGTACATATTGGAATGTTCAGATGGGAGTTACTATACCGGAAGCACCAAATACTTGGATCTACGACTTGCTCAGCATCAAGCCGGAGAGGGGAGCAACCATACAAAGAAACGGCTTCCAGTAAAACTGCTCTATTTCGAAGAGTTCCAAAGAATAGACGAGGCTTTTTACAGAGAAAAACAGATTCAGGGTTGGTCAAGGAAAAAGAAGGAGGCTCTAATCAATGGATTTACGGAGGAATTGAAGAAATTGGCTGAGTGTATGAATGAGAGTCATTGTAAAAACGTTCCCTTCGACTCCGCTCAGGGAACTCCCTTCGACTTGACTCAGGAAACGCCAGTCAGCGGGGGCTGAGCGAAGCCGAAGCCCCGCTCAGGGAACTCCCTTCGACTTGACTCAGGAAACGCCAGTCAGCGGGGGCTGAGCGTAGCCGAAGCCCCGCTTAGGGAACATCGGTGACTGAGCGAAGCCGAAGTCGCCGATGTCACAGTGAATTCCCCACACCAACTAAAAAAACGGAGAAAATAATCACCGCTATTCCCGCTGTAATGGTCCATTTGGTTTTGCTGCGGACGCCCTTCCATTCTTTTCGGTAGATTCCCCAGAGATTGGCGGTCAGTATTATCATGGACATATGCAATATCCAGGAGCTTGCCCCATTTCCTAGCAGGCTTTCCCCCATGCCATAAAAGAAGAACTGCAAAAACCAGATGGCACCGGCCAAAGATGAAAATAGTATGTTGTTGACAATAGGGGTTTTCCGATTGGTAAAATTATGGTAGGATTTATTCTTGATGCTCAATAGGGTGGTCCAGACAAGATTGGTAACTAGCCCTCCCCAAAGGATCACGACAAAGGTTACGTTATTTTGATACAATGGATCATGGCCCGATCGTACTGCCTCGTCAGCAAAGGGTTTGCCTGCCTCTATGCCAAAATTGAAAAATGAGCTTAAGATACCGGAAAGGATCGCTACCGCCAGACCTTTCACCAGGTTAAATTCCGATATGCTTCGCTTTTTCTGTTCCTCAGAAAGCTCGTTTTCCTTCATCATTCCCGCCTTTCCACAAATCGCTATGCCTAATAGGCACACCAAAACCCCGAGTAAAACAACTTGACCACCGGAGCTTTGTAACATATCCGTAAAAGAAACTTTGCCGTCAACGGGCGTAAACGTATAGTAAATGGACGGAACAAGTGCCCCAAAGGCGGCACTAAACCCAAGAACGACAGAGCTCCCTAATGACATGCCCAAATAGCGAATCCCCAGCCCGTAGGACAAGCCCCCAACTCCCCACAAAAGGCCCATCAAGAAGGTAAACGAAAATATACTGTCGGAACTTGCCTGTATAATTTGGACAAAGTTGGGAATCGTCAGCCAAGCCGCAAGGGGTGGAAGTATCAGCCAGGAAACCAAGCCTCCTACCATCCAATAGCTTTCCCAAGCCCATTTTTTTACGTTATTATAAGGCATGTAAAAGCTACCTGCCGCTACTCCTCCAAGAGAATGAAACAATACCCCTAATAGTGCTTGCATAATGTTTAGCAGATTTTCACCACGTTTAGACCGAGGATCCTTCCCAATTTCTCGATTTTAGTGGCAATATGCCCCACTCCGATGGCACAGTGATGCGCAGGACCATGTTTTGACCAATTCGTTATAAACGCGCGGGCTCCTATGGGGAATCGATAGCGGCTGTTTGTATTTCCAATATGCAAGGTTGGCCCTTCGACAGATGCTCCTTCTGCCACCAATAAGAAAACACCCTCTTTGCCTTCCACTACGGATAATAACGTTACCGGTCCGTGCTTTACGGTCATTTGAATCGATAGCCCTTTTCCCGGCTTTCCGTGATAAACCGGCAGCGGTACAAGTTGTACCTTCCCCTCTGCGATGGCAAAATGGGCGGGACCATCATGGCCCAACATCACAATATCATCGGTATAGTCCATCGCATAAAACTCTGAAAAAGAACCTCCTACACCAAACGCATCCATAATTTTCATCGCTTGGGCGTTCTTGACCTCGTATTCCCCCGCAACAGGGATGTTTCTACCAGTCAACAAGGTATTTCCGGCGATAACAGAAGTAACGATCGATTCGTATTCGTTTCCATTTTCACCTTCGTAATAATAGGCTAAGGAACCCAGTTGGTGATTTTCAACTAACTTATCCAGCGCCAGTGACGTTTTTGCGGCGCGAATGACCTCTTCTTCCTCGCAGGAATCGAGTACGTCAAACGTGCGGTGGAATTCTTTTATTTTCTCCTGAACGGCATCTTCGGTGACTTCATCCCTGTATTTTTTGACCTCGCACATTTCAACAATCTCAATATGGGTTCCGAACGCTGCCGATTGTTTGGTTAAATCTGCATATACATCCAACATCCCGCCATAATAGTGTCCCAACACACCAAGTCGATTGTTTCTCATTATTGAGGCGACCCGTACCGCATCTACCCATCCTTGGATCTCCTCCCAAACGTATGGTTCATCAAGATATCCCGTTACCAATTCAAACGCGATATCGGCACGGTTAAAGACATTTGCCAATTCCGGCACAGAACAGGCTTGGCAATGTGCCAGCCATTCTCCCGTCATTTTGCCTCTATCCCCAAGGGCATTAAACCGCTCATAATCTATAGCTGCAACAGGTTGAATGTTAAGAATCACTATAGGGCATTTAAGCTTCTGAACTACAGGCAATACCGTTGACGATAGGGCATAAGTAGAGACGTTTAGAAAAAGTAAATCCACATCCTCCTTTTTTAATACGCTTGCTGTTTCCCGCGCCTTTTCGGGAGAATCTACCAGGCCCACATTGACAACGTCCGCACCAAATGCTTCTATGCTAGTCGCAATCTGTTGCTGATATCCTTCCAATCGTTCCAGCAGCCCTTCAAATTGCGGCCAATACGTGTCTAAGCCGATTCCAAAAAGTCCTACTTTTAGCGTGTGTGTGCTATTCTGCGTCATTCCATTATGTCTTTACAGCCTTTTATTAACAAGTCCCTAAAATAGGGATTTAATTGTATAATCAAGCATTTGTCCACTTCTAGAAACCGATGTACTAAAACGTGCGTTCTCACTTTCAGTGCAAAGGGCTAATAGGAGCCAAAGTATCCTAAATGGTTATCAATTTCACTATGTATACTATTGCGCACTATGCCGAAAAAAAATAACCACGAAGGGCACGGAGAAGGCACAGAGCACACAAAGAATTAATAAAAGCTTCGTGTCCTCTGTGTACCCTTTGAGGCCTCTGTGGTTCTCTTTAAAAAAGGGCACGGAGAAGGCACAAAGACCACAAAGTTTTTAAAAAATCCTCCGTGTCCTCTGTGTAACCTTTGAGACCTCTGTGGTTCTATTTTTTTTAGCGGAAATCTTTTTGCTTCGATAAAAAAACAACCACAAACAGCGCAGCATTTTCAATGGATATCAAAAGGTCTATGTGTACTACTGTGAACTATGTGGTAAAAAGAACCACGAAAGGCCCGGAGAAGGCAAAAAGGTTTTTAAAAAATCCTCCATGAACTTGCTGTTACCTTTATGTGGTTTCTTTTTTTGCAAGCCATTCGCTATAGCTTATTGCTGATTTTGATAAAAATCCCGCATCACCTCTATCTTTTTCGGATTTTCCAACAGGGACTGTTCCGAAAACATCATAATGCCCGATGCGGGGGCCCGGGAACCTTGCCGCAGCGCTTCCCCAAATTCCTGAGGAGTAATAATTCCCGGTTTGTCGTGTGCCTGTACAATAGGCCAGACCAATGGTCTAGGAGTAGGCAGAACCGTATCCAACCAATCCAGGTAGTCGCCCGCCCAGGTGACCGGCCGTGCCAGCATTTGGTGAAAAAGCATGGGCGACAACACATCCACCCGTTTGGCCAAAGATGGAACATCGATTCCTAGCGTATTGTACAAAGCCCCACCATGGTCTTCGGGAAACCAGGCAGAGTAGAAGGCACCCAACATTGCGCCCGGTTGATTTTCTTTGAGAATTTCCCCCATATCTTCCACCCAGCTATTCAAAATATCGTTTCGCCATGCTCTCCAGGCAGGTTCCTCATTGGCGAGGATCCATTTCGCCCTGCCCGCTTTATCCGATGTGGGGATTTGGAGGTCATGGGCAGACTCGAACAATCTGGAACATCGGTCACAAAAGCAGGTTTCGGGCAGTATGGGTTGGTCCGTTTCGAATTGGGCATGCCAATGCAGGTAGTCCAAAAACACCCCGTCCACCAAATAGTCGGCAAGCGTCTCTCGGAGCTGTTGGGCCCGGAAAGCCCGGAAACCGGGATCGGTGGGGCAGACACCCATAAACCAATCCGCAGGCCCGGCGGGTTCCCCCTTTTCATTAATGGGCCAGGCTTCAGGATGGTCTTCTATATAGCCTTTTCCATTGAGGGTAGGGAACTCAACAAAGACCCTACAACCTTGGGCTTTGGCTTGATTATAAAATGACCGGTTTAGCGAGGATCGTCGGACAAACACGGCATTTACCCCCAATTTGTCAAAGGCATATCCAGCCTTCGATACGCGCTCAGGGTTGCCATAGATACCCTTGACAAAGACATCCCCATCCTGTTTCTGGGAAAAAGCAGCAAAAGGAAGCAGCAACAGTAGCAAACAACAAAGTTTGTGTATTCTCTGGGGAATTGTAATCAAAGATTTTGGCATGGTGCGTATAATTATTTTGGGTAGGGGAGCAGCGATAAACTTCCCTTTTGGAGAAGGACGAGTAATTTCAAGCTGTCACTCACATTATTCGATGACTAATGGGAATACATTTATAACTTGGATAGTACGAGAAGACTTGCAGGTTCCAAAAGCTGCTGTTGGCTAAGATAAGCGTTTGGGTGGGAAATCCGATACCGTTTACCTTTTATAGGTTGTTTAGTTCGCTAGATACGGACATGATGTTATTTTATCAAATTCCTTCCGAACACAAGACGCTGCTACAATTTAATATCGATGGAAGTAAAAAAGGACGGTACATTTCAGGATTTTCAGCAATCCTAATAAATGTTTTTTCTAGCGATTCATGGTATATTTCCGCCTGCGAAGGTCCAAAAACTTGAAGGCCAAATAGGTATATCTGAATAAGGTCTTCTTCGGCTTTGCGAGTTAGCGTGTATTTTATTATCCGCCCTTGGAACGGTTCTTAGCTTCTTCGAGTATTTCCGCCATATTCTTTGTAGAAATCCCGCTTTCCTCACCTTTAATTAGCTCTTTTCGTAGCCAATTTCGTTCTTCATCTTGTTCTCTTTGCCTACGGATCAAGTCATTGATCAACTCACTCTTACTTGCATATTCGTTACCTTGGATCTTTTCCTTCATCCATCGGTCGTTCGGCTCGTTTACCGTTATTGTTTGTCTGGCCATTCTTGTGTAGTTATGGTGTAATAATACACCGGAAAAACCACAATATCAAGCGTAATAGTTCCTATTTTAAGTGACCGACCCAGGTACAATTTATTTGAATTGCGATTTACAATTTTACTATCAGGTAGAATTGTGTAGGTTCTCATTCTAAGGTAGGATGGAAGTCCATTTCGGATGCCGATTATTGATATGACGCTCAAAATCCGCTTCTCTGTTGAGATAGCGCGCTAGAACTGCAGATAAATCCGCCCCTGTCTGTGTCTGGATAGGCCAGAATCAGCACTGTGTCCCTGTTGCTCTCTATTTGGCAAATTTTCCTTAAAAAAATCGGAGATTTTAGCAACGTTA
>WGNT01000029.1 GCA_016124425.1 Cytophagales bacterium
CTTTCTTTGAGTTTTGAAATTATTAAAGCCCATGGAGGTGAAATTCTATTGGATACCAATGCAGCGCCGGGTACCACATTTACTGTATCCCTGCCCATAAATGAAATGTAAGCGTAATCATTAAAAGAGATATTATATGAAAATTTTGATTGTGGATGATGAGAAAGACGTAGAGATCCTTTTTCTTCAAAAGTTCAGAAAGGAGATCAAATCCGGGCTGCTTGAATTGGTCTTCGCTTTTTCAGGACAGGAGGCCTTAGACCTCCTCAACAGATCAAATCCCCCGGAAGTTGTCTATGTATTTTCTGATATAAATATGCCCGGCATGACAGGCTTGGAACTGCTTGATAACATCAAAATGAAATATCCCAAGCTGACGGTGAGTATGATCTCAGCCTATGGGGATAAGGAAAATTATGAAAAGGCCATCGAGTCTGGCGCAAAAGAATTTTATACCAAACCCATAGACTTCCTCTCATTGAAAACGGAAATCAACAGGCTGGTAGAGAACAGTTAAAATAGAACTAATGATGGGAAAAATACTTGTAGTCGACGACGAGCCAGATTTGGAAACGTTAATTAAGCAGAAGTTTCGTCAGCACATAAGACTAAACACCTATGAGTTTATTTTTGCCTCCAACGGATTGGATGCGTTGGAGATACTTAAGGCAGATAATGACATAGATCTGGTATTGAGTGATATCAATATGCCGGGGATGGATGGGCTTACGCTATTAACCAAAATAGGTGAACAAAAGGGATTGCTTAAATCGGTCATTGTATCTGCCTACGGCGATATGGAAAATATCCGAATAGCAATGAATCGGGGAGCATTTGACTTTGTAACCAAACCGATAGATTTCCGCGATCTGGAGATTACAATCGACAGGACCCTTGCCCAGGTCAATCTAATGAAGGACACACTTAAAGCAATTAAGGAAAACAGTATATTTAGACTATATGTGGACGAAACAGTGCTTAACTTCATGGGAGGGGGAGAATTTGAACATGCCCTAATGCAAAATGAAATCATAGAGGGGTCCATGGCCTTCATTGATATTTGTGGGTTTACTTCCATAAGCGAATCTCTCCCCCCAAACAGGGTCGTGGGGTTATTGAATACCTACTTTGAAATCATGGTAGAAGAAATTCTTAAGGAGAACGGGATTGTTGACAAGTTTATGGGAGATGCCGTCATGGCTGTGTTTAAAGGGGAATTTCATTTGGACAGGGCTTTGGATGCCTGTCTTTCTATACGGAATATCATCAATGAGCAGCGTTTCGAGGAAGTGGACTCCGTCTATAGGCCCCAGGTTTCGATAGGTATCAATTCCGGTGAAATGGTTTCCGGAAATATCGGTTCCCACAGGCTTAGAAAGCTCGATTATACAGTCATTGGTGATGTTGTAAATGTCGCGGCAAGGTTACAATCGGAAGCTCAGGTCGATCAACTATTGATAACAGAAGAAACCTATAACAAGGTAAAGGATTCTTTCGAATGTCGCAGAATTGGCGAGGTGTTTTTAAAGAATAAGAAACTGCCGCTCGTCATTTATGAAGTAGCGGGATAACTAAAAAGCCAGTAATTATTCCGCATCTTATTCCCGCCAAAGTCAACAAAAGGAACAGGACGATAGGACTTACCACCACGGTAGAAACCGAAATCCTAGTCTGTGAGGACAATTTGGTTAGCGAACAATCCTACAGCCATTCTGATCACTTCAAGTGGTACGAAATGAAGCACTAAATGATCGCTAAACATTCCAGCTGGATGTAATTGACGGTATATCCAAAAGCTAGGCTTTTTTATCTCCTTGAACTAGATTTTGATACTTGCTTTTTTACAGTCATCGAAATCAATGGGGGGCACGTTGGTCTAGATTGATGCTGTAAAAAGGGTCATTGGTGAAAATAGCATATCCAAATAAAAGTCTTCCTGCATTCAATATAAGGACTTTAATAAAATTTACTTACTTTAGTCGATCAACAATAGGAAATTTTAAATGTCGACATCAACTCCCAATACATGAGTAAATCAGACAGCATCAGATGGAAATCAATTTTTTCTTTAAAACCCATAGTGTTTACGATATTGGGAGTATTCTTTGCAGTTATCGGACTTCAGGGATTTATGGTGCCGAATAATTTCCTGGATGGAGGAGTTACGGGAATATCCATTCTGGTCAAAGGGTTCGCTAACATTCACATCAGTATTCTATTAGTTGTTTTTAACCTACCCTTTTTAGTCGTGGGCTATCGGAAGATCGGAAAGACCTTCAGTATGCAGGCATTGATTGCCATCTTGCTGCTTGCAGCGGGGATGTATTTTATTGAGATTCCGGCCTTTACTACGGATAAAGTACTTATAGCCGTGTTCGGTGGCTTTTTTATAGGACTTGGAATTGGTTTTGTGATTCGGGGTGGAGGGGTGATTGACGGGTTAGAAGTGATTGGATACTATACGCAACGGAAATCAAGCCTGACGTCAGGCGAAATAATTTTGGCAATGAACTGCCTAATTATAATTGGGGCAGCGTTTAAGTTCGGGATAGAGACCGGCATGTATTCTATTTTGGTCTATTATACAGCTATGAAAACATCCGACTATGTAGTGGACGGATTTGAGGAATACACTGCCCTAACCATCATTTCTGCGGAATGTCAGGTTGTCAAGGACCTTATCGTACAGGATTTTGGTAAAGCGATCACGGTTTACAAAGGCGAGAGGGGGTATTTGCCTGGCACAAGTGTTGCGGTGAATGATGTAGATATTATTATGACAGTAGTAACAAGGCTGGAAATTCACCGACTTAAAGAGGCAATAGGTGAAATCGACCCCAAAGCCTTTTTATACGTACAAAGCATTAAGGAAGTAAAGGGTGGCTTAATCAAGAGGAAAAGTGGGCACGGATAATATGGAAAGATTTGGATTACTTTTTGAAAACCTGATGCATAGATTTAACAAGGATCTCCCTGTTTTCTTAACCTACCATAATGCATCGCATACCAAATATGTATTGGATAAAGCGACAATGATTGGGCAGAAAGAGAAGATCGACGGGGATCAATTATACTTGGTTCAAGTAGCCGCATTGTACCATGATAGCGGTTTTTTGAACGGCATGGTTGATCATGAAAATTTAGGGTGCGAGATTGTACGTGCCGAGCTCCCGGAGTTTGGTTTTACCGAGATGGAAATTAAAGAAATCTGTCAGATAATATCCGCTACCAAGATTCCACAAAGACCCCAGAATCTCCTGGGGAAGATCGTCGCAGATGCAGACTTAGAATACCTCGGGACCAACTTTTTTGATATTGGCTCTCAAAGGTTATTTGATGAATTAAGACATTTTAACCCCGCACTGAGCCATCGGGAATGGCTGAAAATCCAGATCGGGTTTTTGGAATCCCATCAATACCATACATCCTTTTGTCAAGAACACAGGCAGCCCGTCAAAGCATTGCATCTTGCTAGGTTGAAAGATGAACTACTTACAAGCAGATAGTTTTACAACAGGATTATTTCGCCCCAAGTAAAGCTGATCCCTCCCGTTTCTGAACTTAAGAAAACCTTACATCCTGAATCGTTAAGAAAATTATTTTTGTGGCCGTAAGCAAAGGATCGTTGAAATGTGCACTTAAAATTGTTGATTTTTGACCGTTCTTTCATTATCTTCGATTGATTTCCAAAGAGTATTTGGAACTGAAGTGGGTTTTTGCAGCTGTTTTAATTTTTCCGAAGTCCATTTTACTTAAACGGTAAAATCGAGCTTGACGAATTGCTCAAAGGCTGGGATGATTGTTTGCCATGCGAAATCTACCGATTCTGATTGGGTTAAGGTACGACTATTAAAAAAAAATAACAATTATAAACACATGAAAAATAAAAACCTGGACTCATGAAAAGACGATTTGCTTTGCTATTATCCCTTGGATTAATAGCTATAGGTTGCACGGATGCGCCTTCTGATAACTTGATCGATGAAGCTCGTACTAGAGCTGTACTTGACCACCATTGGGACACATTTGTAAACAATGACCTAGAAGGTGTGATGGAAGATTATACATCGGAGTCTATTTTGATTACGCCAAATGGCACGTTCGTCGGCCTTGAAGAAATCAGGGCGAATTTTGTCAACGCCTTCAAAGCTTTCCCTACCTCCATAGCCAACTTAACGCTTAACGAAAGCAGGGTAGTCAAAGACGTTGGGTATATCCTCTGGGTAGCTGAAACCCCCGGGTTTAACCTCACTTACGCTACGGATACCTTCATCATACAGAATGGTAAAATAGTCCGTCAGACCTTTGCCGGTGTGAGGGAAACAAAAGAATAATGTACAACTTCTACCTGAAGTAAGAAGCATGAAAAGGTAGCTTTTTGGTCATTTTGACCTTGTCCTACCTGTATGCCAATAAGGTTGCTTTTCTGGAAGTTCAATTTTAGCGGCTTATCATGCCAACTATCGGCGACTTTATTCAGCGTTTACACGAACGTTATTGAACATAAATAGATTGTCACTCATCCTCAAGGGCTTTCCGCTTTCAGTAGTTACATTTCTTAACACAACCTCTTTTGTTCGGATATAGGGGAATGCTTCTGTATACGAGCTGTCTGTTAGCTTAGGGTTGAAGTTGGCAAAAATGGCTGGACCCTCGTACCCCTCGGGATGGTTGGAATCATCGATATGAAGGGACTCGATTACAATTCGCTCGGGCATGTAGCAGGTGTAGCCAAAGTTATGCTGTCCAGAATTTGATCCGCCTATTAAGCTGGCACTTACCGGCCTGCCTCCAGCCGGAACAAAAACGCAGTTACGGATAACAACCTCGCCCTGCCAGGTACTTCCATAATCTGAGCGGAGGTTGATAAGACTTCGGCCATTGATGGTAGAATTTTCGACTGTAAACGTACCGCTGCCGATAGCATTTATTCCCTGATGACCGAGGGTGGAGTTACGGATAGTCGCGTTTGCTACGCCCATGTGGGCATCAAATCGTGAAAACACACAGGCATCCAAAATGAGGTTTTTGCAATAGTTGGATCCCATTAATCCCCAATACGAATTGTCGTTAATATCGTTCGTTTGGCTTCCGCCAATAAACGTAACATTCAGCGCTCGACTCAGTGAGATGTCGTAGGTTCCCATGGATACGGGTACGCCGGCGGCTCCAATGGTCTGATAGATTTTGTGGCCTGTCAGCACGGCATTTTTGACGGTCACGTAAGCGCATTCGCTGACGTTAATAAACCCGCCATAGGGCGCGCCGTGTTCCCCTTCACCGGTGACCCGGTGTTCAATTCCTTCTACAAGCACGTTCGACCGCCTTATGGCGAGACCGCGGCTATAGTAGGTGTATTTTGATTCCGCCTGATTGGCAATAGTAGTGAATTTGCCCCCCTTTATCGTCAAGGTATTGTTGTCTAGAGGGAGCGCATTAATCGTCGTAATGTTTTTAAAGTCCCATATGATAGGGGCGTCCATATCCACGTTTCCGTCTTTATCGGCAATAAAGATATCCGTCTGTGAGGCACCGTTGTTTTGATTTGGGCCGTAGCGGATATAGCGCTTCACATTGTCATCTGTGACTGAAATGAGACAGGTCCCCGGTAGCGAAACGTTTATTTTCTTTTGGTTTTTCTTGAGTTTCGAAACGCCTTCGAGCTTGAATGCTTCAAGTTTTGAGCTTACCATGAACACATGGGTGCTTCTATTTTCCACTTCTCTGTCATCAATGATAAATGCGGCCTTCCCAAAGTCGGTATCTGTCTGGACCACGGCAGTCATGTCTTTTCCGCTGATGTAATACGTTGCCTCTTCATCGGCTTTTACGGCTAAGCCTTCTTGGTTAGCTAGGGCATGGGTCGCAGCAATGGCCATGATGTCATCTGTTTTGCCGTCTCCCCTTGCACCAAACTGACTATAGCGGACATAGCCGGATTCTTTAAACTTCTGCAAATCCTTTGCGGACACATGAACGGCAAGGCCATTGTTCCCATCAGCAATGACGGTCGTCTTTCCTTTACCGGTAATAATAGTTATAGTTGCGGAGGAGCTTTGGGTCTGACCCCATGTTGCGGTATACAGAAAGGTAAGCAGCACGCATAAAATATAGATTGTTCTCATGATGGGCCTGGATTTTTGTCAACCCCTTCAAAAAAGAGGTTTGACCATTGGTTTTAAAGTTTATCGCTTCCACCAAATAGGTACTTTACCGGATGATGACCAAGTAAAATTAGATGAAAGGCTGTATGGTGCGTCAACGGGTACTTTGGAAGACCTTTGGCGTTACACCGAATTCCGCCTTGAAGGCCCGGATGAAATAAGTGATATTATTAAAACCGGACATATAGCAAACTTCCTGGATTTGGTAGTTGGCCATCCTGAGGTAATTTTTGGCTAGGTTTAGCCGTTCTTTTAGGATAAAATCCATCGGTGATAGGCCCAAGTCATTTTTAAAGGTTCTTGAAAAATGGGTCTTGCTCATACAGGCTTCTGCGCTGAGCGTTTCAAGCGTGATGTCCTCTCTTATATTGCTTTTTATAAAGGCCACAACATGCGCTAGTCGATTTTGGGAGGCCATCTGTTTGTAGGTTTTCTCCAATAGCTCACGGGCCTGTGTTTGGGTCAGTCGAATGAGCAGCTCCTTCAGGGCAAGTGTCGCAATCACATCTTTCTCACGAGAGCGCTCTTTTACGCCGATTCTAACAAATCTGTTGATGATTTCAGAAAGGTCCTGCGTATTTATCAGATGAAAATTAGATAAATCCAACCCCCATTCATTGGGGATCATTCTATCTGGAAGGGTATCGTTAAGGAGGTCAAATGTGTTATCTATCATTTCCTTCGATATCGACAACGCGATGCACTGGGTGGGATTTTCAGTTTCAGCCTCGGGAAAATCTATTTTCATCAACTCATTTGGCGGAACAATCACTGATTCACCGGGGAGGTAATCAAAACCAGGATTATTGAAGAGATGCATTACTTTTTTGCCCTTGAGCATTGTCGTCAATACCAAATCCCCAAACATCAAATTGACATCCTTCGCTTCCTGATGCGTTTCAAAAATATTTAATTCGCAATTATTCAACGTGTAGGTTGTCCTATTTTCAACCAGTGTCTTTAAGTCTTTTTCTGACCTCCAAGGTACACCTGCAAGAAAGGTACTGCGCATTAGATTACTAGGTTTTTCGGGTTGCTCTTTGGATATAGAGAGGGAATTTTAAGCCAATTTACCACGATTTTCCGCCAATGCAACATGTTTTTCGAATTATTTGGACGTGGATTTGATGCGTACAAACGTGCTACAGAAATGCATCACCATCGCCTTTCGATTTTTCAGGTGATAATTTGGGGGATTTAGGTTGATTTTTTGATGGTATCGGTTGATTTTTTTGCCCGGCTATTGGGGAAATTTGAAAAAATAAATCAAATAAACTATGTCTACATTAACATTATCCCAAACCGCACCGGTAGAGCGGCCTTCAATCAAGGACAAATACGACCATTTCATAGGAGGAAAATGGGTAGCTCCTACTTCAGGAGAATACTTTGACAATACTTCCCCCATAGACGGCAAAATTTTCTCAAGAGCAGCAAGGGGCAATAAGGCGGATATAGATCTGGCGTTGGACGCGGCACATGCTGCCTTCCCTAGCTGGTCAAAAAGTACACCTGCCTATAGAAGTAAATTATTGAATAAAATCGCGGACATCATTGAAGAAAACCTTGAAATGCTCGCACGGGTAGAAACTATCGACAACGGTAAAGCCCTTCGGGAAACAAGGGCGGCGGATTTGCCGCTGGTAATTGATCATTTCAGGTATTTTGCGGGTGTTATTAGAGCTGACGAAAGCTCGATTTCAGAACATGACGAGCATACAGTGAGTATAGCGCTCCATGAACCCTTGGGCGTTGTAGGGCAAATTATACCTTGGAATTTCCCCTTGTTGATGGCTACTTGGAAGATAGCTCCCGCACTTGCCGCAGGTTGCTGTACGGTTGTGAAGCCCGCGGAGCAAACGCCTACCAGTATCATGGTATTGATGGAACTTATAGGAGGTGTCTTGCCTCCCGGCGTCCTCAATGTAGTCACAGGCTTTGGCCCAGAAGCCGGTAAACCCCTCGCTTCTTCGACCCGGATTGCAAAAGTTTCCTTCACAGGTGAGACCACTACGGGAAGGCTTATTATGCAGTATGCATCCGAAAACCTTATTCCGGTTACGATGGAATTGGGAGGTAAGTCCCCCAACATTTTCATGAAGTCCGTTGCTGACGCTGATGATGCCTTTTTTGACAAAGCGGTAGAGGGTGCGGTGATGTTTGCCTTAAACCAAGGCGAAATCTGTACCTGCCCTTCCAGATTGTTAGTACATGAAGATATCTATGATGTGTTCATGGACAAAGTCATTGAAAGAACGAAAGCAATTAAAATGGGACATCCCTTGGCGGAAGATACCATGATGGGCGCGCAGGCTTCTAATGACCAGTTTGAAAAGATACTTTCCTACTTGGACATCGGTAAACAGGAGGGGGCTGAGGTTCTTTGCGGTGGCGACAAAGCGAGTCTGAACGGAGGCCTTGAAACAGGTTACTACATCCAACCTACAATTTTCAAAGGGACAAACAAAATGAGAATATTCCAGGAGGAGATTTTTGGTCCTGTAGTAGCGGTAACTACATTCAAAACGACGGAGGAAGCCATAGAAATCGCCAACGACACCATGTATGGATTAGGTGCCGGTCTGTGGTCCCGCGACGCTCATGAACTGTATCAGGTACCTAGAGCTATTAAGGCAGGAAGGGTATGGGTAAACTGTTATCACAATTATCCGGCACATGCCCCTTTTGGAGGATATAAGAAATCAGGGTTCGGCAGGGAAAACCATCTCATGATGCTTGACCACTACCGCCAAACCAAAAATATGCTGATATCCTATGATAAAAATAAGCTCGGATTTTTTTAATTTCAAACCTATGGTCTCTCCGTTCTTCGGGGAGACCACTTTTTCATCCTTTTCATTCCAACTAACGAAACATCATTCGAATGATAGCTCCAGAAGCACAAGTACCTAGAGTCATTTTATCAGAAGCAGCGATTGACACTATCGATACACTTAGAAAACGGTTTGGCTCTGAATTGATGTTTCATCAGAGTGGGGGATGTTGTGATGGCTCTTCTCCCATGTGCTTTGAAAAAGGAGAATTTAAAGTAGGAGCCAATGATATTTGGCTGGGCAAGGTGTATGGCTGCGATTTTTTTATGAACCAAGATCAATTTGAGTATTGGAAGCATACCCAACTGACGCTAGACGTGACACAGGGGAGAGGCAGTAGTTTTTCCATGGAGATCCCGATGGGAATCCGGTTTTTGATTCGATCCCGATTGTTCACCACAGAGGAAATGGAGCGCCTCACTCCAATCAAGACAGGAGAAGAAGTGCTGAAATTAGATACAGGTGGGGAGAGGTAGGCGGTATTTCTTGAGGTAGATCGGTTATTGTCACACGCCAAGTCGTGGCTAAAGGTATTGCTGGGTAGCGGTATTTTTCTCAATCTATTCGTCAACTTCAGGGTTACTTTGCCCCGCTAAGACTATCTTTGCAAATGTATAGTTCTAACTAGCACAGAACTAAACTCCGTGTAGCTAATGTCACGCTTCGTTCAAAAGAGTTTTGCACTTGTGAACCAATTCCCAGTCTTTAGTCGTTTATCAATTATTCAAAAAAATGGCACAATATGAAATCAGTTAGCCTATTCTTTCTACTGGTAACAGCCTTTTTTGGCTGTAAGCCTCACGTTTCAGAAATGTCCGCCCTAAAAAACGAGGAGCAAACTATTGGGTATTATGGGGAAAAAATAACCTCCGACGAGGCCGTGTCCCCGGGGGAGATGCTATCAGAACTGGACATCAGTGGCGCTTTCGAAGGCAAAGTGCGTGGAGAAATAAAGGAAGTATGCACGAAGAAAGGTTGCTGGATGACAATTTCACTTCCCGATGGGAAACTGATGCGTGTAACGTTTAAAGACTACGGTTTTTTTATTCCCACCGATGCCCATGGCAATCAGGTCGTAATGATGGGGAAGGCTTCCAAGTCCGTAACGGATGTGGCCGAATTGCGTCACTATGCCGAGGACGCGGGTAAGCCTCAGGAAGAGATCGACGCGATTACAGCAGCTGAGGAAAGTTTCTCTTTTGAAGCGACGGGTGTCTTGATATCTAGCAGTAACTGATCATCTACCATTCTTTTATCTAACCAACACTCAACGTCATGCCGCTAGCGATTGATAATATACGCGTAGGCCGGGTATACCGGCTAACCAACTACGGGGAGACTCGATTGCTACAGGCCATGGAGCGGATTAATAGCGTGAATTTCCGAATGAAAGATATGGATACCCTTGAATTTTATGAGTTGGAAGAGCTATTAAGGTGGGGTAAAGGGAAAGATTATGATCTTGATGAAATTCGCTAATTTTAAGGATATCAACTATATAATGCAAAATAAAACAAACAAGAAAATACCCACTGCACAAGCTATCATTCAGGCTAAATGTCCTAAATGTAGAAAAGGAAATATGTTTCCTGTACCAATTATGAGTTATCGCAGGCTTTCGGACGTAAATCAGGAGTGCCCCAATTGTCATGAGACCTTGATGCCGGAACCTGATTTTTACTATGGGGCGATGTATATTAGTTATGCTTTTTCTGTCGCGCTGCTTATAACGGTAATGGTAGCGCTGAACGTGTTGGTCGAACGCCCCGATTTAAGTTATTACCTCATAGCTGTAGTCGTTTCCAATGTATTGTTGCTTCCCCTTATGCTTCGGTATTCAAAAGTGCTTTATTTGTACGCCATGGGGCGCATACGCTACGACGAAACATATTAGCAACTTCTTCTTTTAAAAACCCGCCTTTCTTTAGCGACAATTACCCGGCTTTTCTTTGCCGCTTGCGCAGGCTTTTCGACTACTATTTTAGTTTTTTAAAATAAAATAGCAGAAATTTTAAAAATTTATTAATTGTAAGTAAACCATACTAAATCAAAAGTCGTATAGACTGTTTGTGTGTTTTGGTGATAAATTCTATGGACAAAATTTTAAACAGTATCGTCGTTCAGGTAAATGATGAGGTCTACATCAAAGACCCATTAAGTTCTGACTTGGGAAAACGAATAATACGGGAAAGCCTGCTGCTAATAGCCGAGCTCGGGATGGAAGGGTTTACATTTCGTAAGCTTTCAGAAAAGGTTGGGAGTACTGAAGGGGCGATTTACCGGTATTTTGAGAATAAACATAAGCTCCTCGTTTACCTTACGGCATGGTATTGGGGCTGGTTGGAACACCACCTTGTTTTTAGCATAACCAACCTGACTGATCCAGTCGAAAAGATGAAGATAGCGATCCGCTTGTTGGTAGAGGGACCGGTAAACAAACAAAACCAGTACTTGGATCCTGTAGTACTTACCCATATTGTGACAGAGGAATCCTACAAAACCTTCCTGACGAAAGAGGTGGATGCAGAGAATAAAAATGGTTTTTTCAAGCATTTTCAGGGCCTAAGTAATCGTATTGTTGCGATCGTTAAAGAAATCAACCCCTCCTACAAATATCCCAAGACCTTGGTTTCCACCCTTATGGAATCCACCTTGTTACATGCGTTTTTCAGAAAGCACATGCCCTCAATGACAGAGATTGGGCTGAAGGGCGATCAAAAAGTTGATTTTTATTATGAACTGGTATTTAAAACGTTAAAGGATGAAAACTGAAGCAGTCGAGACCCCCTTAAACAGGTTCTTTAACCTTCTCAGGGAAGAGAAAAGTGAAGTCTACGCTATTTACTATTATGCCGTCTTGAACGGTATCGTCTCGTTGTCCCTACCTTTAGGAATTCAGGCCATCCTAAATTTCATTTTAGGGGGACGGATGACTACTTCTTGGACCTTACTTGTAGCCATTGTAGCCCTTGGCGTGATATTCGGAGGTTTTTTGCAGATAAGTCAATTGTATCTTACTGAAAAACTTCAACAACGGGTGTTTAGCAAGTCCGCTTTGGAATTTGCCTATCGGTTGCCTAGGATAAAAGTCGAAGCAATGGCAGGTAAATACGCACCGGAACTCGTAAACAGGTTTTTTGATACGATAAACCTTCAAAAGGGGCTCGCCAAGTTATTAATTGACTTTAGCACAGCCTCGCTGCAGGTGTTTTTTGGGTTAATTCTGCTCGCCGTTTACCATCAGTTTTTCATCATCTTCGCCGTCATATTAGTGTTGCTGTTGTATCTGATCTTTAAGCTTACCTCTCCACAGGGCATGTACACAAGTTTGAAGGAATCTTCAGCAAAGTATGAAGTCGCTTATTGGCTGGAAGAGATTGGCAGGACCCTTGGGACTTTCAAGCTCGCCGGACATTCCGACTTGCCGTTTGCACGGGTGGATAAACTTGTCAAGAAGTATGTGGAATTCCGAAACAATCATTTCGCCGTGCTGATTCTTCAATACAAGGTGATGATTGCCTTCAAGGTTTTGATCGTGGTTTCATTATTGGTGGCAGGAAGTCTTTTACTAATGAATGACGAAATCAGCATCGGACAGTTTGTTGCTGCGGAGATCATTATTGTCCTTATCATTGGATCTGTCGAAAAGTTGATTTTAAGTCTTGAGACCGTGTACGATACGCTTACTGCCACGCAGAAGATCGGATTGGTAATGGATATGGATCTGGAACGAAACGAAGGTGTAGACAAATCGCTGAGAAATTCCTCTGAAGGATTGAGCTACGAACTTAGAAACCTTACCTTCAAGCATGCAGATGCGGATCGACCGGTGTTGGACAGGATCAATCTTGAAATTAAAGCAGGCGAGAAGGTGGTTGTAACCGGAAAAAGTGGTTCCGGGAAAAGCACTTTACTTTATCTGATGGCCGGATTAATTGAGGATTACTCCGGTAATATCATTATCAATAAATTGCCGCTTGAAACCTTGGCTTTAGACAAGCTTAGATCCATGATTGGCGACTCCCTATCCCATCAATCCCTCTTTCACGGCTCAATTCGGGAGAATATCACAGTAGGAAAAAACACCGATGAGGAACGGTTGCGGGATGTCATCAAGTTGGTTGAATTGGACGATTATGTATTCAACCTGAAAGATGATCTTGATACCATACTCTTGCCTGAAGGAAAACAGGTGAGCCACGCGGTGATAAGTAAAATCATTTTAGCAAGAAGCATTTACTGCAATCCTAAATTAATGTTGCTGGAAGAAGAATTTAACCACCTGAACAAATACGACTCCGAAAAATTACTTAACTATATTTTTGGAGGCTCTTGGACTCTTGTTGCAGTATCAAACCAAGAGGATACAATGCGGAGGGCGGATACGGTTGTGGAGTTAGATAGGGGAGAGATCTCCTTCCGGGGTACGTTCGACGAGTATAAATCTTATAGTAAAAGAGAAAACAAATAGATGTTATGTTGAATATTTCAAAAAATACGGTTAAGGATCGGATCGATCTGTCGTCGTTTGAAAGTTACAAGCTGACAGTTCCCAGTAATGAAAGCAGGAAGCGGGTAAGAATTCTCCTGTACTGCATGCTGGTTGTTTTTGTTATTCTTTTTTTGCCCTGGACTCAGAACTTCAGGTCGAGGGGAATCGTGACAGCCTTAAAGCCGGAACATAGGCCCCAAACGGTGCATTCTGTGATCCCGGGCCGGATAGAACAGTGGTATGTACAAGAAGGAGAATTTGTCAATAGAGGAGATACGATCTTATTCATCTCTGAAATAAAGGACGAATACATGGACCCGGAATTGTTGGATAGGACAAAGCTTCAGGTGGATGCCAAGTTTCTTTCGGTGAGGTCCTATGAGGAAAAAGTGAAAGCGCAGGAAAACCAAATAGGAGCACTTACGCAAAACAACCGTCTACGCCTGGAACAGGCTCAAAACCGCCTTCAGCAGGCACAGCTTAGCATCATGTCCGACAGTATCATGTTGGAAGCAGAGTTGCTCAATCTATCCGTGGCAGAGGCTCAGTTTGAGCGAATGGAATCGCTCTACGAACAGGGCCTAAAATCCCTGACCGAATTGGAGCAGCGGAAGATTAAGCTACAGGAGACCCTCGCCAAGCGGATAAGCGCGGAGAATAAACTATTAAGCAGCAGAAACGATCTTCTTACCGCGCAAATTGAGCTTAATGCGATTGACAATGACTTTCAGGATAAACTCGCGAAAGTAAATGCGGAAAGATATACAGCCTTATCCGATCAGTATGATGCCGAGGCGACGCTTACCAAACTGGAAAATCAACTCTCCAACTATACTGTGCGGTCTGGGATGTACTATGTTCTTGCACCCCAATCAGGCTATATTACACAAGCCATACAGGTGGGTATAGGGGAGACGATCAAAGAAGGGGCTGAAATCGTGAGTATCATGCCTGAAGATTATTCACTTGCAGTAGAGCTTTATATTGCCCCAATTGATCTCCCGCTTGTCAAAATAGGAAACAGAGTTCGGTTCATTTTTGACGGATGGCCTGCGATTGTTTTTTCGGGATGGCCTCAGCTCTCGAATGGAACGTTTGGAGGGGTAGTGTACGCCATAGACAACTTTACAAGTTCCAACAACATGTACCGGATCTTGGTAGTGCCGGATCCTGATGAGGAACCTTGGCCGGATGCCATCAGACCGGGTTCGGGAGCCGACGGAATCGCGCTGCTCAACGACGTACCAATCTGGTATGAAATATGGCGGCAGATGAACGGATTTCCTGCGGACTTCTATACATTAAAAGAAGCGAAGGACCTTAAGAAAAGCGAATCCAAATAACGTTGAACATTCAACAGAACCTACCATCAACCTTAATCCATAAGATTTGCCAATGAGTTTTCTCCGTAACAAGAGTTTTGTTGCTTTACTTTTGACCTTCTTCGTGATGGGTCATGGGAATGCGCAAGATGTAATTTCGTATGAAAAGTTTTTGACTTGGGTACAGCTGAATCATCCAATTGCCAAACAGGGAGACCTCACACTTGAGTTGGGTAAACAGGAGCTACGTATGGCAAGAGGAGGCTTTGATCCGTATTTGTTTGCGAGCCAAGATGAAAAAACATTCAAGAATACGGATTATTACCGTAAGCGGGAAGCTGGGTTTGTAGTCCCAACTATGGCAGGTGTCGAGCTAAAAGGGCTATTCGAGCAAAATACCGGAACCTTTCTCAATTCCGAGAATAGTGTACCGCAATCAGGATTGGTCACGCTTGGAGCGTCGGTGAATTTGGGACAGGGACTTTTCATAGACAAGAGGCGCACAGCGTTGAGGCAAGCACAAATTTACCTTGAGTCAACCAAGCAGGAGCAAATGTTGATGCTAAATGATCTATACCTGTCGGCAACTACCGCCTATTGGGACTGGGCCAAAAGCTATGCGGACCTAAAGGTGTTTCAAGAGGGGCTCGAACTAGCGGAATTTCGATTCGAAGGCATTAAAACGAGTTTTATTTTGGGAGATTTGCCTGCTATTGATACGGTAGAATCGTATACCCAAGTCTTGAACCGTACAATTCGGTTGCAGAACGCGGAAAATACGTTCTTTGCAAAAACACAGGAACTGAACGTTTTTTTGTGGGATGATTCCGAAAATCCGATGTTTTTGAACTTGGAAAGTGTACCGGAAGATCTTGGAATCGACAGCTACGAACCACTGGATATTAACGGATTTAGATCCCGTCTTCCGGTGCACCCGGAAATCCGATTAATGAATTTTGATATAGATTTCTTGGAGGTGGAGCGAAGATGGAAAGCCGAACAGCTAAAACCAGTGGTTAAGATTAATTACAATTTTCTTTCCGAGACACTTCAGGGTATAGAGCCAAGCCCTTTCTTTGACAATAATTACAAGTTCGGGGTCACGTTGAGTACTCCCATTTTCCTCAGAAAAGAGAGGGGGTCTTTGGGAATCACTAAGGCTAAGATTAACATGACAGGTTATAAAAGAGACCTAACCTACCAGAAACTAGTTGCCGATCTTGAAAAACAATACAATAACTATTTAGTTTTAAATCGACAGTTGTCTACGTTTGAAAGTAATATCACGGGATTAGAGCGCTTGCTTGAGGGGGAGCAAATCAAATTTGACCTTGGCGAAAGCTCGCTCTTCCTAATAAATGCCAGGGAAGTAGGGCTTTTTGATGCGTTGGTGGTGCTGAATTCCATTTATGCTCAAAGGAACGTGGCGATCTCTAGGGTCAGAACTGCTGCTGGTTTCGGATTTGAAACGTTGGAATAATTAAAAAAATACGATAATATTGACGCTTGGTTAAATTGTGTCGGAAGAAATAAGCCCAGAATAAACGAATGCATGTTGAAAAAAAGATTGGTGAGTCTGATGGTAGCCTAATCAATGCGATAGCGCAGGGTGATGAGAAGGCCTTTGGGTTGATTTTTGAAAGATACTCAAGGAAGATATATGGCTTGGCCAGAAAATCCGGATTTGATCATGCTGATTCGGAGGGCATTGTGCAGGATGTTTTTATTATTGTGTGGCAGCGTCGTCACTTTCTAAAACCTGAACTTTCCTTCAATGCGTATCTTTTTAAGATATCCAAGTCTGTGATTATCAGAAAACGTAAACGATTACTTTTGGAACTTGCTTTCCAAAAAGCTACTACTTACACAACCGCAAACCAAACGGAATCCTCGGTGGAGGATAAGGTGATTTTTGAAGATTTGCTCGTAGTTGCCCATAGGTTGATAGATAAGTTGCCCAAAAGCCAAAAGCGTGCATTTATTTTGAAAAACTTCAAAAATTTCTCTGTACAGGAAATAGCAGACATGCTCCAGGTACCAAAACGAAAAGTTGAAAATCAGCTTTCACGGGCGAATAAAAGCCTTAAGGAGAAACTGGCTTCAAAAAAATGGGGCATCATCTCTGTTTTCATTTTCATTATAAATGACCTAATCTGTTAATGATTTTTTAATAAATAAAATAGTTTTATATTTAAACTGTAAATTTCATTTTTTTTTGAGCGAAGTAGCTTATTCATGTCTATATACTATCAAACGGGTATAAATAGATCATGAATAAAAGAACGTTGCTCGAGCGATTTTTACGAGACGAACAGCTTAACTCAAAGGAGCTAGAAACTATCATTAGTTTGCTAAAGGACGGCGAGTTAGACGACGTATTTGAAGAGGACCTTGAAGACCTCTGGTCAACTATTGAGATGGATCAGATAGAATGGGATTCAACAACTTTGAAAAACCGGCTATTCCAGAAGATTGGCGAAAAGCAAAAGCCACAAGGTAATCGGACAGCAGTTAAGACAAAAATCTCCCAACATGTTAGATATGCGGGTATTGCTGCTTCTATACTAGTGTTTTTGGTAGCGGCGGTGCTCGTGTATACCAATCAATCTACCGATGATAAATCGAGCATAAAGCAGGAGGTGGTTGAATGGGTGACAAAATCAAATCCTGTGGGGATTAAAACGGTCGTTAAATTACAAGATGGCTCATCCGTTTATCTCAATGCTGAAAGTAGTATTCAATATCCGGTAGACTTTATCGCAAACAGGACAATTGAACTTATTGGAGAAGCTTTTTTTGAGGTTGCTGAAGGGCATTCTTCTCCGTTTAGTGTAAGGGCAGGTAATTTGGAAACAGTAGCCATGGGTACCAGCTTCAATATTAAGAATTTTGATGAGTTTCCCTTGGAAGTGGTACTTGCTACCGGCAAGGTGTCCGTACAGGATGCTCAGGGGGGAGAAAGTCTCTATCTTTCTCCGGGTGAGGGTGTTATTTCACGCCCCAATGCAGCTATACAAAAATTTCAAGCGGATATTCAAGCATCTAAATATTGGAGGGAGGGAACCTTGCACCTCGATAAGTTAGATTTTCCACAGTTAAAAAGGACGCTTGAACGCTGGTATGGAGTCACGATTACCGTTCGCGGCAATGCCCCCCGCACTGGATTCTATTCCGGTACATTCACCAATAACGAGACGCTTACCAATGTCCTGGAAGCCATGAAATTTGCGCATGGGTTTCAGTTTCAGTTGGAAGGTAAAAAACTGATTATTGATTTTAATAAAAACACATAACAACGATGCCCATGAAATAAACCAAAAAAACGAAAAAAAAACCCGGAGAAATACGAAAGTATTTCCCCGGGCCGTAGACCAAACCACCAAGACGGAATTCTTTGGAGAGACTACTCCGCCTTGGCTGTTCTAAATTAAGTTTAATCTAACGTTCTAAATTATGAAAAATTTATTACGCATAATAATTATGTCAATCAAATTTGCCCTTTATGGATTTAGTTTTGCGATCTTGACGATGGCGACAGTGTGGGCAAGCAGTGCTAATGGACAAGTTAAGCGTATCGATGAAATTAAAATCACGCTGGAAAACAGCGAGTATCGAATTCTTGATGTTTTTAAAGAGATAGAAAACAATACCGAATTTAAATTCTTTTTCTTTGACAAAAACGTAAACGTCAAAAAACGGATTCTTCTGACCAGTAAGTCGGGTTCGGTGGAGGAGATTCTCGCTGATATAGGTTCACAGTCCTCTCTTAACTTCAAACAGGTCAACAACACCATCTCCGTAAACTTCCGTACATCATCGGAATACGATGCTGACAGGAATTCATCTCCATTTTTCGCGCGTGAGTTATCAGGAAAAGTAACCGATAACAAAGGTGACCCTCTTCCGGGCGTTACAGTATTTGTAGAGGGAACAAACACCGGAACTGTTACCGATTTAGACGGTAACTATACGTTGACCGCGCCGGATCAGGGATTTCTTGTGTTTTCATTTATTGGGTTTCAGAGACAGCGAGTTCAAATCGCGAGCAGCAATACGATAGATGTTACCTTGGTCATTGAAGATTCTTATTTGCAAGAGGTTGTCGTGACAGGCTATGGGAGTCAGGTAAAAAGAGAAGTGACAGGAAATATTGCCAGCGTCAAAGGAGAGGACTTGGCAAGGGTACAGGTTCCTTCTTTTGATGCCGCATTGCAGGGTAGGGCTGCCGGCGTTCAGGTGAATCAGGGCAGCGGTGTTCCCGGATCCCCATCCCGTATACTCATCCGCGGTACCTCTTCCATATCTGCTGGGTCTGAACCCTTGATTGTAGTGGATGGATTTCCGCTTACGCAAGAATTAACCGGGCAGGGGGGTATAAACTCGTTTATGTCTATTAATTCAGCAGATATTGAGGACATACAGATACTTAAGGATGCGGCTGCTACTGCAATATATGGCTCCCGGGGTGCCAACGGAGTTATATTGGTTACAACGAAATCTGGGCGAAAAGGCGAAAGTTCGGTTAATTTCAATTATAGCTTTGGTGTTCAGGACCCTGTAAATATGGTGCAAATGGCCAATGGGCAGCAATGGTTGAATATGGTAGATGGTGCATTTGCGAATGACGGATTTGACAGGGCCTGGGATCCCGTCGTTGATGCAGGTCTAGTGAGCCCTTTCATTGCTACTCCGAATGACTATCTGACGCGAGAAATGGTTCAGAATGTGGCAAACCGTGGAGGAACAGATTGGCTTTCCCCCATCTGGCGTCAAGGATCATTGGAGGATGTGAATATTTCGGCCTCTAAGGGAACTGATAAATCCTCCTATTTTATCTCGTTGAGGTATCAAGACCACAAAGGATTGATGAATACGCAACGGCTTAGGACCTATGGTATTCGGGCTAACCTTGATTTCAACGTTCTTGATAAGGTCAAAATTGGCGTAAAGAATAACCTGAATTACTTTAATAATGAGATGGGCCAACTTGGAGGTTCTTCAGAAGCAAACCCAAATGGAGGCAGGGCCGATAGAGGGAACCGTGGAGGGTATGGGGCCGCGATAGGTGGTGCATTGCCCGTACTACCGATATTTATGGAGGATGGATCTTACTTTGATCCCCATGGCGGTAGAAACCCCATTGTTGCCAACTTACCGGCCAACTTTCACAATACAGCGGAAAATTACCGCAGCATCACTAACTTGTCATTGGAGTACCAGCCTTTGAAGGACCTGACGCTAAAAGCTGAAGGAGGATTAGATACTTGGTACACCAAGAGTGTTTATCATGTAAGCAATGTGGTTCGGCTGTCCCGTTACGGAGAAATCGGTAATACACTGAGAAATAACCTCAACGTTAACGCCTATGCTACCTACAACAAATCGATAAATGAACATCAAATAAATGTGGTTGCAGGTGCTGAAAGGCAAAGACGCACCTTCTACAGGACGGATGCACGGGCAGAGAACCTCGTTTCTTCTGACTTTAATATCGGCGAAACACAGGGTACCAATGTAATTTCCTTGGTCAATGGCAGCTTTCCAGATTTTAGAATTCAGAGTTATTTTTCGCGGATCAATTACTCCTTCAACGATAAGTATTATGCCATGGCCAGTTTCCGGGTAGATGGGGCATCGGTGTTTGGAAGAGACAATCGCTTTGGCCAGTTTCCGGCAATATCGGGTGGCTGGATTCTATCGGAGGAGAATTTTGGTAAAAACCTCGGTCCGATCAATTTCCTAAAGTTAAGGGCTAGTTACGGACGTACAGGTAATGCGGATATCCCCAATGTCCTCGAAAACCAATACGTTACCTGGCCCGCATATTCCTTTGGATCTGGGGTGGTGCAAAGTGTCATAGGCGTACCTGATATTCAGTGGGAAGAGATCAATACCATTGATTTTTCCGTTGATTTTGAAGCATTTGACGCAAGGATCAACGGTTCAGCGGGCTTTTATCAGCAGGATGTGAACAATATGCTGTTGCTGAATCCCATACCGCCATCTCAGGGTATTTTACTAGGATCATCTTCCATTTGGACGAATATTGGCGACTTGAGGAACAGGGGGTTTGAGTTTTCACTGAGTTCCGTAAATGTGGATTCACCCAGTGGATTCAGGTGGAAGACAGATGTTAATCTCACCCTCATTAGAGATGAAGTCCTTCGTTTGGTCCCCAGACTAGATGAAAATAACCTTGGAATTGTACAAGGTGCCACCATTACCAGAAGAGGCGGCAGGCTGGGAACGTACTTTATGGCGGAAACGGCCTTTATTGACAGTGAGACAGGATACGAATATATCTATGAGATAGACAGGGATTTGTTCAACGAAACCGGTGAAATCCGGAAAACCGGGGAGACTATCTTGGCCACGCAGGCTGCGGCACAACAGAACAGAGTTGAGCTTGAGGGTAAAAGTGGCTTACCTACCTATTTTGGAGGATTCCAAAACACGTTTTCATACAAGGGCTTGGAGTTAGGTGTGTTCTTTTCGTTTCAGGGCGGAAACTATATCTATGACGGAAACAGGTTTGAAGTAGTAGGAGGAAGCAACTTTAGAGCGGATTTGGAAGACCGGGTCTGGACAGAACAAAACAGGGATGGGGAGTTTCCAAGACAGAGTTACCTAAAGCGTACGCGTGAGAATGAGGCGATAGCAAGACCTGGAACGACATCTCTTTATTTACAAGACGGGTCCTTTTTGAGACTGAGGAACGTGCAGTTAAGTTACAATTTGCCCGGCGCACTGCTTTCAAAAGCTAAAATAAAGACAGGTAGGATTTATGTAAACGCGACGAACCTGTTGACTTTCACACGGTACGACGGTTTTGATCCGGAGATTGCAAATTTTGACGCAAATAGACAAAATAGGAACCTGACACAGGGATTTGCCGGTGGAAGTCCGTTTCCGCAACTGAGAACCATTACAGGTGGTGTTTCATTATCGTTTTAATCCGCTAAATGCCAAAAAAATGAAAAAGATAACATTCTCAAGTAAAATATATCGAATCAGTTTATTGTTCCTGATCTTTTCTATTTGGTCCTGCGAGGACCAATGGTTGGAAGAAGTTGGACCCGTATCGAATGGATTTTCAAATCCACGCAACACGGAGGATCTAGAACAGCTGGTTAATGGGGCACTTTGGTTAGCCGGAGGATCGGGAGGATTTCGGGGGATCCATGGAAATCAGGCGATTTATTCCGCGACCATTTCAGACGTCGGGAAACTGATGGATGGCTTAGGCGTAGTAGGCCAGGATGCTATCGACTGGTACAACCGGGATTTCTCCAATAATGCACACTCTCAGCCTACACGCAACTGGGAGGCAGGGTATGCGGTATTGTTGTCAGCGAATGCGGTGATTGACTGGGTAGATCGAAATGGTCCTTTTGAAGATTCGAACAGCCACTGGACGCCGCGCATTTTAGGCGAGGCCTATTGGCTTAGGGCTTGGATAAATTTCAATTTAGTACGGATTTTTGCTCCTCCCTATGGCGCTGATAATAGTGCTCCGGCAATCGTGATCAAAAATAGGATGCCTACTAGTGCGTTTGACAATCCGGCACCCAGTTCGGTGGAAGAGGTTTATGCGCAAATCCTGTCGGATCTTAACCAAGCCTTGGAGTTGTTGCCGGATCAATTTGATCCTCAACGTGATCCACCTGCATATGTAGACAGACAGGATAAAATGGCTGCCCATTTTCTTGCCATGCGGGTTCATTTTCAGATGAGGAATTGGCAAGAAGCCCAGCGACATGCCGATGCGGTAATCAATTCAGGACGATATCCATTGACCCAAGATCCGATTGAAGCATGGAACCGATCTGCTTTTGGGGATAAAGGCCAAGAAGTTGTGTTTCAATACGTAACCTCAGGTTCACAGACACAGTGGAAACCTCCTGTCATCTCAAGGTGGTTGGGGTATTCTGACCCCAATGGACGTTGGAATCTAACCAATTTCTTCAATAACAATCAGATTATGTCTCTGAGTGAACATTTCAAGAATAAAACTGGCTGGAATGACCACGATGCAGCAATGAACGATAAGCGATATACGCAACTCTTTATAAGCTTTGGACCAAACGAAGACCCTAGAATCGTCTATAAAAGTTTGAATCAAAGAGAAGTATGGGGGCATAAGTGGTACAGAGCTGGTCTTCCAGAGGCATCCAATAGAGTATCTAGCCTACCACTTATGAGGTCGGCTGAGGCTTATCTTACGAGAGCATACGTTAGGCTTTTGGGCGGAAATGAAGCCGGTGCGAGAGAAGACCTGAATGTAGTCAGGTCCCGTGCCGGTATCGAAGCTTACACAGGGCCTATGACAGCTGAAGTTATAGAGATAGAGCGGATGAAAGAATTGGTCTTTGAGGACGACCGCTTGTATTACCTTCAAGCAACTCAACAAGACATTCCTAATGGAGATAGAGGACCAGGGTCCCTACCTTGGAACTCCAGGACATGGCAGACCATTCCGCAAACAGAAATAGATCTCAATCCAAATATTTCAAGATAATCAATCATACCTGTTAAATCTAAATCCGGCGGGCAGCATGAACAGTGCTGCCCGCCTTCCTTATGCAATGAAGATTTTTACGTTCTTTTCCTATGGAGTAGCCTATTTTGCCAGCACACTTTCCTTTGGACAAAGCAGCTGGTCCGTCGAAAGTTATCCCGATGAACCTGGGTTTGTGCAACGGTCTGACGGCATGTTGCGGCGATTGGCGGAAATTCCCGTTGGGCTCAAAAGTATGTCGAAATCGACTTGTCCAGATACTGGCCTACCGGTATACACATATGCTTTAGAGGGAGAGGTTGTACATTCTCCGTTTACCGGGAGGACCTATCTTCAGGGAGATACGGGGTATTTTGGGGCGAAGGAAAGAGATTCCTTGGGTAACATTACGCGATTTGGCGGCGATGCGTTGAAAAAAGATCTTCCTCCATTGATTGCCTCTCTGTTGATCGATCCGACGAATGTACCAAACAAGGCCTTTATAAGCATCCCCGGACATCTTAACCAACAATATCACTTTGCCGCCAAAAACTGGGCTCGGTTTTATCCCTTGTTGTCAACGACCATGGGCGAGGCGTGGAAGCGCGATTTTCAGCAAGCTGTGAGCGCTTATCAGGAATTGGGAAGACCTTCAGACGGCTTTCGGAAATATGATCCTTTATTTGTTCCACACAACTTGATCGGGGAGCCAGGAGAGCTTCTTGGGGGCAACACGAAGGACGGAGGCACCGAAAACCACAAAATCATGTGGAGATCCTCGGCGTTAGTCTATGCCCAGCAATTTCCACCCGGTACCTTTATTTC
>WGNT01000009.1 GCA_016124425.1 Cytophagales bacterium
CGGCCGCAGCCCAACTTCTTGATGTCTGACCATCCTATAAAAAATCTATATCAACATTAAAGGGGTATTTCATGAGATATTGAAGCGCTGTTTCCACTTTAAATGATTGGAAGAGCACTTTGTATAAGTTTTCGGTAATAGGAGCGCGAAGGTCTGTACTCTCCAGAAACAGTTTCACGAGCCGAACGGTATTGATGCCTTCCGCCACCTCATCCATTTCGGCGATAATGTCCTCTAGCTTCTCCCCTTGCGCCAGCCTGTAGCCTACAGTAAAATTGCGTGATAGGGTTGAATTACAGGTAGTCACCATATCACCTATGCCGGCGAGGCCTATAAATGATTTTGTGCTTCCCCCCATTGCTTTCCCCAGGTAAATCAACTCGACCATGCCTCTGGAAACCAACAGCCCTCTGGCGTTTTCTCCCAGTCCCATTCCCGAAAGTGCCCCTGCAGCGATGGCGATAATGTTTTTTAGCACTCCGCTTAACTCAACGCCGATAATGTCGGAGTTCCCGTAGACTTGGAAATTATCCCCACGAAGTAGGCGTTGTCCCTCTAGAATTACCTCATTGTACCTGCTGGCCACAACCGTAGCAGCCGGTTGTTTTTGTGCCAGTTCTTTGGCCAGATTGGGACCGGCAAGACAGCCCACGCGAACGACTACGGTTTCGTTCAAAATCACTTCGCTCATGGTGCAGATGTTCTCCCTCCTGAGCTTGGTGACATTCTCCAGTGACTTTCCTGCAGGTAGATTTAGCACCAGGCCTTTTGTACCGTGAATGAGGTAATGGTATGGATGTAAAAAAGGCGCAAAAAACCCCATGACTTCTTTGAAACCGCTGGAGGAGATCATAGGGAACAAGGTATCGCAGCTTTCACAAAGTAGCTGTGGATCACTAGTAGCACGCACGCTTGTAGATAACGTCCTACCTTTGGCAGTATGCTGTTCGTTGATTTCCTCGACGACTTCCTGATCACGGGCATAAACAATCACATTGTTTTTCTCGGCCAACAAGTTGGCTATTGCCGCGCCGAAACTACCTATGCCGATTACACCTACGGATTTGGTTTTATCTGAATAATTTATCGAGTTCATAGCCTTCCAATCGATTGTGGTAGTAATAAAGTAGGTTCATATCCTCCGTCACAATTTCGTTGTTGTGCGTCTTTATCAGAGGGCGCTTGGCATGATACATGCCCACATTGTCTAGGCCGTGGGCAATGAGTTGGTCGATATCCACGCCGAGGTGCGGAGCGGTATGTACCTTACCTTCTTCTTTTAATTCCATGATACGCTGAAGGACGCGTTGGCATTCTGTCCTAAAAAATGCATAAGGGATAGAAATATCTTCTTCCGGCACTTTCAACAAGCTAAACAAATCCAATTTCTTGTTTGCTTTTTTGATAATGTTAAACGCGGTGAAAGCGACCAAATGACTGCTGAAGACCCTGTTTATCCTGTGGAACTCAGCGACGATCCGACTTCCTAGAGCCTTTGTATATTCTTCCTCACGCTGCGTATCTACAGTCAACTTTCCATTGGAAATAAAATAATCCCTACAGTCAATCACCCTTCCATCTTTATCCCGGCTATTTCCGTCCCCGTCTACGTAATTGCCCATAATATCCAGTGCCTGACCGATGGAGACTGATATGTCAGATCCTTTGGTGAAGAATTTCACCAAGAATTTGAAAATCTTATAGGAATTGGAAAACTCGTCGGATTCTTTGTAATAGCGCTCCTGACCTGTCAGGTTGAGGTAGTCATGAATCAGGCTTGGCGCTTCCAACACGAAGTGGTAGTTGATGGTGACGGGTACCACAAAGATTTTGCCTCCCACGTCAGTAATCCCCTTTTGATAATTTACCCGCTGAGCTTCCATGGCAGAACTTAAAAGGCCAAGCTTAAGACGGGATTCGATGTTTCCGCTTCTAGAACGTGTCCCTCCGGGAAAAAAAAGACTATGGCAGCCGAATTGCAGCGCTTCACTGGAATAGGTTTTTAACGATTCCAGATACACGAGGTTCTTCTTCCGCCTGTCGACCTTATACGCCCCTAAGGCATCCATGAAATAGGCAAATATTTGAATGTTAAACAGGTTCAATCCGGCCCCGTAGATAAAAGGCGGAAGGCCTAATGTACTGATGGTCCAGCCGATCAGAATACTGTCCAAGTTTGAAAAGTGGGTAGGCACCATCACGATAGTACCTTTAGCCGCAAGGTTTCTAAGCTGATCGGTCTGACCTATTATTTGAATCTTATCCTGCAAGGTATATTGATTGCTAAAAAAGGACTTTAGCCCTTTCACCCGCGCCGTATTTAGCAAGCGGGAAAAGCCGTAAGTAACAATTCTCCGCGTTGCCTTATAATGGGCGTGTTTGAAGTTTCCCGCAATTTCCTCCACATACCGATTTACGATGGACTCCAGTATGGCTGTGTAGGAATGCTTCCGTTCCGCATCTGTCAACGAACTGTCGATTCCGATTGCAAGTAGGCTGGATTTTACCTTAGCCCAAAACTGCGGCTCGTCATCCGCATCTACCAACCATGGATTCTGCTTGAGGCGAAGCCTCTCCCGGTAGAGCACCGTTTCGAGTTCTTCCTTTAATAGGTGGGTTTGGTTTCCTGTATGACCTAAAATACGTTCCACACTTGCATCGGTTACCCGTTTGATAAACTCCTTCCTGTTTTTGCTTAGCTTAACTACAGGCCATTCATCTTTTTTTGGAAGAATGGGTGCGTACTGATGCTTGATATAGTCGTCCGTCAATGGTTTTTAAGTTGGTCTATGCAAAGATATGGAAAAGAAACGGATATGACAGGAAATAAGGAACCAGTCATCCACTGTAGATGACGCTCATAAATAATCTCTTTTACTGCTCGCGAAGAATTTCTTTTTAAACCTATTATTCATTTAGGGAGTTTTGTCAATGGCCGAATAGGTCGTATTATTGCAGCACCAATCACTCAATGAAGCAGGATTTAAAGCAAATACAAGCTCCCATTGCCACAGAGATGGCAGTTTTTGAGAAGAAGTTCCGATCCTTTATGAAAAGTAAGGTGACGCTTCTCGATCATATCACCAATTATATTGTCAAGCGAAAGGGAAAACAGATGCGTCCCATGTTCGTATTTTTGACTGGGGGCGTCTCAGGTGGCGTCACCGAGGCCACCTATCGCGGTGCTGCTTTGATAGAACTTCTGCATACCGCTACGCTCGTCCATGACGATGTTGTTGACGATGCCAACTACCGAAGGGGTTTTTTTTCCGTGAATGCACTTTGGAAAAACAAGATCGCTGTACTTGTAGGTGACTATCTGCTGTCTAGAGGGTTATTGCTGAGCGTAGATAACGGAGATTTTGACTTGCTGAAAATCGTATCACACGCTGTCCGTGAAATGAGTGAAGGCGAACTGTTACAGATCGCCAAATCGAGGAACCTGGACATAACCGAGGAAGTGTACTATACCATTATCCGTCAGAAAACGGCCAGTCTGATTGCATCCTGCTGTGCAGTGGGGGCAGCAACCGCGAATGCCAGCGCTGAGACGATAGATAAAATGCGGCTATTCGGTGAAAAGGTTGGGATGGCTTTTCAGATCAAGGATGACCTGTTTGATTACGGAAAAGACGTGGTCGGAAAACCCGTTGGAATAGATATTAAAGAAAAGAAACTGACGCTTCCGCTTATCTACGCGCTGAATAAAGCCTCCTGGCTGGAAAAGAAAAAGATTATCTCGCTTATCCGGAACAAAAATGAAGACAAAAAAGCAGTCAATGAAGTGATAGCCTTTGTAAAGTCTTCGGGTGGATTGTCCTATTCAGAGGAAATCATGAATAATTACTACCGAGAGGCCTTGGAAATACTGGCTGAATTTCCAGAAAGCCCCTACAAACTCGCCTTGGCTGATCTGGTAACATATACCATTGAACGTAAAAAATAAGATCTTTTACCCGTTTAGCCCTGCCGCATGGGATTTTGTGGGAAAATCTCCCACTTTGTTTTTAGCAATATTGCTTTTTTTAATTGTTATCTATTGCGCTTCCTACATTATAGAAAACTCACTTCAAAGCCTATTTTTTGGTGTTTTCCAGTCAAAATGAACCTTCTAACTAGATGAGCATCAACAACTACAGGAAATATTTTCCGGCTAAACAATTGTAGAATCTGATTTTTTTGGATACTTTTATCATTATGTGGTAAAAAGTGGGGCATTGTGGTAGATAGTGTTTGGGGATTTACTACTTTTGTATTGCTGAGATTTTTAAAGTTACTGGTATGGGAATTTTCACGGGCGACTATGTATGCAAGCTTGACGTCAAAGGGCGGCTGGTACTGCCTGCAAAACTAAAAGCGGCCCTTCCCGAAAATCCAAGCAACGAACTTTATCTGAGAAAAGGGATTGAGCAGTGCCTAATCCTTCGCACAATCCTCGAGGTGAAGAAGGAGTACAGCAAACTTATGAGTCTTGATAGCACGGACGAAGAGGCGAGAAGCTTTCAGCGGGCCTATTTTCGACGCGAAGTAATTGTCGAAATGGACAGTGCTGGAAGAATCCTTATACCTAAATTCCTTATTGCGTATGCGCAGCTAGATGGAGAAGCTACCGTTTCGGGTATAGGAGATCGCATTGAAATCTGGAACCCGTCCATATTGCAAGAACTTGATGAAGAAGCCGACAAAAAATACAACGTCTGGAACAAACGTTTTCTAAAAAAAGATGACTAAAACCCCTTACCATATTCCCGTTATGTTGCAGCCCTGCATCGAAGGACTGGCTATAGACCCCAATGGGGTGTATCTAGACCTGACCTTTGGCGGGGGTGGGCACTCGAGGGAAATCCTTAATCGGCTGGATAAGGGGCATCTGTATGGATTTGATCAGGATGAGGATGCAATGGCAAATGCTCCTGAGGATCCTAGGTTTACGTTTATTCACGCGAATTTCAGAGACATCAAGCGCTTTCTGAGGCTGTATGGGGTAGATAAGGTAGATGGAATCCTTGCAGATTTGGGCATTTCCTCCCATCAAATCGACGAGCCAAGCAGGGGTTTTTCTACCAGGTTTGAGGGAGAGTTGGACATGCGGATGAACCAATCGGGTAACCTTACCGCGGCGGATATCCTGAACACCTATGATGAAAGCGAACTGCATAGAATACTTGGTCAATATGGGGAAATAAAAAACGCAAAAACCCTCGCCCGTGCCATTATCTCAGAACGAATTCAGGCGCCTATAGCATCTATCGACAGCTTCAAGCGCCTTTTGGACAAATTTGCCCCTCGGGCAAAGGAATTCAAATACTATGCGCAGGTATTTCAGGCCCTGAGAATAACCGTAAACGACGAAATGGGTGCATTGAAAGACATGTTGGAACAAAGCACGGAATTACTTCAGGCGAAAGGGCGCATTGTAATCATGAGTTACCACTCGCTAGAGGACAGACTGGTCAAAAATTATTTCAACAAAGGGAAATTCCAGGGTGAAATAGACAAGGATTTCTATGGTAACCTAATCCGCCCACTTGAACCGGTAAACCGGAAAGCAATCACCGCAAGTGCTGCGGAAACTGCCCAAAACAACCGGGCAAGAAGCGCCAAACTTAGAATTGCTGAAAAAATATAGCTATGGGAAGCAACACATTCAAAGAGAAAGTATCATCTGGAAAATCCTCCTCAAAAGTGGGAAGATTTAATCTCTTTGCGCTTTTGGAGCGCAAACTGGCGATGACTGGGCTTTTTGGCGATGGGATACCTGTCCATTTGGTCCCACCGTTTCTTTACGCCGCATTTCTTGCGCTCATTTATATATGGAGCAACCATCAGGCTGACAATACCATTCGCCGAATTGAACAGCTCCAGCAGGAGGTAGAAGATATCCGGGCGGATGTTACGACGTTGGAAGCGGCCTATATGTTTGCCGGAAAGCAATCTGAAGTTGCCAAAAAAATTGCTCCGCTTGGAATAGAAGAAATTGACGAACCCCCATTTAAAATAATCGTTAAGTAGTGAATATTAAACGGTCCATATTGTTTCGTGTCAGAATCGCCTTCCTGTTGACGAGTGCGATTGGCATGGCTATTTTTTACAAAATCACGCAGGTACAGTTTGTGGATGGTGATAAATGGCGCCAAATGTCCGAGGACATCCACCTGCAATACCGTCCCGTCAAAGCAACGCGGGGAAATATTTATAGTACCAACGGCAGTCTCTTAGCCACTAGCCTACCCTTCTACAGGGTAGTGATTGACCCGTCTATCGCTAGCCCTGAAAGGTACAGATCCGGAATTGATTCCTTAGCTACGTTGCTTTCGGGGTTTTATAAAGATAAATCCGCGACCCACTACAAGCGGATGATCGCCGATGCTAGAAACAGCGGAAAAAAATACCTCGTTATCAACCGCAAACAAATTGGCTATCAGGAAAAACTGGACATGATGGACTGGCCGATCTTTCGCCACGGACGCTTGGGGGGTGGGGTAATCTTCGAAAAAGTGGATCAGCGCTACAGACCCTTCCGTTCTCTTGCAGGTAGAACCGTGGGCTTTCTCAATGAAGATGACTACGGAGTCGGTCTCGAATACAGCTTCAACGAATACCTTCAAGGCAGAAACGGCGAGGCGTTGTTCCAGAAAATCGCGGGAGGCAGCTGGAAACCCCTACACGACGCGGAGGACATCAAACCTACGGACGGGTTTGACATTATCACCACACTGGACATTAACATACAGGACGTTGCGGAATCAGCCTTGCTGCGTCAATTGATCAACAAGGACGCAAATTTCGGATCTGTGATCGTGATGGAAGTAAAGACGGGACATATCAAGGCATTGGCAAATCTGGAAAAAAACAAAAGCGGCAACGGATACGGAGAAAATTACAACTACGCCATCGGCGAACAGGGGCTAACAGAACCGGGATCCACCTTTAAGCTGGTATCCATGATGGCCCTTTTGGAAGAAGGAAGCGTTAGCTTGCAGGACAGCATTGATACCGGAGAAGGGGTTTTCAAATTCTATGACCGCTCCATGCGCGACGCCAAAAACGGAGGTTTCGGGCGAATTACCGTACGGGAGGCCTTTGAAAAATCCTCGAACATTGGGATTTCCAGGCTTGTCAATGATCAATTTGGAGCAACCCCCGTCAAATTCATGAACTACATTGCCGAAGTTGGATTGGACAAGCCCGTTGGATTTCAGCTAAAAGGAGAGGGCGTTCCTTATTTCAAGGTACCTGGTGCCAAAAACTGGTACGGAACCACCCTGCCATGGATGTCTATAGGGTATGAACTTAAAGTGACCCCCTTACAGACGCTAACGCTATACAATGCCATCGCCAACAACGGAAAGATGGTAAAACCGATACTCGTCAAACAAATAACGAAGGGCAATCAAGTCGAGGAATATTTTGAAACAGAAGTATTGAATAAACAAATCGCTTCCAAAAAGACAATCCAAAAACTACAGGCACTGTTGGAAGGTGTGGTAGAAAACGGTACCGCAAGAAATATCCGGAACTCCAACTACAAGATCGCCGGTAAGACAGGTACAGCCCAAAAGCTGATAGACGGTCGGTACACACAAACTTACTACACCTCCTTCGCCGGGTACTTCCCCGCCGATAATCCGAAATACAGTGCCATTATTATTATTGACAGCCCGAAAGGATTCCAAGCCTATGGAGGAGATATCTCCGCACCGGTTTTTAAGGAGATTGCCGATAAGATTCATGCCCAAGACTTAACGCTTGATTTGGATAAGGCGCATGTAAAAAACACGACCCATTATGCGGGAGACTTGCCTTTTATTCAGGCAGGCTGGACAGAGGATGTTCAAATGCTTTGCAACAAATTCGGCATCTCGAACCATTACCAAGATCAAGAAAAGTGGGTGCGTTCGAGGGTGACGAACAAGTCCATCCAATGGGTTACCAACAGGGTAACAGAAAAACAGGTCCCTGACGTCACAGGAATGGCCCTTCGGGATGCACTCTATATTCTTGAGAATAACGGATTAAGGGTAATCTACAGCGGCAAAGGCCGGGTCAAAAGCCAATCCATGCCATCGGGAACGTCCATATCGCCCAATAGTATCATAAAACTTACACTGGGATAATGAAACTGCTCAAAGACATATTGTATAAGGTATCCCTTATCTCCACAAAAGGAGATATGGATATTGCCGTGAACAAGCTCGGCTTTGATAGCAGAAAAGTGGAATCGGGCGACCTGTTTGTAGCCATGAAGGGAACACAAGTGGACGGACATGATTTCATTGATGCCGTACTCGAAAAAGGCGCCTCCTGCATTGTTTGTGAGTCGCTTCCTCCTACCCTACGGGATTCAGTTACCTATGTACAGGTAGTCGATGCTGCGAAGGCGCTTGGTATGATGGCTGCCAACTTCTACAACCATCCCTCGACCAAATTGACCTTAGTTGCTGTCACAGGCACAAATGGAAAGACGACGATGGTTACCCTTTTGCACCAACTCTTCAGCGAATTAGGGTATCGTGTCGGCTTATTATCCACTGTTGAAAACCGAATAAACGAGACCGTACTTCCTGCGACCCACACTACACCAGATGCCCTTTCGATCAACGACATGCTTACCCAAATGTTGGAGGCAGGATGCACCCATTGTTTTATGGAAGCTAGTTCGCATGCTATTGTGCAGGAACGTACCGCAGGGCTACAAATTGCCGGTGCTGTCTTTACCAATATTTCCCATGACCACCTCGATTATCACGAAACCTTTGATGCCTACATCAAGGCAAAGAAGAAGTTGTTTGACGAGCTTCCTGGAAGCGCGTTTTCGCTGATCAACGCCGATGATAAACGCGGACTGGTGATGCTGCAAAATACAAAGGCAAAAAAATATTCCTACGCATTACGATCTCCCTCAGACTTCAAAGCAAAGGTCCTTAGCAATACCCTTCACGGCCTTGAGTTGGACATAAACCAACAGTCGGTGTGGTTTCGGCTTATCGGGGAATTTAACGCCTATAACCTATTGGGCGTCTATGGCACGGCGATTATCCTCGGCGAAGAAGAGGAAGAGGTATTGCGGCAGCTGTCACAGCTGAGAGGTGCCCAAGGCAGGTTTGAGCAGGTGTTTTATAAAGAGATTACCGCAATCGTCGATTATGCACATACACCTGACGCACTTGAGAACGTACTCAAGACGATTCATAAACTGAGAACAGGAGGAGAAAAACTGATCACTGTAGTAGGATGCGGGGGAAACAGGGACAAAACCAAACGACCAATAATGGCCAAAGTGGCTACCCAATACAGCGATAAGATCATTCTTACCTCAGATAATCCACGTAATGAGGAGCCCATGGACATACTTAGGGATATGGAAACTGGAATAAATCCCGTAGATATGCGCAAAACACTCACCATCTCCGAGCGCAGAGAAGCCATCAAAGCAGCTTGTGGTATGGCTGAAAAAGGAGATATCATACTGATCGCCGGGAAGGGGCATGAAACCTATCAGGAAATAAAGGGGGTAAAACATCCCTTTGATGACCGGGAAATTGTAAAAGAAATGTTACGCCTAATTCATTCTAGCTAATGCTATACCACCTTTTTGACTATATCGACAAAGTGTTCGATTTCCCCGGGGCTGGGGTCTTCCGTTATATCTCGTTTAGAGCAGGAATGGCCGCCCTATTTTCGTTGGTAATCACCATTACTTTCGGCAAGAGCATTATCGATTGGATCCGTAGAAAACAAATTGGGGAGACAGTAAGGGAGCTTGGACTTTCAGGGCAAACAGAAAAAAGAGGTACGCCTACCATGGGAGGCCTGATGATAATGGCTGCTATCGTAATTCCAACGCTTCTGTTCGCTAATATTTTCAACATTTATATTATCCTGTTGTTAGTAACAACCATTTGGCTGGGGGCGATAGGATTTGTGGACGACTACATCAAAGTTTTCCGCAAAAATAAAGAAGGACTTGCCGGAAGATTCAAGATCGTGGGACAAGTAGTGATTGGCATCGTAGTAGGCACTACACTGTATTTTCATGAGGATGTGGTGGTTCGGGAATTCAACATGCCTGTATCTATCGCAGAGGGAATAGTGGATACCCCCAGTTTTCAGGACGTAAAGTCACTCAAAACCACCATCCCGTTTATCAAAGGCAATGAACTTCATTACGATAAAATTTTTGGTTTTTTTGGTGATTTTCTTACGCCGCTCCTTTACATCGGTCTGGTAATTTTCATCGTGACTGCTGTATCGAATGGGGCTAATATTACCGATGGTATAGATGGGCTGGCAGCAGGTACATCGGCAATTATCGGGCTCACCATAGCCATCTATGCCTACATCAGCGGCAACGCTATTTTCTCCCAGTACTTAAACGTCATGTTTATACCCAATTCGGGTGAATTGGTGATTTTCTGTTCGGCCTTTGTCGGTGCTTGTGTCGGCTTTCTCTGGTACAATGCCTATCCGGCGCAAGTATTTATGGGAGATACCGGAAGCTTGATGATAGGGGGCGTGATTGCCGTTCTGTCTCTCACCTTGCGAAAGGAACTGCTGTTGCCCTTGCTTTGTGGTGTCTTTTTGATTGAATTGCTTTCAGTAATCATACAAGTCACCTATTTCAAATTTACCCGGGGAAAATATGGGGAGGGAAGGCGTATCTTCCTGATGTCCCCGATACACCATCATTATCAAAAGAAAAATATTCCCGAAGCGAAGATTACTGTCCGCTTCTGGATCTTAGGGATCTTATTTGCCATTATGGCTCTGGCTACTTTGAAACTTAGATGATAAAGAAAATCGTCATATTGGGTGCAGGCGAAAGCGGCGTAGGGGCAGCCCTGCTTGCGGTGGAAAAAGGCTATGAGGTGTTTGTGTCAGACGCTGGCGGGATAAGTGCGTCCCGCATCCAACAGCTGAAAGCTGGTAATATACCCTATGAGGAAAACGGCCACACGGAGGAGAATATTCTCGATGCGCAGGAAATTATCAAAAGCCCTGGCATCCCCTATGACAACAAGCTAGTCCAACTGGCGATGGAACAGGGTATCCCCGTAATCGATGAACTTGAATTTGCTTTTCGGTATACAAAGGGAAAAGTAATTGCCATCACAGGCACCAACGGCAAGACCACCACTACCTTACTTACCTTTCATCTGCTAAAAACTGCCGGCTTGGACGTAGGCCTTGGCGGAAACGTGGGCAAAAGCTGGGCAGGGCAACTGGCTTCATCCGACCATGCATGGTGGGTACTTGAAGTCAGTAGCTTTCAGATCGAGGGCTTTGTGGCATTCAAACCGACCATAGCCGTACTCCTAAACATTACTCCCGACCATCTTGACAGGTATGGGTATGACTTCAATAGGTATGCCGCTACCAAATTCAAACTCGCCGAAAAGCAGGATGCCTCGGATCATTTTATTTCCTTTCATGAGGTGGCCGCAATTGGGGGTGCATGTAGGCCAACTTTCCTAACGGCCCAACAGTACTGGGTGGGTGGGTCAGGCAGTCAACCAAATGTCTTAGCGCTTGCATCCGACCATATTTCGGTGAGCTGGAGGGACGAAACGTTTCAGGTATATACAGATGAAATGACCCTCAAAGGCGAACACAACAAGATCAACGCCCTGTGTGCCATCCAAGCGGCCTTACTTTGTGGAGCATCGCCGGCAATCATAAAAACAGGATTGGCAACGTTCCAAAATGCGGCCCACCGCATGGAACCTGCCGGTACGATTAAGGGAATACGCTTTGTAAACGACAGCAAAGGAACCAATGTAGATGCAACAAAATACGCCTTGGCCGCTTATCCAGGTCCCATCATTTGGATCGCTGGAGGGGTGGATAAAGGAAATGACTATAGCGAGCTTCTGCCGCTCGTAGACGAACGGGTAAAAGGCCTTATTTGCCTGGGAAAAGCGAATGAAAAACTCAGAAGTGCGTTTTCGGGCAAAATTCCGGCGATTATCGAAACGACTTCCATACATACGGCCGTAGAAACCGCAGTGCAATGGGGAGTAACCGGGGATGTTGTATTGCTCTCCCCTGCTTGTGCCAGTTTTGACCTCTTCAAGAATTACGAAGACCGGGGAGAACAATTTAAGGCAGCGGTTCAATCACTTAAAGAAAAAACTGCCTTATGAGACCGATAAAGATTTGGCTTGGAGAAAATTTAAAAGGCGATCCCATCATTTGGGGAATTGTGATCCTATTATCCATTATCAGCATATTGGTGGTCTATTCTGCTACAGGTTCACTTGCCTACCGGATGGTCAATGGCAACACGGAAATCTACTTGATCAAGCACGGCTCCCTCATCATGGCGAGCTTGGTGGTCATGTGGGCTGTACATAACATTCCGTACAAATACTTTGCAAAACTAAGCCTTTTGGCACTTTGGATAAGCATTCCCCTGCTAGTGATCACATATATGTTTGGTTCGACCATCAATGAAGCCAACCGATGGCTAACCATACCGATCATAAACCAGGCATTTCAGCCTTCTGACTTAGCCAAACTGGCTCTTATTTCCGCGGTGGCGGGCATGCTTGCCAAAAGGCAGCGCCAAATCGCCGACTGGAAAAAAACCTTTATACCAATAATCGCCTGGATCGGTATCATTTGTATGCTGATCGGATTCGCCAATATGTCAACTGGCGTAATGCTATTGGCGACATGTCTCCTACTGATGTTTATAGGTCGGGTACCGTTCAAATTCTTGATGATTGTGCTGGCGGTCGGCCTGTTTGCTTTGACTTCTGCGATTATGCTGGGTCAGCGGGGCAGTGTTTTTTTCTCGCGAATTGAGCATTTTCTCAATGAAGATGAAAAGGAAATGCCCTATCAGGCCAAGCATTCCTATATCGCCATTGCTACAGGTGGTATCGCTGGCAAAGGGCCGGGAAAAAGTGAGCAAAGGAACGTACTACCGCACCCCTATTCCGACTTTATTTTCTCGATCATTATTGAGGAATATGGCCTCATTGGAGGTGGTACGGTGCTTTTCCTATACTTGGCCCTGTTGTACAGAGGAATGAGGGTGGTGGCGATTTCTACCCGTCCCTTTGGGGGCTTACTATC
>WGNT01000061.1 GCA_016124425.1 Cytophagales bacterium
GGAACTGGGTGAATAGCCGTCACTCCTCGCGTATTTTGTGACGTCACTGCCGTAATTACGGAGGTTGCGTAGCATCCCAAGGCGGAAATTGTCTTGATGTCAGCCTGAATACCGGCTCCGC
This sequence comes from Cytophagales bacterium, assembly GCA_016124425.1. Lineage (GTDB taxonomy): Bacteria > Bacteroidota > Bacteroidia > Cytophagales > Cyclobacteriaceae > Lunatibacter. The sequence goes on from WGNT01000061.1 coordinate 122, forward strand.
CCCCACTATCAGATCCTGCAATCGTCAAGATTGAAATATATGTTTTCGTCATCTACCGTTTACTTTTGTAATGATTTTCATTAGAGACTCCGCGGCATGTGCAGGTCGCGCGGCACCACAAATTGCCGTTACGACCGCTAGACAATCTGCTCCATGTTCAATTACTGCAGCAGCGTTATCCTGCCGGATATTACCGATCGCCACCAATGGCTTACTTGTCTCGGCACGGAGCCAAGCCAAGCCTTCGAGCCCCCATTCACTGACCGTGTCCAGCTTAGTGGGGGTAGAGAAAATGGGACTGACACCATAGTACCAGGCAAGCATGGCATCAGGCAATAGGAGGTCCGACCGCCGGTCTATCGATAATCCAACTGGAAACGCTTCTCCCAATTTAGCTTTGGCCATAGCTACAGATAGGTCATTCTGTCCGAGGTGAAGTCCGTGGGCACCACTGATTGTGGCTACGTCCAACACGTCGTTAATAATCAATGGAACTCCGTAGGTACAACAGATGTCCATACAGCGCTTCGCCTTCTCCAAAAATTCCGGTACTGGAAGATTTTTTTCGCGCAACTGAACAAGATCAACGCCTCCTTTTAACGCTTCTTCAAGCACCCAAAAGAAGTTTCTACCGAGACAGGCTGCCTCGTCCGTAACGAGGTACAGTTTGTACGGAAAGCCTTCAGTTCCCATATTGGGTAATGTTAAGCGAGTCCGTGATTTGGTTCGGTGTAAGGTTGAAAAGTGCGTCATAAAAATGCAGCTGAAGGGTGCCCGGTCCCTCTGCTTTTCGGGCCGCTATTTCCCCGGCAACACCCATTATAGCCATTGCTGAAACTGTTGCCTGAAAAGGATCGTTGTCAACTGCCAAAAAAGCCCCCACCATTGCGGTAGCCGTGCACCCCATCCCGGTAACCTTCGCCATCAACGCGTCCCCGTTAGCTATCACGGCGTAGCGGCTTCCATCAATTACATAATCTTCCTTTCCGGAGATACAGACCACTGATCGTGTTTGTACTGACAGACGCTTACCAGCTTCAAGGGCTTCTTTTGGGGAGTTTGTACTGTCTACCCCTTTGGAAGTTACGTTTTCCTTGGCCATGGCGAGGATTTCCGATGCATTGCCTCTAATTACAGCAGGATGAAACGCCAGCAATCGTGTCAATGTCTCGTTGCGAAATGGAGTAGCCCCTGCGCCTACTGGATCCAATACCCATGGAAGATGTTTTTCATTCGCCTTCTTCGCTGCGAGCAACATGCTTTTTACCCAGTATTCATCCAACGTGCCAATGTTTACCACCAATGTATTTACTATCGTTAGCATATCATCTAGCTCTTTGTGTGCATGGGCCATAATCGGGGACGCCCCTATTGCCAAAAGTGCATTTGCGGTGTTATTCATTACCACAAAATTGGTGATGGAATGAACCAAGGGAGATTTTTCCCTCAGGCTGCTTAGGTTTGATAAAATGGAATTCATGAGAAGTAATAGTTTAAAAAACTTTCGGGATGTCTCTTTCTCAAGAAGACAAGCAACTTTTCCCTTCGCCGGAATTACCTGGATCAGGTTCAGAGGGTATGATCTCAGTCCACATGTTGGACACCCCTAAAGTTTCTGTTGAACAATTTTCTTTTATTAATAGAAGTAAAAATAATGCCTAATTTATAATCTGCAAAGTATTTCCCCCGCTTTATCAAGCATCCAATCATCTTTGGCGAAACAAAAACGAAGCAGCTGATCGTCCTTTTTTTCCCGGTAGAAAACCGACACCGGAATGGACGCGACCTTGACTTCTTTGGTAAGCCTTACAGCCAAGTCGTAATCATGTTCATCGGTGATCTCTTTATAAGAGACAATCTGAAAAAAACTTCCTTTGGAAGGAGTAAAGGTAAAGCGGGAAGCGGATATTGCTTCATTGAATCTATCCCGTTTCTTTTGATAAAACTCTGGAAGATGTAGGTAATGCTCCGGTAGCTTTAAAAAATCCGCCAATGCATATTGCATGGGCGTGACTGTACTGAAGGTTATAAACTGATGAATCCGCCTAAACTCATCAGAAAGCGCTTTAGGGGCCAAACAGTACCCTATTTTCCAGCCCGTCATATGGTATGTTTTTCCAAAGGAGCCACAGACGAAGGAACGTTCTCTTAAGTCGGGATGGGTCATCATCGAGTGATGCAGGGCCCCATCAAATACGATATGTTCATACACCTCATCACTGATTATAAAGATGTCCTTATTGCGGACAATGGCGGCCAAATCATCTAAATCTTTTCTACTGAAAACGGTGCCAACGGGGTTATGCGGTGTGTTGACCATGATCGCCTTTGTCCGGTCAGTAATTTTGGACTTGACTTCGGTCCAATCTATGGTAAAATCGGGGGCGGTCAATGTAACATAAACCGGGACTCCTCCATTCATATCAATTGCCGGACGGTAACTGTCGTAAGCAGGTTCAAATAAAATCACCTCGTCACCGGGGTGGACTACGGCAGTAACTGCACAGAAGATCGCCTCAGTGGCACCGGAAACAATCGTAACCTCTGTATCCGGATGGTAATCTACCCCATATACACGCGACGTCTTCTCAGCCAGGCTTTCTTTTAGCGGCGTTATGCCACTCATTGGGGAATACTGGTTAAATCCCTTCCTCATGTAATGATCGACCAACCCGGTAAGTTCTGGCGAACAATCGAAGCTGGGAAACCCTTGGGAAAGATTGTAGGCATTTTCGTCCGCCGCTAATTTGGACATGACGGTAAAGATCGTAGTGCCCGCATACGGCAGTTTGGACGGAATGGCAATAGCGTTAGGCATAATGAAAAACAAGGAGCCAACCTTTGGAAGAAGGAATAAAGCGTTCCTTGGTTGGCTCCAAAAGCAACATGTTAGTACTAATTCAGTTATTTCAGTGCTTCGGCACCGGCGGCAGCGATGATTCCATCTTGGGCAGAAGTTACCCCTGATATGCCTATTGACCCGACTACCTGTCCGTCAACCATCAATGGAACTCCGCCTTCTACCGCAGCGACGCCCAAACTCATGATATGGACATTTCCGCCTTTCACACCATCTTCAAAAACCTTGGTCGCCCTCCTGAATTTGACTGCTGTCTCGGCTTTTTTTTGAGCGACGTCAATGCTTCCGATTTGTGTGCCATCCATTCTTCTCAACAACACTAAATTTCCTCCGGCATCCATAATAACTATCACTACATTCCAATTGTCCTGCCTTGCGCGAGATTCGGCGGCTTGGGAGATTTTTTCGGCATCTGCTAACGTTAGCTGCCGGATTGTCTGGGCCTCAAGCTGACTTGGTAACATGGCCCAACCTGTACAAAGTAAGAAGAGGACTAAAGTTAGTTTTTTCATAGGGAGATTGTTTGTAGAACAGGAAATTAGTTTAGGCTAAAGATAAAAAAATTTGAGAGAAAGCGGAATTTAATACCTTTGGGAATTGAATAAAAGCACGCAAATTCATGGAAATATTTCAAAAAGCGTTCACCTTGCCCACATATCGCCGTGGATTCCATCTTATTACGCAGGAAATTGTGGATAACTTCCCGGATTTGAAAAAAATCCGAAAAGGCATGCTACAGGTTTTTATTCAGCACACGTCCGCGGGTCTTACAATCAACGAAAATGCGGATCCTAGCGTGCGATCTGATTTTAACACCTTTACCAACAAACTTGTACCGGAGGACTTTCCGCATTTTATTCACACCTATGAAGGCCCGGATGATATGCCTGCACACATAAAAAGTAGTGTTTTCGGCTGTTCTGTCCAAATTCCTGTTACTTCCGGTAAATTGAACCTTGGAACATGGCAGGGAGTCTATCTATGCGAATTCCGCGATTACGGCGGCAGAAGAACCTTGGTTTTGACAGCATTCGGAGAGGTTTAACAAAATATGAGAGCGTATTTGCTGAGGTAAACCGTTTTTTTGTATGTTATCCACATATTTGTCAACATTTTCGGAAAACAAGAGCAGGCGCTTTGTCGTACTCATTTTCAATTCCATTTTCAAAGCGGAATGTCCGCCTCACCCATTCGATATGGCTATAGCATATGTGGTATCTTCTCCGTCGGATATCAAAAGAAACCATTACATTTTTAGCTGTAAACAACAGCCTGCCAAAACATCCCTGCTGAATTTATGAGATAAACCGTTTTTTTGTATGTTATCCACATATTTGTCAACATATTTTAAGCCTTCATACGTTCACTACTCTTGCAGCGAGTGGAACATACGATCCAGCGTTGCTTTTTCATCAAAAGGTCGGGTGTGGTGTCCTATTATTCACCATCTGGGAAAAACTGCTGAAAATCCAATTTGTCGAACAGGTCTTTGTCAATGACCATTAAAAGTCTATCAGGCGATTCGGGAGTTAGGTTCCGGGGTTTGAACACAGTAAGCTCAGGATATACTGATTCGTTAATTGCCGAAAGCTTATTTGAAGCGGGTTCAAACCAGAACGCCAATAGCTTTGTTCTTTCCAACATTTGCAACTTCATCCGAATACTCCTACCCGACGGACTGTAAGCCAAAGCAAACCTCCTTTCAGTATCCACCATTGCAACGACGTGGGCGCCAGTTTCCCAGTTAAACCATCCAAGCGAATGTGGAGCGGGTCGCAGACATTGCCATGGGAGCCTTTCAAAAAAGCCCTTCATAAAGCCAACCTGAAGGGAACCCGGTAAATCCAATGCCCGATCCCAGTAAAACTCCGCTCCATGTAGGGGTTTCTTTCCCGCACGGTACATCTGCCAAATCTCATTGCAGCCATAGGTATGACCCGCTGCACCAGATAACATATTCCAGTATGCTGCTCGCCTCACATCGAATGCATTCAAACGGCTTTTGTGAACTTTGTTCAAAAAGTTGGGAATATTTTCGTAGCCGGGCTCCCCGTCTAATACAGGCCGGATTGGAACGGCTTCCAGCGCCCGCCGGGTATAACGATACTCCCTGCATCCCTTCATGTGATAAGACTGAAACATATCCAGCTCCAACCAACTCTCATTGCCATAAATCGATGATGCGATGTTGCCACCCTTCGGATGCATGGTCATCAATTGTTTGGCGCCGCCACTACGGATCCCTAGTGCCATTTGACAAACAATCTGATAATCCTCCTTGTCCGCCGGTACACGGTCTCCACCCATAATCCAAACGATATTAGTCGTATCAGCATACCTCCTTCCCAACATCTCACCATAACCAAAGGCATTTTCCGGAGTAAATATTTCAGGTCCAACTCCCCAGGCTTTATGGTACTTGTCACCCCATGTAGGTAACAAGCCCATATAAATCCCTCGTAGGGCAGCCTCTTGGAGAATTTCATCAACAAATGCAAAATACCGTTCATTGGGTCTGAGCGGATCCTGATCCCATAACGGGAAATCTCCATTCGCATTGGGTTCTGTAAGGCCCTCAAGCTCCGCCAAAAGCACTGCCTGCACCACATTGAAGCCCTTTGAAGCACGATTTTCCAAGTACGTAACAGCCTCTTCACGGTTTAGGCGGTGAAAAAGCTCCCAAGCAGTATCGCCAAGCCATAAAAAAGCCTTTCCGTCTTCGGTAACCAAATGACGGTTAGTTGTAGCAATCTTTAACTGCGGAAGTCTTGATATCGGCATTGGTCCTTCATTTTGTTCAATCCCAAAAGCAGCTACGAAATTCGATAAAAAGGTGTCAGTTTTTCTTTTCAAAAGCGGCCTTGGCAGCTTCCAAAAACGCAACAAACCGCACGATATCAGTATCGTAGGCCTTCGGAGGGACTAGCTTTTGTTCATCGTGACCTAGAATGACATAGTACGGCTGCGCATTGTTTTCAAACCGCGTGATTTGAAAGTCCGCGTTTTGCTTTCCGATCGTCTTTTTGATCTTTCCGTCGTAGGACGACGTATACCACTGCGACTCTGGAAGCTCATACCGTTCGTCAATATATAATGCGAGCATCACAAAGTCTTCCTGTAAACGCCTAAGCACCCGCGGATCAGACCAAACGCGTGCTTCCATTTCCCTGCAGTTAACACATCCATGGCCGGTAAAGTCAATAAAAAGCGGCTTACCCTCACGCTTAGCAGCAGCCAATGCCTGATCGTAATCAAAATACCCCTGAATGCGATGCGGAAAATGAAGGAATTCGCTGTATTTGGGGACGTCGTCAAGCGGTTCGCGCGGAGAGTTACCCACTCCCTGGCGGTTGAGTTTTACCAAGTCAAAATCGTGAGAGGACATAGGTGGGAGGTAGCCACTTAGTGCCTTGAGTGGAGCTCCCCACATGCCCGGTATAAGGTATATTACAAAAACGAATGTAGCTATCGAAAGCATCAGGCGCGGCACCCCAATGTATTCCACCGGACTATCATGCGGCAAACGTAGTTTCCCCAGCAGATACAATCCCATCAATGCAAAAATCACTATCCAGATGGCCAAATAAATCTCCCGGTCTAAAATGCCCCAGTGGTAAACTTGGTCGGAGATACTCAAAAACTTGAACGCCAATGCCAGCTCCAAAAACCCCAATACAACCTTCACAGAATTTAACCAACCCCCTGATTTGGGAAGTGAATTCAACCACTCCGGGAAAATCGCAAATAGGGTAAAGGGAAGAGCAAAGGCCAACGAAAACGCAAACATCCCTGCTATGGGCTTCAACAATTCGCCGCCTGCGGAACTAATCAAAATGGAGCCTACAATCGGACCGGTACAAGAAAAAGATACCAACACCAAAGTAAACGCCATAAAAAAGATGCCGGCCAAACCACCTTGATCTGCCTTTGCATCGATTTTATTGACTAACCCGGAGGGCAACGTAATCTCAAACATACCCAAAAAAGCAAACGCAAAGAAAAGGAACACCAACGTAAAGAAGATGTTGGGTGCCCAATGGGTGCTCAACCAATTGGCAAATTCAGGACCCTGAATGGCCGCAACCAACGTACCGGCAATGGTATAAATGGCAATTATGGAAAACCCGTAGATAAAAGCATTTCGAACCGCTTTTACTTTGGACGGAGATCTTCCGGTAAAAAACGTCACCGTCATCGGTATCATCGGAAAGACGCATGGAGTAAGCAAAGCCGCCAAGCCAGCCAAAAACGCGAGTACCATAAAGCCCATTATAGACTCCTTAGGTGCCGCGCTATCGGAATCTACTAATGAATCTATCGGGGTGACAGCTGAAGCAGTATCTTCGACAATAGCAGAGGCATTTCCGGCATTGAGGACAAAATCCTCTTCATAGCTTATACACTGATTAGTGACGTCAGAGCACATTTGATACTCAACAATACCCTTAATCACCTCTACGGGCCCGTTGATTAAAAGCGTTTGCCTGAACTCCCCCGTTTTTTCAAAATAGTTAACATCTCCTTCCCAGACTTCATCGTATTTGGTCTTGTGGTCGATGGCACGGAGGCCTCCAACTTGCTCAATCCCTTCATTCTCTTCAAGCGTTAACTCAGTCAACAAAGGACCAAGGTCTGGGTCAAAATCATTGGTATACACATACCATCCCGGAGGAATCGTTGTTTTCAGAATAAGTTCTACCTCTTCACCTACCTCAAGAGTCTCCTGTGACAGTGATATTTCCCAAGTAGGCGGGGAAATTACCTGTCCCTTTGCCGAGACCAAAATACCTATAACAGCAAAAATGCTGACAATAACCCTTTTCCAACTTTTCATGGGTGCTTTTTAACATTAGCGTGATGATATAATAAGAAAGGGGGGTAAGCTTTAGTTCCTTTCTCTCTCGTTAAATCGGCGAGTAGGCCGTTTATATTTACCGTTTGACGTACATTTTAGAAAAATGCTTGAAAAAGAGGGCGATGGTTTCTATTCCCATAAAATAATTTTTCACTCCATAATGCTCATTTGGCGAGTGAATGGCATCTGTATCTAGGCCAAACCCCATCAGTATGGGATCCAAACCCAGTTCTCGCTGAAACAGTGAAGTAATTGGAATGGAACCTCCTTCCCGGGTGGGGATAGCTTTTTTTCCAAAGGCCTCCTCAATCGCAGCTTCAGCCGCATGATAGCCGATAGAATCGGTAGGAACCACCGCTGCCTGACCGCCATGATGGGGCACGACCTTAACCTTTACAGAAGCAGGTGCAATCGCCTTAAGGTGCTGTTCAAATAGTAGGGCAATGACTTTATGGTCTTGATTGGGAACAAGCCGCATCGAGACTTTTGCATACGCTTTGGATGGAAGGACAGTCTTTGCACCCTCACCAATATATCCTCCCCAAATACCATTTACATCAAGGGTAGGCCGTATTCCTACGCGTTCGATGGTTGAGTATCCGGCTTCCCCTGATGTTTCGGCAATGTCCAGTTTATTTTTGTATTCGGCTTCGTCAAAGGGGGCCTTGTTCAACTGTTCCCTATACGCTGCATCATACTCCTCCACTTCATCATAAAATCCGGGAATAGTTATCCTGTGCTGCTCATCATGTAGCGAGGCAATCATTTTGCAAAGCACATTGATGGGGTTTGCAACTGCTCCACCGTAGGTTCCGCTATGTAGGTCGCGGTTTGGTCCGGTGACTTCGACCTGCATGTAGGCTAGTCCTCTCAGACCCACCGTTACGGATGGATGTTCTAACGAAATCATGCTGGTATCAGAGATCAATACAACGTCAGCCTTCAGCTTTTCTTTGTTTGCTTTAACAAACATGTCCAAGTTTTCGGAGCCCACTTCCTCCTCACCTTCAATCATGAATTTAATATTGCAAGCCAATTGGTTCTCCGCAAGCATGGATTCAAAAGCTTTTACATGCATGTAAAACTGTCCTTTATCATCTGCAGAGCCGCGCGCAAAAATGGCGCCTTCAGGATGCTCTTCCGTTTTTTTAATTACTGGCTCAAAAGGAGGTGATTCCCACAATTCATAGGGATCTGCCGGTTGAACGTCGTAGTGTCCGTATACTAGTACAGTCGGCGCGTCAGGATCCACAATCTTCTCCCCGTAGACGATGGGATATCCGGCTGTCTGACATATTTCGGCTACATCTACACCGGCCATTTCGAGGCTCTGCTTGACAAACTCCGCAGCATGTTGAACATCTTGCTTGAATTTTGGATCCGCACTTACTGAAGGAATACGGAGTAAATCTAACAACTCGGTTAAAAAGCGATCTTTGTTGGTATTTATATAGGCTCTTACTGTCATAAAGAAACGTGTTGATTTTGGATCAAAATTAATTCATTTTACCCAAAATCAACCGCTTATTTGAATTTAACCACTTTGCCGTACGCCTTAGAGATCATTGACTCGGGAACTGACGCAGTTATCTCCTTATAAAGGAGTTCAACTTGCCGCCTTTTTAGGTAGCTTCTTGTTAGTACGAGGCTCACTTCTCTTATGGGCTGTTCTCCTTCAAATGGCCGCATCCGACGCTTTTCTTCTTCGGAAAGCCCAAAGGTAGCCAGTTCTGGAAGAAGGGTTACCCCTTGGTACCTGTTTACCAAGTTCTTCAGCCCTTCCAGCGAACCGCTCTCATAGTGGAAATTTAGCCGGTTAAACTTGCTTTGGTCACATAATGAAAGTACCTGATCTCTGAAGCAATGTCCTTGCTGCAAAACCCAGAGATCCTCCCCCAGTATATCGGGAATAGTAACCTGTGGTTTTTTAAGTAGCGGATGATTTTTTGAGAGATAGGCGTAGAATTTTTCATAAAAGATTGGCTTCTCCTCAATGCCTGACTCGGATAAGGGAGTAACGACGATACCTAAATCCAATTCATCGTTCTTTAAATTTTTCAAGATGTCCTCGGTTACCATTTCCTGCACCTGTAGCCGCACGTTGGGGTACTTTTCGATAAAGCTTTTTATGAACAACGGTAAAAGATAAGGCGCAAGTGTAGGGATGATTCCAAGCTTTAGGACACCGCCAATATCTCCCCGAAGTTGGGAAATAGTCTCAAAAATGGCTTTGCTTTCCATCACAACACGCTTGGCCTGGGCAACGAGAATCTCGCCGGTTTCGGTTGGAATCACCGGCATCTTAGATCTATCAAAAAGTATGACATCTAATTCCCGTTCCAATTTACTTATCTGAGCACTAAGTGTAGGCTGTGTAACAAAGCAAGCCTCCGCCGCATGGCCAAAATGCCGGTATTTATCTACGGCTATAATATACTCCAGTTGCTGAATCGTCATGTTATGCCTCATCTGAGTAGGGTGGTTAGCTCATATCGCAAATTGAAATCAAATATAAAATGTTTTTTACCTTTATTTAGATTTGATTTAAATAATGATTAATTTTGGAGTTAATTACGTAAAAGGATATGCAAAAGTTCATAACTCTAAGTTTAATTGCCAGTTTAGTTGGATCTCTGTGGGCTTGCCAAGCGGACAGTGAAGAAGTGGTCAATGTATACACGCACCGGCACTATGAAGCCGATCAGCAGTTATTTGACAAATTTTCCGAGGCTACTGGTATCAAAGTTAATGTAGTAAGTGCTAGTGCAGATGAGTTGATTCAAAAGCTGGAGTTGGAGGGTCAGGGATCACCTGCGGATGTATTGATCACCGTGGACGCCGGTCGACTTCATCGCGCTCAGGAAAAAGGGCTTCTTCAGGCTATCACCTCGGAAACCTTGTCTGAAAACATTCCTTCCAAATTCCGGGAGCCAAACGGCCAATGGTTTGGTCTAACCTATCGGGCAAGAATTCTGGCCTATCACAAGGACCGTGTTTCCCCTGATGAATTGGACAGTTACGAAAGTTTAACGGATGAAAAGTGGAAGGGACGGGTACTTACAAGATCTTCCGAAAACATCTATAACCAATCACTACTAGCATCTATCATCGCCCATAGCGGTGAAGAGGCTGCGGAAGCTTGGGCAGGAGGTTTGCTGGCCAACATGGCGCGGGAACCAAAAGGCTCTGACCGGGATCAGGTAAAGGCGGTTGCTTCCGGAGAGGGCGATGTCGCAATTGTGAATAGTTACTATATCGGCTTAATGCTAAACGATTCCAATCCGGAAGAGGTGAAAGCGGCAGAACAGATTGCCGTATTCTTCCCTAACCAAAACGACCGAGGAACACATATTAACATATCCGGTGCGGGTGTTACCGCCCACGCGCCAAATAAAGATAACGCGGTAAAACTCCTTGAATACCTTAGTGGAGAAGAAGCTCAACGGATATTGTCGATGGTAAATTACGAATTTCCTGTAAACCCTAACGTGGAAAAGTCTCCTTTACTGGCCTCATGGGGTGATTTTAAATCCGATGAAATCAATTTGTCGGAGCTTGGCAAAAACAACAGGAATGCCGTAGTCGTCTTTGATAAGGTAAACTGGAAATAAATTAACCCAATTTGTTAAGCGAAGAGAGGCAGTCCATGTGATTCTGCCTCTCATTGTTTACATATCATCCAACTAATCTCCTCATACTTGCAATTAGCTAAGCAGCATTTTTATTGGTGGAACTACTGGATGGTAGGAGCAATCCTCATCTTGTTCGCCGTAGCTACGCCTTTGCTAACGATTTTTTTCAAAATTTTTGAGCCTAAAGGCGAAAGCTGGAACCACTTGGCAGACAACCTGCTTTTAGGCTACTTTACAAACACGCTATTGATCTTACTCGGCGTTGCATTTACAACGTTTCTGCTCGGCGTATCTACCGCGTGGATAGTCACCAATTACGCTTTTCCCGGAAGAAAGTATTTTGAATGGCTGTTGATATTACCACTCGGAGTGCCGGGCTACATTATGGCCTATACGTATGTAGGGTTACTGGATTATGCCGGACCAGTGCAGACCCTTCTGAGAAACAGCTTTGGGATACAGGTAAGAGGCAGTTTGATGGATATCATGAATATTCC
>WGNT01000053.1 GCA_016124425.1 Cytophagales bacterium
ATGCTATCGCTCGTACTCCCACAGAATTCCTTGTGGTCCAGGCTGCCTCTCAATGGCTGTATGTGCTGATCGGGATACTAGTCAGCAGCACCGATCCGCCTTGTCCGGATTGAGGTACCGCCGATTTTGACAAACTGATCAACCGCTCCCTTGCCACCGAGGACAACCCAGTAATTAACGTTGCCCACACCGAGGTTTTGAGGGTCGTTGATATCACTGACGAGCGTCTGCCAATCGTTTTTGCTATTGGTCTGCCCTTCTCCGGGTTGTTCTGTATTCATCTGTGCGATCGAAAACCCGTGTGAACCCAAGACAGTGACATGATGGGTGTTACGGTAGGTACCTATCCGGGCGAAACGGGATGCATGATGTGCTTGGAGAAATACAAGGCCGTTGATGTTTGAAGCCACTACAATGTTGTCCCCATCGGTATGTTCATTGACCGTGATACCGGTGTGGTATCCGGTTACGACCAGGTTTCGAAGTACGGTCATCGCGGCATTATTGATCGACGGCGTGATCAGCCCGCTTGTGCCGTGGGTGGGCTTAGTGGCATCTACGTTATAGGTGTCTGTGTTGATGGAAACGTTTTCGATTGAACACTGTGCGGCGTATTTCAGATCAATACCACCTATGGCGGGATTATCATAGGTCCGAATGTCTAGGTTGCGGATTACTACGTTTACACCTGAAAACACCATGTATAGCTTCTCCGGGGCGTTATCAGCAGAGATTACTGCAGGTCCGGATGTCGAGAGGCTCTTGAGAATTGTTCCACTTTTCGAAAGGGAAAAAGATCCTATCGTGCCAAATACCGGCGTTGGTGGGCTCTCGCCGACAATTTCTACCGTGATCCATTTCTTCGTTCCGGGAATAATGATTCTTCCCCGATAGATGCCGTCGGGAATAAACATACGCCCGCCTCCCGCGTGAATCAAAGCTTTGAGACAGCTGGAAAACGCCTCCGTGTTGTCGGTGCTGTCGTCTCCTACAGCTCCGTAGTCCACAGCGTTGAAAGTGACAGCTTCTAACCGGGCAGACAGTAAGAGTAAAAGGCTACAAATCACCATAAGAGTAATGTGTAAGGGTCGTTTTTCTACTTTGTTCATCTCAGGGGAATGCAAGGATATTGGCAGTTTACACAGATAGGAAGTGATCATTTTATTTCGTTAAAAACCATCAGGTGCCATTTTCCCTGATCCAATATTCGGCACATTTAGTAGGATGGCCGCTGATTGGAAAGCTGACTGTGCCTTTCCACAGCCTGTAATACATGGTGGGGGAAGGGCATACGCCGCCTGTGTTCATGTCAGAATAAACGATCAGTGGTTAAGAAATAGCTAAGAATAAAAATAGGCTGAATTGGGTGGTTAACCAAAGGATCGGTGCAGAATTTTGGTCTTTTCGCCAGACTGAAGGATCTGATATCGAGAATGCCCTGCGCCATTTGGCTGAGAGAACCTCCTGGCAAGCAGAAACCTACTGCCCAATTTTTTCCCCTGTTGGAGAGCACTTTCTCCAGGTAATGCATTTAGCAAAGAATGCGACCGATATGTGCGCTTCTTTTGCGAATATAAAGACCTTTCGATCCTCACATGATTTATGGCATACCTAAAAGGACCAAGAAGGATACAAAGGCGCTCAAAGTATACGAAGTTTTAAACAAACTTGGTGCTCTTTGTGAATCTTCTGTGGCCCCCTTGTGAAAAGGATCACGAAGGTTAATACCTCTCCACCTCCATAATCTCGCCATTGTCTAGCATTTCCTTCAATTCGGCCTTGTGAATGGGTAAAAGATCCTCAAAAAATCCAGCATCTCCTTTCCTCTTAAGCTCGCGAAGCCCGCTTTTTTTATTTGTTTCAAATTGATGTGCTAGCACAAAAACGGTATCTCCTGAAATGTTTCCCACCTTATACAACGTGTATTGCTTGTATTCAATCTTTATTTCATAAACGTCACCTACTTGTGGTTCAGAAATAAAGTTCGTGTTCCGTTCGTCACGTTGGTTGCTACTGATTGCACCCAAAACGATAAACGCTGCAAATAAACCTAGTCCTGAATAAGTCCAGATGGGTATTTTGGTTTTTGATCTGATGGCATCGTAGCTAAAGCGCAAATCCCTTGTGAATTCTTTTTTTTCCAGTACTTGTTTACAATGTGAGCACTGGGTTACTGCGGTTTTGCCCATGGGAATGAAGGGTATCCAAAAAATGTGTCCATACTTTTGAAACACCGTCATTTGCATATTGTGCTCTGTTCCACAATTCGCACACTTTGAGGGAATGATTTCTGTGATTAGTTCCGTGGCTTTACTTCCGAAGACGATCATATACTATTTCAAATTTTAGTTGTTTAGGTGTTAAGTTTTTGCTCTTGTAGAAGGGTACTGCTAGGAGGGTTCATGTCTCCTTGCATACGGCAACCATCCCATTTCTTATCGAATTGATCCCCCACTCCCACCTGGTTTACCTACAAGGGAGGAGACCAATGGATAGGATCGATTTTGCTTCTTCAGATGCTGTGCACTTCTTTTGACAAAGCCTATTGCACGGAATATTCAGAAAGATAGGCGTTTCTTTTTATTGAAAAAATACCTGAATCAGGGTATTTTTTTGGGTTCCAATTTCCGATTGGCAGCGGTGATATTTTTGGTCTTTTCATCCGGAAACGCATGAAATGTTTGGCAAATTCCGCCCTGTACCAACCATTAGGCTGGACAGGTATATTGGTACGCTGATTGTAATGAACCTTATCCAACTGATTCAATCGCAAACTAAAAATACAAAAAAATGGATGCATGCCCGTAGCCGGACGTGTATCTTTGCCTTGGGCTTTTGTATGGCTTGAGCTTTTGTATTGGCGGCGACACGTAGCTTATTTCGGAAAGGCCAATCCAGTCGGCAAGCCACTTAGGTGCCAGGCTTATCGGATCGTTTCATTTTTTAGTTCCCTTTTTAAATCCAGTTCATAGATTTGTATTTCTTCTCCAGTATGAGAACAGCATGCCGCTTTATTTCCGATTTGCCAACTTCGGTACCGATAGATTTTGTCAGCGAATTGTATTTCGCCGCCAAACTGTCCAAAGATTACGTCAGATTCGGTGGTATTATAATACTCGTTATCAGCGGTTTTGATCTTTGTTTGGGGTAGGTCGATATCATATTTCGTTGCAGTGATCAAAATTCCGTTGTCCGGAATCTTTATGATTTTTGCCAATGTAAGGTCTGTTATCCCGAGATGAGGCTGTCCTCCAACCCCATAAATTATAGTCACAAACTGATGGTTGAAATCTGTTGGGATTTCAAGCGTTTTTGTCCGATTGTATTGATATTGGTTGGCCGCAATCAGTACCCCGAGTATTATCAATTCTACCGCAGCTATTTTTTTGAAGGTTTTTAGCCACTTTTTAAATCCAAAGTCGATTAAAAGGACTACTGCTGCAACGACGAAGAGCAAAATAACGGCTACCTTGCCCAGGCCCTGCCCCTCGAAAGTCCATTTATAAAGCCCAAAAAAGATAGAAATAATCCCTATTGCCAAGAAAGGCGTGATTTTCTTCAGGTTGTTCATGTAGTCTTCAGGAAATGGTTGGCGTTTATAAAAATTCATCAGGTAAACTTAAGGCATTTTCAATTTTGCGGGGATTATTTTTTAAAGCACAGGTTTTTGATCCAATACCGAATACATTGATCCGCATTAGCGTGACATGGTTTGGATTTCGTTACCTTGTTGCTTAGTTCATTGATGCTAAGAAATACTGAATACTTTAAAATATGATTTGGCGACCATATTAATTATATAAGTAAGAACAGAACTTTGGTATTTTCCAGCAAGAGACTTAGAAAACTGGATAAACACTTCTGCGCCAGGCAGGGGTGTACTTTTCGGCACGCGCGGCCAGTTGCAACGCCTAAAGAAAGTCTCTTGCTCTGCCAAAAAAATAATGCCCTGAGCGGCGTATTTCCCAAGTGCCAGTACGCCGTTCGAAGCTAATTCTGCTTTCTTTTCTTTCATCTCCGTCGACCATAAAAAAGCCCGCTGCCATTGAAAGGCAGCGGGCCACTGTTGATGGTTTGACTAGGTGAAGCGCGTTTGCCGCTTTTCTGGAGGACAGCTTTTTTATGCGGAAAGATCTGCAGCTATTGTTCGTAAAAGCCGAAAAACTCCCTCGCGTTGTTGTAGCAGATGTTCTCCACCAACTGACCCAGCCATGCTTCATCGGCTGGGAGTTGGCCGTTGACCACGTCGTTGCCGATTAGGTTGCAAAGGATGCGCCGGAAGTATTCGTGGCGTGGAAAGGAAAGAAAGCTGCGGGAATCGGTCAACATGCCCACAAAGCAGCTTAGGATCCCCATATTGGAAAGCGTGTTTATTTGTTTTTCCATCCCGTCTTTCTGATCCAGGTACCACCAGCCGGAGCCAAATTGTACTTTGCCCTTTATGGATCCGTCATTGAAGTTGCCTACCATGGTAGCCATGACTTCATTGTCCGCTGGGTTGAGGTTGTAGAGGATGGTTTTGGCCAGTTGGTCGCTGCTGTCCAGGTTGTTGAGAAACGCTGAAAGCGCCTTGGCCTGAGAAAAGTCCCCAATAGAGTCAAATCCGGTATCTGGCCCTAGAATGCGCAGCATGCGTTCGTTGGTATTACGCAAGGCACCAAGGTGGTATTGCTGTGTCCAGCCCTTAGCGTGGTACATCTTACTCAACGCGGTGAGGGTTTCGAATTTGAAGTATGCAACTTCCTCTTGGCCAAGTTCTTTGCCGTTCAGCACGGACTGAAAGAGCTCCTGTACGTTGTATTTGCCGTTTTCAAAATAATAGAGTTGCTCCAAACCATGGTCAGAGAGCCTGCCCCCGTTGTCATGAAAATAAGCTACGCGGTTTTCCAATGCCGCAAGCAGGTTTTCGTAGGAAGTTGGGAGAATCCCGCTTACTTCACCCAGCTTGTGCAAGTAAGCTTTGTATGCGTCGGGATTTTCCACGGCATAGGCTTTGTCCGGCCGGAATGCCGGGAGCAACTTAAGTGAGATGCCTTCCCGCTTGGCGGCCTGATGGTATTCTAGGCTGTCGGCCGGGTCATCGGTAGTACAGACGACTTCCACGTTCATTTTTTCAAGCAGCCCTCGGGTTTTGAAATTGTCTTCCTGCAGGAGGTAGTTTACCTGTTCGTATATTTCCGGACCGGTTTCTCCGGTCAGCAGTTTGTTAATGCCAAAGTAGGCGCGAAGTTCTAGGTGCGTCCAATGGTAAAGCGGATTCCTCATGGTATGGGGGACCGTTTCAGCCCATTTTTGAAACTTCTCACGATCCGAGGCTTCTCCTGTAATGTACTTTTCATCTACACCTAGCGTGCGCATGGCGCGCCATTTATAATGGTCGCCCGCTAGCCATATTTCGGAAAAATTTTTAAACTGTCGGTTGGTTGCTATATCGTGTGGGGAGAGGTGGCAGTGGTAATCAATGATGGGCATTTTCTGCGCGTGATTGTGATAGAGCATCTTGGCAAAATCACTCTGCAATAGAAAATCTTCAGTTAAAAAGGATGTCGTTTTTGGTTTTAAAATATTTTCCATGGAAATCGTTTTATCAATATAGTTTGGGGAAATTTAACCGGCTTGAAACCGATAAATTTAGGCAATCGATTGCATAATAGAAATTTATTGGCTTTAAAATTCGTGAAATCAGGTGAAAGAAGTAAAACGTTGGGAAAATTTGTCTACTTTAGGCTGAACTATGTGCGTTTTGCACCATGCCAGAGCATATTGGCTGCTTAGTCACCTAAACCCAACTAACATCGTCCATGAGACATATCCCAATCAATCCCACAGCAAGAAGAAAATGGATGAAGCAAGTTCTTCCGTTGACTGTAGGAACACTGCTGTCACCCCGTGCTTTTTCATCTCCGTTGGATTTAGAGTCTGGCTTACGGCCAAATATCAAACTTAGCCTCAACGCGTATTCGTTCAATGCACTACTGATGAAACAGGAAATGAGCCTGACGCACTTGTTTCAATTCTGTGCTGGGGAGGGTCTTCAAGGCCTAGACCTTACTGCCTATTATATTTCCGGCTACCCGGTCGTTCCTCCGGACACCTATTTGTACAACGTAAAAAAGGATGCGCATCGTCATGGACTCCACATTAGCGGTACTGGCGTCAGGAATGATTTTACACATCTTTCCTATGAACGTAGAAAAAAGGAAGTGCAATTGGTAAAGGACTGGGTGCTTGCGGCTTCAAAGCTAGGTGCTCCGGTGTTACGTGTTTTCTCAGGTACGCAAAAAGTCGCTTCGGAAGACCGGAATCAAGTATGGGAATGGATGCTTGCAGACTTTCGCGAATGTGCGTTATATGGTGCGGATCATGGCGTCATTGTGGCCCTTCAAAACCATAATGATTTTATTCAAACAGCCGACGAGGTAAATCAGGTAATGGAGGCTGTTGCCTCACCCTGGTTTGGATTAGTGTTGGATATAGGAAGCTATCCGGCCGAAGATCCTTATCAAGGTATCGCCAAGAATATTCGCCATGCGGTCAACTGGCAGATCAAGGAGCGGGTGAACCAATTCGGTGTGCAGGAGCCTGTTGATTTGGGACAACTGATGGACATCATCGCAGGTAGTAGTTACCAAGGCTATATCCCCATTGAGACGTTGGGTGAAGGAGATCCCTATCAGAAAGTACGCGGCTTTTTACGAAAGATACGCAACGTGTTACAAGAAAAGAATTTAGGTCCTGCATAAAGGTTTGGATTGGCGGGAAACTAATAAAAGCAAAAAAGGCCATCCCAATTGGAATGGCCTTTTCTAACTATATCGGTGATAATCGACTACCAGCCTGGGTTCTGTGGAAAACCGGCATTGTTTCCTTCCGCCCGGTCTATCTGGTTCTGAGGGATAGGCCTCAACAAATGGAATTCCTGTAGGTTAGTAACTTGTGGATTATGTTGCCGTACCCGTTGGATTAAAACACCCCATCGTTTCAAATCCAGCCATCGCTGTTGTTCCCCAATTAGTTCTCTTGCTCTTTCTTCCATGATCATCTCCATATCCATCTGGGCAGTAGTGATTTCCATTGCTGCTTCGTGTCCTGGGAAGGCTGCTCTTCGCCGTACAACGTTCACATTTTCAGTTGCCTGGGTAATTTTACCCAATCTCACTTGAACTTCTGCCAATAGTAAGTATGTCTCCGCGAGTCTGAAGGCGATGTAATCTCTTCCCCCTTCAAACTGGGTGAGGTCAGCTCTTCCCGGATCCATGTGCTTTCTTAGGCTTGGGAAAAGGCGTTCGTTATAGGCGCTAGGTACCAATACCTGATACGGTTTTGTCGCACGCTCAGCGGCCGGCATTTCAAATCCAGGGATAAAAATCGCCGTGTCTCCTCTGGCAAACGTTACCCGTGCTTTGCTGGGATCAAAATTGGTGTTAAAAGAGCCGGGATTGTTGGAGTAGTATACGTCCAAGAAGGTGCCTTTATATCGGCTGTCGTTCACGCGGTCCGCAAAAATCACGTTGTAGGTATAATCGGTAGGTCTGTACCGTTTGAAGGGCCTGCCGTTTTGCGTATCCCGCCTCATGCCAGGCTGGGTGTCATATTCCATCAGGAAGAATACGTGAGAATTGTTTCCAGTAGCGTTTGTAATTGGATTTCTGCCATACTGTACAGCAAATATTACCTCACTGTTTACCTCATTGCCGAACGCGTGCACATCGGCGAAATTCGGCAACAAGGTAATCCCGTATTGACTAATCACGCGCTGTAACAACGGTTCTGCCTTCGCGAAATCATCACTTGCTGCTGCTTCGGAAGTTCCTTTTGTCAGGTATACCTTTCCAAGGAGATGTTCGGCAGCAGGACGTGTTGCCCTCCCGTAGTTGGTGGATCTGGCTGCAGCTTCCAAATTGGGAATCGCCTCTTCCAGATCTTTAATTATAGCCGCGTACATCTCAGCCACGGAGGAATGGGATACCTTATTTGTTGGCAATACCGATTCACTGAGTTGTAAGTCTATCCCTCCAAAGAGTTGTGTCAGGATAAAGTAGTGGTGAGCCCGGATAAATTTGGCTTCCGCCACCCGCTGATTTCTCACGTTTTCAGCTAATCCTGCTACTGACGGAGCTCGGTCTATTACCGCATTACAGGTATTGATTCCCTGATATAGCTGGTCCCACAATTCCCGAACATGAGCGTTTTGGCTGTCAAAATCCGAACTGTAAAAGTTCATGAACTTAAATGCACCATCAGCGCCATTGGTATACGTGTCTGTCCCGAAAATGGTGAAATTGTTTCCTCGTTCGGTGCCATACCAGGATCTAAAGGAGCTGTATGCCGCATTCAGACCGTCGTTTAAGCCGCTGGGCGTGTTTAGATAGTTGTTACCTACATTTGAAATGACTTCTTCTTCGAGAAGTCCCTCGCAACTTACCGCCGCAAGTAACGCCGCACTCAATGCGGCTGTCTTCCAAAATGTATTTATGCTGTTTTTACGTATTGTTTTCATTTTCATTCTTAGGTTTATGGGTATCATCAGAACCTGGCGTTGATGCCAAACGTGTATTGGGTAACCGCCGGTGCGATGTTTGAGTTTATCACGCCACCTTCTACACCTTGCTCGCCATCAATAAAGGTTTCGGGGTCAATGCCCGCATGACGGCTTCTGTATTCAGAGAAGATAAACGGCTGCTGAATGCTGGAATAAATGCGCAAGCTTTCCATTTTAAGTTTTGCGGCTATGCTATTAGGCACGGAGTACCCGATGTTGATGTTTCTGACTTTCAAGAAGGTGCCGTCAAAGTACTGTAACGAGGACGAGTATTTTGGAAATTCCTGATTTTGGTTTGGTCTTGGATAATCATTTGTTGGATTGCTAGGCGTCCAATAGTTGACGTTTAGGTTGTTGTATCTTCCGGCAAGTGCGTTAAAGCCGCCTGTATGGAAGGCACTGCGAATCATGGAACCGAAGCGCCCGAATAGGAAGAAGGAGAAATCAATGCCTTTGTAAGAGAACCTGTTGGTAATACCTCCTGAGAAATCCGGTACGGGGGATCCCAAAATCTGACGGTCTGCTGCGTTAATCCTACCATCATTATTGGTGTCTTCGATCTTTATTTCGCCGGGTCGGTCTCCAAACGAAAGCGCCTGATCTGCTTCGTCAAGTTGCCAGATGCCGATTTTATTCCAATCAAAAAAGACGGTGATGGGTTGGCCAATAAACCTGCCGGCACCTATGTCATCCCCATTTGCCAGTTCTAGAATTTCTTCTCGGTTTCTATTCAAGATAAAGTCCATAGACCATCTGAACCCACCCCGGTCAATGTTGATAGAAGTAAGGGTCAGCTCAACTCCACGGTTTTGGGTCTTGCCTACATTGGTGAGGAATCCTCCAAAACCTGTAGAATTTGGGAGCGGCTGAGGCGCAAGGAGGTCAGAGGTAGTGGTCACGTAATACTCCAAACTACCGGATATCCTGCCCTGTACCAACGAGAAGTCTAGACCGGCATTCGCTGTGGTCGACGTCTCCCACCTTAAATCAGGGTTTCCGATCGTGTTTGGACGGTAACCAAAAGCGGCAGCGTTTCCGAATTCGTAGGCTGTCCTTGCCAAAAGAGGCTGCGTTTGATACGGATCAATCCCTTGGTTTCCGATAGATCCATAGCTAGTTCTCAGTTTTAACTGGTCGATGAACGTGCTTCCTTTTAGAAATCCTTCATCTCCAATATTCCACCCAACCGCGACAGAAGGGAAATAGCCAAATCGGTTGTTGGCGCCGAATCGGGAAGATCCGTCAGCCCGCATGGTAGCTGTAACGAGGTATTTTCCTTGGTAATCATAATTTAAGCGGCCCATGTATGAGAACAGTGTCCACTGTATTAGATTCGTGTTTGCGCCTGTAATTTGACTGGCATCGCCGAGCCTGTGGTACAACTGGCTTTCTGCCGGAATTCCGAGAACGTTGATGTTGGTAAATTCCCTGTTGTCCCGCTGAAGGGATTGTAGGCCCGTAAATTGGAAGGTGTGTTTTTCGTTGAACGTCTTGGTGTAGTTGATGATGTTTTCCAAGGTATAATTCACCTGAAACTCCTCACTCACGCTACCCGTTGGGTCTCCGCCACGTCTGTTGTTTGTCTGTCTGCCTATGAATCTTCCGCTGCGGCGCACAGTGATGTCCGGTCCAAAGTTCATCCGATACGTCAACCCCGGTGCGATGTCCCAAACGGCATAGACAGAGTTGAAGATCCGGTATCTTTTGGTGAGGTCTTCATGGGCACCGGGAACAATCTCAGCAAGGGGATTTGTCCTTAGTCCATCCTGGGTGGGGAAGAAATTAAGACTACCATCTTCATTGAATGTCTTTCCCAAGGGATTTTCCTGCAATGCGCCTCCCAGTGGGTTGAAAAACTCGCCGTTACGTTCGCTATAAGTGAATAGGGTGGAGGTTCCTATTTTGAATTTATCATTCAGTTTGTGATCGAGGTTCACACGGAAAGAATATCGGGAGAAATCCTGAAGCTTCACGACACCGACATCATTGAAGATGTTTCCGGAGATAAAGAATGTCGTCTTATCATTTCCTCCTGAAATACCGATTTGATGGCTCTGTATGGATCCGGTGCGGGTAAGTGCATCGATATAGTCAAAGCTCCTACCTTGGGCGATGGCTTCAAGCTCTGTAGGCTCGAATAGCGCGGCATCAGCCTCAGGGGTAGCAGGGCCTTCTGGATATTGGCCTATTGACCTTCTGGATTCCCTTTTGTATTCCGCAAATTCCTCACCATTGAAGTTTTCGATTCTTCCGAGGCTGTTGTTGGATCCATAATAGGAATCAACCGAAACAACGGTTTTTCCGGCCTGTCCGCGTTTGGTGGTGATGATGACAACTCCGTTTGCACCTCTAGATCCGTAAATGGCCGTTGCCGAGGCATCCTTCAAGACTTCCATGGAAACGATGTCTTGCGGGTTGATGTCGTTAATCCCGCCTGCAACGGGGATGTTATCTACTACAAACAGAGGGTCATTACCGGCATTGAATGAACGCCGTCCACGAATACGTACCTGCGGAGCAGATCCAGGCTTACTTCCTGCCTGGGTTACATCAACCCCAGAAGCACGCCCCTGGAGCGCTTGCCGTGCATCGGTAATCGGCAATTCGGCAATTTCCTTGCTTCCAACAGATGAAATCGCACCTGTAAGTTGGCTCTTTCGGGCGGTTCCGTAGCCAACTACGACAACTTCGTCCAGATCAGAAACTTCAGGGGTCAACTTTACATTGATTCGGGATTGGTTGCCTACCGCAACTTCTTTAGGCGAGTAGCCTATAAAGGAAAAAACGAGGGTTGCCGACCCTGGGGCGGAGATGGAGAATTCTCCATCCAGATTTGCGGCTACGCCAGTGGCGGTGCCTTTTACTAGTACC
>WGNT01000032.1 GCA_016124425.1 Cytophagales bacterium
CATGGCATTCAAAACACTAGACCATCGGTTGGATGTCACGCTTACGGCAAAAATCACTGATTTCATCAACGTGACCATGACAAGTATAAGTTTGTATGATATAGACCAAGATCCGGGAATTCAGCTTAGCCAGGGACTTGCCTTGGGCATACTCTATAAGGTCAAAAACAAATAAACAACTTTTGCGAACTTTTTTCATTTTCATTTTGATTATTCGCTATAAGTATTAAATTTGCCAATATTATGGTAGTTAAATAATAGTTGGTTTAGTTTTCAAAAATAAAAAGCAGGAGAGGTTCTCCTGCTTTTTTATTTACCTCCGTTCCTTTAAATCCGTTATTTACTCAGATCCAATACCCGAATGTTTCTGAAATAGACGACATCACCATGGCCCAGAAATCCTATGTGGCCTCCTTTTCTGGATAGCCCAGGGTGATCTCTTTCATCAAGAGTGCCATTTTTAATAGCTTCCGAAATGTCTGTGTCAAGGATCGTCACGCCGTTGAGTACTACTTTTATATGGTTTCCTTTGGCTAAGACTTCCTGATAGTTCCATTCCCCCACAGGCTTTAAATGGCCCTTTTTTGCCGCTGCGACACCATACAAGGATCCGTGAAACTGATAGTCTTTCAGGTTTTTATATATATCAGCAGTATTGTCGAGGATTTGAAGTTCCATGCCTACATAGGCAGCGTCGCCGGTTAACGGTGCGCGAATGCCGAGGCCGTTGTTTGCTCCCGGCGTTAGCTTAAATTCAAACCTAAAAACAAAATCGTCAAACTGCTCTGCGGTGAACAAATTCCCGCTTCCACCTCGATCAGGGTAAATGGCGATGTGGCCGTTTTCCACCACATAATCTGTCTTGTTTCCAGTCCATTTGTCAAGATCGGTTCCGTCAAACAGTGTTTCAAATCCCGCTTCTTTTTCTTCTGCGCTCAACTCAAAAGTTGCCGATCCGTCGAGTTCGCGGATATAGATATCTCTATATGCTACATAAGTACCATGTGCCTGAAGCTCAATCATTTCTTTCATTGGAAGCGGCTTGCTTCTGTCCCAGTAGTTTTCGAGTGTCACGTTATCCACGACCAGTTCGCCGTTTAAGTATACAGTTACTTTTTCTCCAACCATCTTGATGTGAAATGTATTCCACTCTCCGACAGGATTGTCTGCTACCTTTGATGGTTTGCTTGGGTGGGTGGTGTTATTATAGAGCCCGCCGGAACCAACTTCTGCCCCTACATTGGTGCGCGCTATGTCCCAAATTTGGACTTGCGGATTCCCCCTAAGGTATAGACCGGCATCCCCATCCGCTGTAATTTTCCAGTCGACAAACAATTCAAAATCACCATATGGAGTGGTAGTCCCGATGTTTTCTCCGTGTCCTTTAAATATCAGTAATCCGTCTTTTGCCTCCCAGCCGTCTTTCATGGAAAGATTGGCTTTTTCCTGCTCTCGCTGATAGGTTTTCGCATCCATTGCTGCCCGCTTGACAGGGTTAGAAAAAACTCCCTGCCAGCCTTCCAAATTCTTCTCGTTGAAAAGGGCGTAAAATCCTTTACCGGATGGCATTTCGTCTAGATATTTTTGCAGGGATGTTTTATAGTACTGACTATCCTGTCCACTGATTACGTCGCGCGTCTTTTCGATGAGCCGACGAACGGTATCGCCGTAGAAATCGCCATTGTTTGAGATAATATTCAAAATGGACCTTGCCGCTACTTGGACCAAGGCGGGATCATCGAGGTGTTTTCCTGCTGTGATTAACGCCTGAAAGGTAGGGTACTGGCCCAACCCGCGTAACGCGCTTATTTTGGTAGCCTGTTCTGAAGAGAGCTCCAAGGCGTTTCGTAAGGCAATAACGTTGTTTTCCGCAGTCTCTTTCCCCGAGGGGATAAGTCCTACGTATCCCTTTAGGGCTTCTTCTTTTTGGGTTCCGACTGCGGTCCTTGCAATTCCCAGCAACATTGCTGCGGCTTTAGCATCTTTGGACGCGCTCAGCGATCGGATTACTCCCATTTTCTGGGCTTGATCACCCGAGTCGTAGATGCTTTGTAGTTGATCCATTGCTGCATCGCCGCCGGTTTGAGCAAGAATAGGATACAAATAGGGTTGTTTAGACTTGCTCAGGTCACCGATATTTTTTGCTACCCACTGTGTCTGTTGGGTTGGATTGTTCATCCGCAAGGTTGCTGTTACTAACGCTGCTTGGATCATGTCAAGAAATTCAGGTTTCTCTTCGGTCTTCATCAAACCCATCAACTGATCGATGTGGGCCGTGGTAGCCATGGGGGCAAGAGCGGCATAGGCAGCCTTTTTTACGTCTGCATTTCCTTCCTTGAGTTGTTCTAAGACCACCCCCATGTGGGACTCCGCCGAACGTGCAGACAACACGTCGATCAGTAGGATTTTACCCGCAGTATCTGCATTTGGAATCGCCTTTGCAACAGCTGCAGGTACGTTATTGCCTTTCATGGTCAGCAATGCTGACTTCAATGCAAGGAGTGTTTCCCCGCTTGCTCCGTTGACGAGGGCCAATAGATCCGGTAAAGCCGCATCATTCCCAATCAACACACTGCTATTTATAGCCGCCGTTTGGATCGCTAGGTCGGTACTCTTGATATAAGGAGCTACAATCGAAAAGGCATCCCCATCCCCGGATTCTCCGAGCATTTGAAGAATGGAAACCTTCGCCATCGTTGAAGCTTGGTCTAAGGTCGTTTTCCAAGAAGCCAGATTAGCAGAAATATCCGTTTCCAATGCGTATTTTAATGCCGCCCCTCTATACAGGTCGTTGTCTGACAAAGCAGCGGATTGAAGTAGTTTCGTTGCCTCTGAGGGATTTAATTTTGCGAGAAGTCCCAAAGCACCCGCTTTGGTATGGGACTGTTCTGACGCGGATTTATGCAGGTCATCGGCTAGTTTACTTGCCTGTTTGGTAACACCATCCTCTGCTAGGTTCGCGATGAAACGAAGATACACTGCCGCCGCATTGGTATTCTCATAGGTATAGTTGGCCTCTTTGGCGGCTTTCCCCAGCACTTTGGCACTTTTCGGGTAGGCGATTTGGGACAAAGCGAAGAGGGAGACTTTACGCAACTCCGGGTTGTCCGAATTTACAAAGGGAGTGATGTCCTCCACGGCTTCTTTACTTTTCATATCCCCAAGCGCTTCAATGAAGTTTTTTTGATGGCTGGCATTTTGAGAAGCGCGAAGCGCTAACAATAATGCTTGCTCCGCGGAGCTTGATTCGATGCCGTTCAATACCATAGAGGCGGTACTTGACAACCTATCGTCATGCAGGTAGGGTTCTACATATGGTGTAGCGTCCTCTTTTCCTATCCATTGAAATTGGCGCATGATAAACTCCTTGCCCTCTAAGTACGCTAACTTATCAAGGCCTTTGCCGTAGGCCTGCACTGCCATCCTCGCGTAATCGCTTTTTGAGGGTTGACTGGCATAAAAGGCAAATCCTGCCAATGCAAACTCCAGCTTATCGTTGTTTGCCGAAGGAGAGAGCATCAAAACCATTTTTGTTAGGCCCTCTTGACCTAAACTTGCCATATTTTCCATCAAATTGATATGGGAATTTTCATTTTCAGATGGAAATCTGTTCAGCAAATCGGCTATTTGGGTATCTAGGGTTCTGTTTGCATCCATGGATCCTTGAGCGACCGACTGGGTCTGTTGAATCAGACAAATCAATAGGACACAGATGCTTTTCAGTAATGAGGTATTTGACATACTATTTTGTTTTTCGGTGGAGAAAAGAGGGAGTTAGATGGTATATGGAGCCCGCATTGGCTGGTCTACCAATTTGTTGGCGGCCTCGTCGTTTAAAAATTCCTGTTTTATCGGATCGAAAGCTAGATCTCTACCCAGTCTTAGGGCTACAAGTCCCATGTTCACCATGGTACAGGAACGGTGTCCGTTTTCCTCGTTTAAGGCAAATTTTTTCCTGCTTTTGACTGCTTCTACAAAATCAGTGACCTGAGGTGCCGGATCTGGGAACTGTGCCAGTTTTCGCTTAAAATCAGGAATATCGCTTTCGAATCCCCGGTACAAATTCCCTTTTGGACCCGAGATATAAGGGGATTCTACCGTTCCTTCCCCATCCAAAATAATTTGGCATCCATCTTCATAGGTATAGGTGATTTTCCGCCAGGTCCCCACCGCGTCCGGATGTTGTTGGGGAGCGTCGATCTCCACTTTTACAGGACTTGTTGTATCTTTTCCCAGAAAGTATTGAATCGGGTCTAAATAGTGTTGCCCCATATCGCCCAGACCACCGCCATCGTAATCCCAGTAGCCTCTGAAGGTACCATGAGTTCGGTGTTCATTATAGGGCTTATAAGGTGCCGGACCTAGCCATTGATCATAATTGAGCTCTTTTGGAGGCGTTTCCGCTTGCAAGTTCGTTCGGCCTACCCAGTAAAATTTCCAGTCAAATCCGGTTAGTTTACCCACCGTCACTTTCAACGGCCATCCCAGCATCCCTGAATCCACAAGCTTTTTAATGTTTTTAACCTCAGTATTCATCCCATAAAAATTCGCGTCAAAGCGGAACCAAGTGTTCAGACGGAAAATATTCCCATGGGCCTTTATTGCTTCTACTACCCGTTTTCCTTCTCCTATGGTTCTCGTCATGGGCTTTTCACACCAGATATCCTTCCCTTGACGGGCTGCGTCTACCGACATGATGCCATGCCAATGCGGGGGTGTGGCAATGTGGACAATGTCTACTTCCGGCAAGCGAATCAATTCGCGGTAATCTTCAAAGGTTTTGACGCCTTGCCCCAAAATGTCTAGGGACTTTTGGATGTGCCTAGTATCGACATCGCATATCGCTACGGTTTTGGTTCCCGCGTACTCAAAATGCCCCCGTCCCATACCACCGACTCCGATGATGCCCTTGGTAAGGTGGTCACTCGGCGCTAAATAGCCTTTTCCCAATACGTGGCGCGGGACGATAGAAATCCCCCCCAATGCCAGGAGAGATCCTTTGATAAATTTCCTCCGGGACTTTTTTTGTAGATTATTCATTGTTTATTGCGTTGTTTAAATCCCCGAAAACTAAAGCAAGTTCACCAGCCTGAATTCCCGGAATATGTCCAATAAAATTAGTTTTGAAGAAAGCACAATTGCTTTTTTGATTAACCTGTGAATATATCCCCTTGCTAATCGATTACCAAATTATCTGTCTACTAGTCCTCGAATTTTATCTAAGCGCGTGGATTTGGATTACCTTTGGTTCCTGTAAGGCTTTCTGAACGCAACGGTCTCAGCGCGGCAGGCCTTTCCGTTGGGTTACCCGGATTTTATCGGCAAGGGGGGAGGGAAAAAAAATGGCTTCTTACGCAACGCCAAGACAGCTAATGTGGTGGAAACGCAGTTGGCTCTTAATCAAAAAAATTATTCGGATTCCTCAGAAATACTCTATTTCCAGTTTATGCAGTCCCGAGTGTCAGTTAAGAGCGAGCGAGGGGAAGGTAGTTCCTCACCTATCCAGTGTTGAGAATCTTGATCACTTCAAAAGCTGGGATGCGTTTCAAATCGTTTATGTGCCTCCTAGTAGATGGTTATTCACGTTTTTTCCGCTTTTTATAGGCACTTCTCCAGAAAAAATAGCCAACAATCACCAGTGCGGGAAGAATAATAAACATGATAAGATTGGCCGTCTCACTAAGATCTACAGGGCCTCTTGGTCTCGGTATTCCCGGCTGCTTCTGTGCGAAAGAATTTTGGGAGGACATCATCCAAAGGGAAATGGAAACGAGTATGATTAGAAGGTTTGGTGTAAATTTTTTCATCGTGTAAAGGTTTCGAATAAAAAAAGCTTGTTGCTTGCTTTTAATGAGCAAACAACAAGCCATAGTTGTTTATAGATGTGGAAAAATTGCCTTAAAATTAGTTGAGAAGCTCGGGATTGCTCAATTTGCCTACGAAAAGCATGGCCCCACTATGGTTTTCCTGAATGAAGAAAACGAACGGTTTATCTAGCGTAATGACAGCGGGAGTGCTTGGAAGTGAGGTACGTTCGATGATTTCTACCACCGTCGCCGCAGCGGCCTCGGTTCCTTTTTCATTTACTTCTATAAATGCATCATGAATGACACGGCTTATCTTCAATGCATCCGTAGGGTTGCTGAATAGACGGGTGAAGTTTTCAGGATGAAAGTTAAACGGGGTAACCAGGCCCATTTCCATGAGGTCATCTTTCATGTTTGCCATTTTTTGTTTCATAGTGAACTTGGGCATCTTGAGAATAAAGTTAGCTTCGTTGGCATTTTGCCTCCAAGTTTCCAGATTTTCAAAGGTTAGGGTTTTTAACTGTGTATCCAGCGTGTGGTCTGTTGACGTGATAATGCCCATCGTGTACTGACCCGTGCTATAGGGCACTTCCAAATAGAGCAAGCCGCCATCGGAATATGCGCGGAAGGTACCTGGCTTCGTCAGCTGCATCATATCTACTTCAGCTTCTTTGGACGAGGACACATAGAAGGGGGCCTTAGTAGTTTGGCTTTCCTCAAATTGGTACTTCCAGTCGCCTTTGAAATATATGGCATTGACCAAATACATCACGGCATTTGCCGGTATGAAGTCTAACATGTCCTTTATTATTCCTTGGGTTTTGTTTTCTATCCACTTGTTCACTACGTTGACGGACTGTGGATTCCTCATATCGAGCGGATCAACAGCTGCTTGGTAATGTTTTTGTGCAATTTCCTTAAATCCAGGGTACACTTGATAACCCTCTTTGTACCAAATGGCATTAGCGATTGAAATGGTTACCTTCGGGTCTACGGCTAGTAGGAACTGGGTAAGCTCCTCAGCAGCCTTGTTCGCTTCCTCCACCGACATACCGTCGAACCTCAATACGTGCATGAATTCCTCCAACACCCGCCCATCGTTACCGTTCATGGTCATGGCTAATGCCTGATGGATGCTATAAGGGCTGAAAAAGGCATTTTCCACACCTGCTTTTTCAAGTTGATGAAAAAGGTCAATGGCAAATTTGGAACTCGAATAAACCATCTCTGTCTCGTAAGCCTGCAGGAGCCGGAGATTTGGAGCGACGGGTTCAGGGGAATCACTTCCACCCCAATCACAGGATACAATTAATCCCGAGCAGATAGCTAAAACTAACGATGTCCATTTTTTCATTTCTCGTCTACGTTGAATTGTTCTAACACCTAGACGAGAAATAATCTTCCGACGCTACAACATGGACAAAAAAAATGCGGTGAGGGATTATTACCGGGATCTTTCCAACGCCCGTTCTATATCCATCACAATATCATCGACGTGTTCTAGACCTACCGAAAGGCGAACAAGACCGTTTAGGATTCCCACGCGTTCTCTCTCTTCTTCTGAAAGTTTACTATGTGTGGTGGATGCCGGATGGGTTATGATACTTCGGCTATCTCCTAAGTTGGCCGTTACCGTTATCATCTGCAACTCATCAATAAAGCGCTTCGCCCTCTCCAAGCCTCCTTTTATGGTCAGGGTAATGATCCCCCCACCATGTTTCATTTGTTTTTTAGCCAAATGGTACTGGGGATGCGAGGCAAGGAAGGGGTATTTGACAAATTCAAGATCTACGCTGTCCTGAAAATATTCCGCGATTTTCAAGGCATTTTCACAGTGTCTGTCCATTCGTACGGCTAGGGTCTCCATACTCTTTGCAAGCACCCAAGCATTGAAAGGAGAAAGCGAGGGTCCGGTATGGCGCATAAAAAATTGAACGTCATCAATGTATTTCTTTTCTCCAAGAATGAGACCCCCTAAAACCCTTCCCTGTCCATCGATAAATTTGGTAGCACTGTGGGTAACGATATGGGCTCCCCATTTTGCCGGCTGTTGTAGGTAAGGCGTAGCAAAGCAATTGTCTACTACTAAAATAAGGTTATGTGCATTTGCCAGTTTGGCGATAAATTCCAAATCAATGATTTCCAATCCCGGGTTGGAGGGGGTTTCAATGAAAATCATCCTTGTTTTGGGCGTGATCAACCTTTCCCAGTTATTAATTTCACTAATATCGCCGTAGGTATGACTAATGCCCCATTTTGGGAAAACACGCGTCAACAGCTGATGGGTAGATCCAAACAGCGAACGGGAGGCTAATACGTGGTCGCCCTGTGACAGCAACGCTGCCATACTTCCGAACATCGCGGCCATACCTGAGGCGGTTGTTACCCCGGTTTCGGTGCCTTCCGCCGCACATACCTTGGCGATTAGGTCGCTTGTATTTGGATTCGCATACCGGGAATAGATGTTTCCTTGAATTTCTTCAGAAAACATCTGTCTCGCTTCTTCCGCGCTTTCAAAAGTAAAACTGGAACTTAAATAGATGGGCGCTGAATGTTCCCGTTGATTGGAAGCTGATTCCGCAATACGAACCGCCTGGGTTTCGAAATGTTTATAAGTCATGGGTGCCGGAATATCTAAGGTATGAGCGAATGCATGCAGAAAAAACTCCCCGTAAGAAAGACAAACGGTTGCATGTTGAGAATAAGAAAAGCGAATGATTAAGCATCTGAGCTAATTTATCGTTCCCGTTAGTCAGGGCAGGTATTGGCACCTTTCGACCATCGAAGGTTGCCAGAGGGTCTTAGAGCCTGTTCTCTCACCTCTTCTTTATAAATCAGTTTCCTGAAGTGTTCCGCAAAGTAAACGTAGGGAACGATCAATTCCAAATCAGATCATCGCTTTTATGCGGCATTTTATTCAAGAAGTGAATAATGCATTGTTTGCTATGGATTTATGGGAATTTCTTGGATTTTTGTTGCTGTGAAGCCAAGGGGCCCCGATAGACTCACACCATACTATGTCAAAAGGAAATATGAATTACCCATTTCATACACTTCAGCTTGTTTCGATGATCGCTATCCTACTCGGAACTGTTTTAAATGCTTGTAAACAGAAGCGTAATCCACTGCCAGTTACTACGGAAGAGCATATGGCGGAGATTGACAAATTTGTACGGTTGCGGGATCAAGCTTTGGTAGCTGAGGATGGTTGGATGAATTTAATCGGATTGTTTTGGTTAAATCAAGGTATCAGCGACATGGGAACTGCAGAGCACACCGAAATAAGTTTGGATAAAACGGGTTATCCGGAATATATAGGATCATTCGACTGGGTTGGGCGTCATGTAATGTTCAGACCTGCTGTAGATGGAGTCCTAGTGGATGGAGTAGCGGCAGAAAAGATGAACACCGTTTTCGATGTTGAGCAAAAAGCCGCTTCAACGATGGAATTTGGAACGCTGCGTTGGCAAGTGATCATGCGTGGAGACAGGATCGGAATTCGGCTGAGGGATCTTGAATCCAAGGCAGTCATGACCTTTGGAGGGGTCGACCGCTTCCCCGTGGACATCTCCTGGCGGAAAGTGGCTACATTCACGGCCTACCAGCCAGCCAAACTTGTTCCACTTGCCAATGTATTGGGCCAGACAATTCCTACTCCGGCAGTCGGCAGCGTATCCTTTGAATCTGATGGACAAACCTATCACCTTGATGTGTTTGAAGAGGCGGAGGAATTGTTTTTAATTTTTGCTGACGAAACTAGTGGTCTCGAAACCTACGGAGGAGGGCGCTATTTGTATGCGCATAAGGCAGGTCCGGATGGGCTTTTGGTGCTGGATTTCAATAAAGCCATAAATCCTCCCTGTGTGTTTACCGCCTATGCCACCTGTCCGTTACCTCCAGTACACCATATACTCCCCATTCCGATCAAAGCAGGTGAACGCTCAACTTACCGCGAAGTACTTCCCTGAGACATTTTTTTAATGAGAGGTACAAATTATAATAACAAGCGGACCAAGTCATTGCTGCGGACGTTTTTTAATACTAAAGAGTACGGAAATTGAGGATAAATGTCGGTTTTTTAATAATGTCCTTCAATGTTGTTTGGAAATTGGGTCATTATACTTATCTTTTGATTTGGAAATTTTCAAAACGTATGAATACCCAGTTTGAAACCGTGCCATTTACCGCATTGGATGGCTTTTCTTGTAATCTGAAGCGCTTTATCTCACCGAACGCTAGCAAGGGCCCTGTGATGCTTGTGCATGGAGCCGGCGTGCGAAGCAACATCTTTAATCCTCCTTCTTCCCAAAACATCATCCATATGTTAGCCGAAGCGGGGTATGATGTATGGTTGGAAAACTGGCGAGGAAGCATAGATCTCCCGCCCAACGAGTGGGACCTTGACCAAGTGGCTAAAAACGACCATCCTGCCGCAGTGCAAAAGATTGTAGAGGTCACAGGGAACCCAGAAGTCAAGGCAATAATCCATTGCCAAGGGAGTACCAGCTTTATGATTTCCGCAGCCCTCGGATTACTTCCCCAGGTAAAGGTAATCATCAGTAATGCGGTATCTCTACACCCTGTCATTCCACGCTTCTCGGTGTTCAAACTCAACGCGCTACTTCCAGTCGTAGGTACCCTATTTAACTACCTGGATCCCTCCTGGGGAATAGAGGCTCCAGATTTCAAGTCCCGTATGATCAAAAAGATCGTTCGCTTAACCCATTGGGAAAGGGATACAATGGTTGGCAAGCTAGTAAGTTTTACCTATGGAGCAGGCTGGCCCACTCTATGGGAACTGGAAAATCTTGATAAAAAGACGATGGACTGGATACAGTATGAATTTGCCCATGTACCAATCTCGTTTTTCCGCCATATAAGGAAATGTGTGCGCGAGGGGATTCTGACATCTGCAGGAAACGACGGTACCGACTATGAAATAACGCCGCTTTATACTGACGCGCGAATTATTTTGTTTGCAGGTAGAAAGAACAAATGCTTTCTGGCACGTAGCCAAGAAAATACCTACGAATACCTTGAGAAGATAAATCCGGGACGCCATAAATTATACCTGATGGATGCTTATAGCCATTTGGATATCTTTTTTGGGAAAAATGCACATGTAGATGTGTTTCCATTGATGATCGATGAACTAGACCAAGGTTGATGAGCCATGCCCCCAAAAAGAATTAAGAATTACACCGGCCGACATGCACTCGTAGATGGGGTTCCCTACCAAATGCCGGTAAGCGCCCGCAATTCGCCGGCCTTTCTTGCGGGGTTTACGTGTGACTGGGAAAAAGCCAACGCCTTGCTGCCAGGAAATGAAATCCACGCCTTAAAGCTCCCAAACGGGCGGGCGATTTTGATAATTACAGTAATAAACTACGTAAATACCAGCATTGGCAAGTACATCGAGTATAGTATTGCTATTGGATGTACCAAAGGGAGGCGTCCTGCCCCTCGCTTACTAAATGCCCTATTTTTGAAATCCTTCGGTACAGGCCAGTACATTTTGGACCTTCCGGTTAGTTCAGAGATATCCGTAAAAGGCGGAAAGGGCATATGGGGGATGCCTAAGCATCAGGCTAATCTCGACTTTATCGATACCGATGAAATGGTTAGCAGCCAATACGAAAAAGATGGAAAGTTCGCTTTTCGAATTGAAATGCAGAAACCCAGTTTCCCTTCTTTTCGGGTTCGAATCGGCGCTACGAACTACTGCCGATACCGGAATATGCTTATGGCTTCTTATATCTACTTTGATACCAAAGCAACGGTAAACCTGTTCGGAAAGGCCAAAGCCAATTTATTCATCGGAGACCATCCAACTGTTTCCATGCTTCGGGGTATTGATATCAATCCAGATCCGATGTTCACACTCTATATGCCAGCGGCAAATGGAATTCTCGATGACCACATGCAGTGCTGGTTTATGACCTATGATGAACCTCCCGAAGCCATGCCGGAAGGTATAGAAAGTGTTGCTAACTTGGGAAACAGTGAGGATTGGTTGCCGCCACCAAGCATTCGAGATTATGAAAAATACCGCATCTGAAATCCATCCCAATCAGGTGTATGAAACGAGTGTTGGCTTTCCAACTTTGGAAAAACGATCCCATTCAATAGGGGAATACTTGAAACTAATGGTGTGCCCAACCAAAATGTCAGGTTCA
>WGNT01000050.1 GCA_016124425.1 Cytophagales bacterium
GAAAAAGAATAAGCGGTAGAAGCGCAGTCGCTGCAATCGGAATGGCTTCAGTAATCCACCAAGCCGCGATCCATGCCGTAATTGCCAATAAGGAAACCCCTTCGGCAGATAACCCTGCCGGCGTGGCGAATTGGTTGATCAGGATAAATAATAGCGGTCCTAAGAGTAATCCGATTCGGGAAGTTGTCATATACTTAAATGAAAATTAAGATTAGCTACTTTTCCTGAGATATCAAAAAAATCGTCGCCTGTATCGAAATTTCCAGCCAAATAATTCTTTTAGGATTTTAGTAGGGATTAAGCTATTATTGGAAGATAAACCTGCGATTACGAGATAACAGGACTGTACAGGACAGTATTTCCTTTTATAAATGCTTTATTTATACTTATTACCCTTCGGGGCGATATAAGCCATTAAATCTACTAATTATCTTTATCCCATCTGTAAATTAACCTTATACAACACCAAATGAGAAATTTGACTATGCTGCTCAAAGGCTTTTTGTTCCTCTTACTAGCTTGGACTGCTTTTAGTTGTGGGCCTGAGGAAGAAACGCTAGCTTTGAGAAAGGGAGACCATATCATGCTGATCGGAAACAACCTAGGATCGCGCATGATGAACTATGGTCATTTTGAGACGGAAATGCACGTCAGGTATCCTGATTCCCTTCTTTTTATACGCAATATGAGTGATGCTGGGGATACGCCCGGCTTTAGGGCTCACTCCGGAAGAAAAACACCATGGGCATTTCCGGGTGCCGAAAAATTCCAAACTGAATTGGCAACCCCATCAGGAAGTGAGGGGCATTTGGAGTACCCGGACGAGTGGCTTACCCGATTGAAAGCAGATATTATCGTAGGTTTTTTTGGATACAATGAAAGCTTTCAAGGGCTTGAAGGTGTTGAACTTTGGAAAGAGGAATTGCAGGCCTTTATAGAACATACGAAGGGCCAGAACTATAACGGCAACCTTCCCGCACAATTGGCGTTAGTTTCGCCTATCGCTTTTGAAGACTTGTCATCACTTTATGATTTGCCAGACGGTACCAATGAAAATAAGAATCTGGAACTTTACACGCAGGCAATGAAGGAAGTGGCAGAAAGAAATCAGGTATTGTTTATCAACGCGTTTGAGCCATCGAAAAAATGGTATGCCGACAGTGACGAGCCGCTTACCATTGACGGATTTCAACTTAATGAAGCTGGATATAAGCGTTTTTCTGTTTTTTTAGCTGACAAGCTTTTCGGAAAGGATAAAGGCCGGGCAGAGGAATTCCGAGACCAAATCCATGAAGCCGTGATGGAAAAAAACTGGATGTGGCATAACGACTATAAAATACCAAATGGCGTTCATGTCTTCGGACGAAGGTATAATCCTTTTGGACCTGACAATTATCCCTTTGAAATAGAAAAAATCAGGCAGATGACTGATAATAGGGACCAAGCTATTTGGGCGGCCAATAAAGGGGAATCCTTCGATCTCGTCACGGCAGATGCCAATACCCGCGAACTCCCTGAAGTAGTGACTAACTACAATCCAGAGAAAAACGGTAGCCTTGAATACCTCTACGGACAGGAAGCGTTGGACAAAATACAGGTTCCTGAGGGATACAAACTGGAGCTTTTTGCTTCTGAAGTGGAATTCCCGGATTTGGCAAACCCCGTTCAGATGACTTTTGACTTGAAGGGCAGGCTATGGGTAGCAGTAATGCCAAGTTATCCGCATTACAAGCCGGGCGACGCGAAACCCAACGACAAAATATTGATCTTAGAAGATACAGACAAAGACGGCAAAGCGGATAAGCAAACCGTGTTTGCGGACGGTCTACATCTACCTATAGGTCTTGAAATTGCTCCAGAAGGAGTATATGTATCCCAAGGGACCAATCTGATAATCCTAAAGGACCTAGACGGGGATGACCGTGCTGATAGTAAGGAGATCCTGTTGAGCGGATTTGACGACCACGATACCCATCACAACATCAGTGCGTTTGTTGCAGATCCGTCGGGAGCAATCTATATGGGGGAGGGGGTCTTCCTTCATACCAACGTTGAAACACCTTATGGACCAGTAAGAGCTACAAACGGAGGATTCTACCGATACAATCCGGCGAGAAGGCACCTTGAAAGGACGGCACAGCTGCCCATTCCAAATCCTTGGGGAATTGCATTTGACGAGTGGGGGCAGAATTTCTTTGCCGAAACCTCAGGTCCGGATGTACGATGGATGATGCCCGGCTCCGTAAAGCCAAGATATGGGGAAGCTACCCATAAAGGCCCCAATCTAATCGAAGATGCGCACCGCGTTAGACCCACTTCGGGACTGGAATTTGTTTCTAGCAGGCATTTTCCAGATCACGTCCAAGGAGATATGCTGATCAACAATACGATCGGGTTTCTTGGAATGAAGCAGCACGTGATCGAAGATGATGGCACCGGATTTAGAAGCAGGCATCGTCAGGATTTGGTGAAAAGTGATGACAGAAATTTCCGTCCTGTGGATATGGAATTTGCACCGGACGGTTCTCTTTATTTTATCGACTGGCATAATATACTAGTGGGCCACATGCAACACAATGCCAGAGATCCACTTAGAGACCACGTTCATGGCCGGGTTTACCGGATAACCTATCCAAGCAGGCCGCTAGTAACACCTCCTCAAATAGCTGGAGCAAGCATTGATCAGTTGTTGGAAAACCTGAAATTACCGGAATTTCGTGCCAGATATAGAACACGGGCGGAGCTACGCGGTAGAGATACGGAGGAGGTTTTATCTAAATTAAAATCCTGGGTGAATGACCTTGATAAAAACAACCCGAAATATGATCACCATGTATTGGAAGCACTTTGGGTGTCGTGGGGGCTCAATAAGGTGGATCAGGATCTTTTGGCACAAGTGCTTGATTCCGACGATCCAAGAGCCCGTGCTGCTGCCGCTAGGGTCTTACGCTATACAGGCCATCAGGTACCCAATCAGCTTGACTTGCTTAAGAAGGCAGCGGCCGACGAACATGGTCGGGTGAGGTTAGAGGCAATTGTTGCGGCTTCCTGGATGGATAAGTCCAGCGGACTTGAAATACTTGAGATTGCCAACGAATATCCAAAAGATGAATGGATGCTTAAAGCGTTTGAAACATCCTTGGCGCACTTAAATGGATTTTCGATCAGTGATGTGGTAATCAGTGCCAGTGGAAGCATTGAATTTAAAAGCAAGAGCCTAGATGAGGCGATACCCGCATCAAATACCAATTTAAAAGGAGCTGAACTGGCTCTTTATGAAAAAGGAAAACTTATCTATAGTAAAGAAGGATTCTGTGTTACCTGTCACCAAGAGGACGGAAGAGGCTTGACTGCATCCGGATTTCCGCCGCTAGCGGGTACGGAATGGGTTACGGGAAATCAGGACAGACTGATAAAGATCATTCTTAATGGGTTGATGGGCCCGATAGAAGTGCTCGGCAAAACCTATCCCGGGCAGGTACCGATGACACCTTACGGAGGGATGCTGAATGATGAAGAAATTGCAGCAGTCGCTACCTATGTACGGAATTCCTTTGGCAACCAAGCTGTAGCGGTTACGCCAGCTAAAGTCAAAGAGGTCAGGGCTGCTAGTGCGGCCAAGAAGGGATTCTATTCTCCGACCGAATTGCTTCAGGAACATCCGATGGAGAAGCCGACAGCAAGTAAGTAAGTAAAATGTTTTTAAATGTCTTATATGGTTAGTAGTTAACCATATAAGACATTATTGTTTAAAAGTGCGAGAGAGTAATATAACCAGACAAGACATATTTTTTTTCATGATCTGATACGTCATTTTTTTGAACATAGAAGATTTATATAGCAGATCAACCATCGCGATTCACACTTAAGTAGGCTATGTTTTTAGTTTTCAGAGAAAAAGGATTTTATTATCTAATTTAAAAGAATGTTATATGTTCTTAAATAGAGTTATAGGTTTTGAATTTGCACTTTTACCAAAAATTGGTAACTTTAGGATAAAACAACATATTATGGGAAAGAACACATCAGTATCCTTGGGAAGTTATTACGATAAATTTGTGGAAAGCAAACTCAATGAAGGTCGTTTTAAGAATGCAAGCGAAGTAATCCGGGCTGGGTTAAGATTGCTTGAGGAGGATGAAAATAGGGTTGCTGTTTTAAGAAGCGAGATAAAGAAAGGAATAGAAAGTGGGATTATGGAGGATTTCAATCCAGCCGAATTTCTTATTAAGATAAAGAATGAATATGGAGCCTAAGGGAACGTATAGGTTTACCATGGAAGCGACAAGGGATCTTCACCGGATATGGA
The DNA here is from genome assembly GCA_016124425.1 of Cytophagales bacterium. GTDB lineage: Bacteria > Bacteroidota > Bacteroidia > Cytophagales > Cyclobacteriaceae > Lunatibacter. The sequence goes on from WGNT01000050.1 coordinate 4,310, forward strand.
GATATTCGGTACGACATTGGTCTATGGAGCAGGCGGATCTTTATTTCATCGAATTGATCGGTGCTGCCCAATTAGTGGCGGACAACCCCGAACTTTGGTTAGATCGCAGTGATATAAGCCCGGGTATTAGGGGCATTAAAAAAAACCGACATATACTTTTTTATACGGTCGAGCCCGACCGAGTTATTATTGCCAGGATACTTCATGAGAGGATGGATATAAAAAGTAGGTTTAGTGAATCTATTTAACATAATATAAATTATATAACAAATCGGTTAGGTATTCCCCGAGGGCTGTTTGCCGACGATCTCGTCGATTATTTAACAACTAAGCTTGCATTACCCAGCAGCGACCGGATTGCTGCCCTCGATGCTTGAAACTCACAGGCAATTGAGTGGCTCTATTTTCAATTTTTTGTATTGTTGGTAAAGTTGGTTTTGTCTACGCGATTCTCAGGGGCTAGGAAATGGCTAATTTTCTTACCGGACACATTGGTAATACTTGATCTTCAGCAAGCCGAAGCCAAAAGCACACCCTACTATTTTGTTAATTAACACACCTTAGCGCAAAAGGGCTTTTCGTTATTTAACATAATGTTTAATTCCTTTCCGATTAAATTTGATTTCAAGTCTCTAAATTCACCAAACTTGTTCAATTCGTTTTTTCGTTTTCAATCAAAAGGATATCTTTAGAAAAGGAATTTCTAAAGAATTTCTATTTCCTGACTTCTCAAAAATTTGTGACCAGATAAAGGATGATGCTTTTTCTGAATTCTTTCATTAGCCATAAAGAAAAAGGTTGGATAGAAAATGAATCAGGCAAGCATTTTATAGCTTACGATTATGCATTGGAGTTAACTGCCTTGTGATTTCGCTTACCACTTCATTTTGAAATTATTACATTTCGAGCTATATCAGTGGATAAGCCTTAATATCATTTCCTGTGCCTTAAAGTCGACTTCGGTCACTACCTGAAAAGCGTTGGAAGATCCCCCTTGTTTATCCTGTTGGCTATAGGGTTGATTGACTTGCGATTGAATAAATTGCCCTGCTTCCATGCTTGCTTTGATGGCAGATTGGCAAAGGCTGTGAAGGGTGTTTTTGTCTCTTATCTCCTTCCCCGGCAATAGACCTGGGAGTTCCGTTGATTCGCATTGCATGGAGCAGTTTTATGTAGGTATTTTTGATATTCAATTCCTCAATCAACCTCCTGAAACTTCTCATCCCCACACATCCGCACAATCTTCGGCATAAATGATCCCAATACTTCCACCAGCTCCTTTTGGGATTCCATGACTTGATGGATGTCTTTATAAGCCATCGGCGCCTCATCTAAACCTGATCCAATCAATTCCACTCCGGCATGTTTTAGAAATTTATTCACCTGACCGGGTAAGATTGTTTGCTTGGCCTTGGTCCGTGACATCAGCCGGCCAGCTCCGTGAGATGCGGAATTTATGGATTCCGGAGAACCATGGAATTGCCAAACGGTTTGGAATGGGCAGAAAAACAATCGATTCTTTCCTAATCCCTCAAATCAGCAAATTTATCTGAGTGTATTGATTTTCAGTTATTTAATTAATCGGCGAAAAAAAGGACTAAGTGACATAGAGACTTAGGGATAGTAAGACTGAAACAATAGGGCTACATCCTGGACAGACAGCCTATTCAATTACCGCATCCCGTTTACCTCCCCGCTCCTTCTATTCCCCCAACGATCCACCCAATAAATGTACCAACGCCTAGCCTCTGATGGTACGGAAACTGTCCCAGAGGATTTTTTCAGTGACATTAACTTCCACACCCTCTCAGGACTTCGGGTAGAATCCGCTGTATAAGCCAGGTGGAATTCCTGCGCATTGGAGATCTTATACGTTACTTTGTCGTCCTTTTGTTTTAGTTTGATTGAACTAATAAATTCAGATTTATTTTCGAGATGATGGCTGATAAAGTTGTAGATTTCATCCGGTTCGGCACCGTGTAGGTGGCTATGCTTTAGTTCGGGAATCATGGAGAATTGGACTTCTCTTGCCAGATTGGCCGTTCGCTGCCAATTCTCGACAAAGTAGGCAAAGTCATTGGTCCCGTTGACGAAAAGCATCGGCATCGTGGCATTACCCACATAGCTGGACGGATCCCAAAGATCTACCCAGCGTTTGGTTCTTACTACGCCCAAAGAATCAAACTGTGGGTCCCACACGCTGCCTTCATGCAGGAATCCTGCGCCATAGACGGGCACAGCGGCACTAAAACGATGGTCAATACCCGCTACCAAGTTGGTCAGGTACCCACCCCAGCTGATACCAGTAATCGCTGTTTTTTCAGGATCTACCTCGGGAAAAGACCTGATAAGCGAATGCGCCCGAATGATGTTCGATACCGAATGGAATTGCCATTGCTCCGTAAAGGGTTCATCCAGCCTGAAAAACTTATGCACGTCGTCCTGCTTGGGCCCTCCAGAGGACATGCGTGAGCCCTTTGAGCCCCATGGATTATCTTGTTCCTCGATGGGATAAGGGCGATTTCCGCTCAAGTCCATAGCCATGGCCGCATATCCCCGCTTTGCCCATTCCAGTGCCCAAATGCGAAAGGCGGTACCTCCCCCACCATGAACTAAAACGACAGCAGGAAATTTTCTGTCGTTCTCCTGCCCACCCGCTAATGTTGCGGGACTCGCATAATAGGCAAAAACGTCCGTGTTATTTCCTTCATATTTTTCTCCTGCATAGCTGAGCGACCATACCGAATCCGCTTGGGATAGCCACCTGTATTCCGGTGCTGTGGACAGCACGCGTAGATCCCAGGGGATTTTTCCACTTAAATTTTCAGGTAAAGACAGCCCTGCTTGCGCAAGCACATCTGCTGTAATAAAAAGAATACAGATCCAAAGAAGCCCGGGTTTGTACATCAATTTTGTTTTTGTAGTTAAAGGGATGTTTTTGCTTCCACTTTTCATTTACCGAGGAAATGGAAATCCAGAAGTTTCTCAGAAGATACCGGCTTGGAGGATGGACTGGTTCTGGGTAGATTATAGCCCTCTGGGTCAAAGCAGGTAAATTACCATCCAATGCGTTGTAGGAACGGTAAGGAACTTCTTTTAATCAACTCGGGATTGCAACCCATAAATATAAAAAGAAAGTCGGATGTTCGGTCAAAAAACTGCAGAATCAACGGTCTGTTTGGTTAACGCAAATCTTGTCGTAGCCCATGGACCAACTGGATATAATCATATTGAAGATCTTCATGTAAGGAAGCTATAAGTGTTTCAATTTTAAGGATTTGCACCGCATAAAGATTATCAATAACTGGGTGACGATGTTCCAGATATCCATACCTGACCATGTTTTGGCAAAAGAATCCAATAAGCTCGATCTGATCGGGTTTGTTTTTCGAGAGTTTTAGGAACTTGTTGAGCTTTCGCCGGATAGCCTGTGCTGCTTTTTTTGCTACATGGTAGTTTTTGGTGTTGGCAAGTTGAAATTCCTTTTCGAGTTCTTCCTGCACCATTTCCGAAAATAAACGGGGGCTTTCCCGTTCATGGAGTTTAAAATAGAGAAATGCTTTGTTTTCCCTACTGAATTTGCTCAGCTCAGTGATGAGTTCAATAAGCTCTTTTTCCGATAGGAGCGTCAATTCTTTTTTTAGTACGGATAGCGACGGAAGTTGCATGGAAAAGGAAAAGGTGTCAGTTATAAAAGCGTTTGGAAAATAGACGGCATCATTAGCCGACAAACTTCGTAAGTAGTTGGTTTAATACCAAATTTATGCGTAGAGAAAAGCTCGGTTATAAAAGGGGCTTCCCTCTCCTTTCCATTTATTTCGGAATAAAGCTGCTGTGAAAAGTTTGACGGAGATAATAAATTTCCCATATTGTCGTAAAAATGGAATTGTATTTTTCAATCAGTGTCAAAGCGCTGATGCTGCTCTTAACAGAAGGAAATGTCTAAATTTTATTCAAACGGATCTATTAAGTTTCATTATACAGACGAAGGCAAAGGCGCTCCGTTACTATTTCTTCATGGACTTGGAGCTGACCTGCGCCAGAGTAACGCATTGATGCAGCGGGTTTATGGCTACCGAAAACTAGCTTTTGACTTTAGAGGGCATGGGAAATCGGTCCGATTTATCACCGAAGCGGATGCCAACATGCAAGTGTTTTGTAAAGACCTTCTTCAATTAGTGGAGTATTTGGGCATTACCACATTCACACTTGGAGGAATTTCACTTGGCGCCGCCATTGCATTGAGATTCACAATTCATCATCCGCATCTGGTAAATCGCCTCATATTAACCCGTCCTGCTTGGATTAACGAACCAAATCCTCAACATTTTAAACTCATTAAACTTGTTCATGATTATATCCAGAAATTTGGCGTCGAAACGGGGAAGATTTATTTTGAAGAAAACCCAACATATATCGCCCAACGGGCTAAGCTCCCCGCTTTTGCGGAGTCGTTATGCTCTCAGTTCTCCCGCCCTCAGGCCCAGACAGCATACGCTTTATTAAAACACCTTCCCGAAGACGTTCCCTTTAGAGAACTTTCGGCATTGGGAAGGATAAATATACCTACGCTTATAATCGGTACTGATGACGATCCAATGCATCCCTTGGAATATGCGATGGTCTTGGCAAGCTATATAGCGGATGCTAAGTTGGCTATAGCCCCTTCCCGATACACGTTACCAAAAGAACATATTGCCTTTTGCCAAGAAGCTATAGCCGCTTATTTATAAATGACATGGCCATCACTAAAAAAACCGTTATCACAGGTGATCAAACATTTCAGATACGCCCCTTGAAATTGTTTTTAGCAATTTCTCTTCTTTTTCATGAATAACACCAGTAGTAACTCCTGCCCAGACGACCTTATCGCTTTCCGCATCGATTAAATGAATATCCACTGCACCTTCTCTATAGGTACCGACCTCTACAGTTTCACTTTTCCATGTATATCTGCGTTGTCCGATGTAATTAAAAGTACCTGGATCTGTCAACAAGCCTGTTTCTCTCGTTTGGGTCTTCTCTGCCACAAGGATACCGATATTAATCAAAAGTTCTGCTTCATCAGCACTAGCAGGTAAAAGGCCTCTATAGGCCATATGCTTAGAAAGTTCACTCTTCAAAAAATTAACGTGTAATTGGTAATTGTCGCTCAACACGCCTGATGCATTTGTTTCCTGAAATGCAAACGTGGCATAATCAGACAGTTTGTATTCAGGATCAACTTCCGTTAGCACGGTCTTTACGGGGCTACAGGCAATAACCCCAACTATAGCGGTACTAATAAGCCAAATTAGCAGTGTTTTCATACCACATTAAACATCAAACAAAAAAGATTGGTTTAAAAAAATAGCATGTTTAAGTATAATATTACAAGGGAACATTCCGAAAAAATGTCATAAATAGATCATGCGCAAAGGCAAGTTCCCAGACTAACATTAAAACGAAATATTCCACTGATGATAGTTTAGCGCAGTGTGTGTTGCACTTAATGATTGACAGATAAAATGCGGGAGTGTAACCCCTGCCTTCTATTCTTTCTTGACAAGGCGAACCTCTATTGCGCTCAAGCCTTTGGGTGTCTTCTCGGTCTCGAAGGTTACTTTATCGTTCTCTTCAATGGTATCTATCAAGCCCTTGACGTGAACAAATATACTTTCTTGGGATTCTTGATCCTTTATAAATCCGTAGCCTTTAGAAGCGTTGAAAAAAGTAACTTTGCCGGTGCGTACCAGGTCTTCAGGCTCCACATCAGCCTTTCGGGATACACTGACGGCAATACTTTCAGCTTCTACTTTTCTTCGTTGGGTAGGATCTGGCGGCGTATCTGTGATGTTTCCATCTGCGTCTACATAGGCAATCATGTCATCAAACTCCCCACCTTTATTTGAAACAGATTTTCTGGCCTCTTTCTTTTCCTCTTTATCCTGCTTCTTTTTTAATCTTTTCTTTTCTTTTTCTTTTTTGTTGTACGTTTCTCTGGATTTTGCCATAAATTTTTTTAATTGAAAATAAATCTTTGTGATGCCTCAACCATAGTGCCTGGATAATTACTGCACATCCTGCCACTTCAGGTACAATTTAACGAATTTAACTGAAAAAGAAAAATGGAAGGAATGTCGATGTAGTCGAACTCCGTAATGGGCAGGCATTTTGAAGGACGGTACAAATAACCTTAAATTTTTCGTTTTATCCTATTGAATAGTTAAAATTTCTTAATTCGCTGTGGTTTTTCCGTCTTTTTGTCCATTTCATAGGGAAGCGCCCATACACGTCCTTTACGATCTCCAAAATACAAGCGGGATATGCTTAAGGTGTCTGGATTTCCGTCTGCCCAAAAATACAGGAATGGATCTTTGCCATTAGAGACCCGACGTACATAGTTGTGGTTTCGGGTGCTGTTCGAGGTGATTTGCTTTGTCATTTGCCAAGTTTTTCCTTGGTCGGTACTTTTCCACAGTTGAATCTCACCCCCGGCGCCCCAAAGTTGCGGCCCATCCTGCGTCGGGCCTATTACAGTCCAATTGTCGCCCTCTATCCAAAGACTTCCACTATCGTAGTTTTGATCCGAAGTAGCGACTTTGTGGTTGTTCCATTGGTTTCCATCCCAGTGAATAACGTTCCACGTACGCGGTCCATTTACCGGTCCTGGCTGGTGGCCAGGTCCGGAAACGTAAAGCGCTACCGGATTACCTTCGGTGTCGAATCCGACATCCTTGACATAGACGTTTATCCCCTGCGAGAAATATTCCTTTACCAATGCCGTGGATGCAATATCCCTAACGGGAATATCCAGCACCTTGCCTTCTACATCCGTCCAAGTTTTTCCCATATCCGTCGTTTGGAGATAGTAGATATTGGTTCGTAGATCTACATTCCCATTTGGATGCCAATTACAAAAAAAGGCTACCTTATCGCCATATTGTCCGGATATTTGGTAGTGGCCGCTATTGGTATCTTCGTCACGTTTTATGGCTACCAGTAAGCGGTCTTCTGTCCAGCTAACCCCATCTAAACTTGTCTCAGTATATAATTCCCTTATGCCGGTGTATTTTGTGAATAAATTTAAAAACCCTTTACCCGGAATGTATTTGGGCTGAGGGTAAGTCATTTCCTCCTCCGATATTAAGTTAAAGGAATCTATCGAATACGGCTGCTTACTGCGGTATTTGAAGCCCATGCGCCTCCTTCCTCGTCCGCTCACGAATACCCAAACGTATCCTTCGCCATCAATAGATATACTAGGATTGTCATGCGGGTCATCGACTCCTTCTTTGTCATGAACGACCACCGGTTTGGATACTTTCCCGGTTCGATGATCATAACTTCC
>WGNT01000165.1 GCA_016124425.1 Cytophagales bacterium
ATCAAGCTCATCACCAAGATCATTACCCCAACAATTATTGGCACCCACATGGCGGCATCGTTGTTGGCAAATCCAAAAACCCAAGGGCTGACAATAAATAAAACTCCTGACATATAGTCTAGGACGGCGTGTGTTTTGGAATCTATAAATCTCATCGTTTTTTCATTTAGTTGATATAACCTTATATTCATTCGCTAAGGGCCGTTAGAAGCGTTGCTCGCTATGCTTACCCGATTTTTTAGAAAATAATTACCGGAGCGTTAGAGGCCCTAAGACCGCTCGTTATTTTCCCGTTCCATCGTCTGTCCTAAAACTATGCCACTCACCCTGCCCCACAAAATACAAGCGCTGACGCTGTGGCGGAGGCATACTTTTCCTATTAGGTTGATGGTTTCGTTACCTTTCTTCCACTACATGTGATTTTATTTGGTCGACATGATTGGGAAATAGTGGAGGAGGTATCCTATCATCCTAGCACCGCAAACGCTTCACCGCGAGAACACCCAGCATTTTGATCGGCTGGAAAAAACACTTCTTCCCACAGCTACGTTTTGCCATCCCTAAGTATGGCTTCGGATATATCGGTTCTGATTTCCCTTGTACGCGACATAGGAAAAGCAAATGTTTTTTGTATGTTTAAATACGAAAAGCTAACCGCTGTAAAATCACCCCATTTGGGTCTACTAGGTTCCTAAAACTGTTGCAAAAAAGAAATATTTACGTGCAACGCGTTTTGTCAGCGTGAAATGCTTTTGAGAAAGTTTTTCACTGAGAGGAATGACTATTTGTGGTAATCTTTCCCAGTACAACGGAACATGTTATTACCTTTAAAAACACAACATAAGCAGATGAACAGAAGAAATTTTATTCACAAAACTGCGACTAGCGCGCTAGGGTTGATGGGGGTGAATTGCTTGTCGCCACTCGGATGGCAGGCATTGGGGCAGGCCCCAGATATCAAAATCACTAAGATCGAAACCGTTCGGTTTAGTAAGGATTTGAAAGTCGCAGGTTCTGGCGTGCAGTGGATGTGGGTGCGGCTACATACGAATCTAGGCATTGTAGGCACAGGGGAAACGTATCCCTTTAATGAAGCTAGTGCGGCTGTCTTTAAAGACCTTGAATGGCACAGCTGGGCGGGAAAGCTTATCGGCACCAATCCCCTGGAGATTGAACAAACATGGGAACGCATATACAGACAAAATGCCTACCACGTTACAGGCGGCGCAGAAATGCGTGCCCTATCGGCCATCAATATCGCCCAATGGGACATTCTCGGGCAGGTAAGTAAGTTACCCATATATCAACTACTGGGAGGATCCAAAGACAAAAAGATACGGGTCTATAATACCTATACGGATTCGAGAAACATCAATGGATGGAAACTGGAATCCGACATGGAAAAAATTGCTCGGTTTTTGGTGGATCAGGGCATTACAGCCATTAAGTATTGCCCCTTCGATGTGATAGGAAACCGCAACAAGGGCGAGTATATTTCGAAAAAAGAAATCGAACAGGCACTTACCTGGATCAAACGGGTGCAGGACAGCGTAGGATTTGATTTGGAAATCGGGTGTGAGTTTCATAGCATTTGGAACTTGCCGAGTGCCATCCGCATCGCAAAAGCCTTGGAGCCATATAACGTCATGTTCCTCGAAGACATGCTACTGCAAGATAATATGCAAGCTTATGTCACGCTGAATCAGGAAACCAGTATCCCTCTCGTCGTCAGTGAACGCCTGGCTACCCGATTTGGATTTAGGGAAATGTTTGAGGCCAAAGCCGCTGAGATTGCGATGTATGACCTTACCTGGTGTGGGGGGATCTCAGAAGGAAAAAAGATTTCAGACATGGCCAATACCTACTATATCCCGACGATGATGCACACTGCGGGGGGACCCCTATTATGGTACGCCTCCACCCATCTTGCCGCGGCAGTTACGAATCTATACTATGTAGAAAGCGTGTACCCCTACTGGAAAGAACGGGATCCCTTTTTCTTTTCCAACTCGCCACAAGTGATAAATGGAACCGTAACTCCACCGGACTTGCCCGGCCTTGGACTGCAATTTCAACCAGGATTGTTCGAGCGTAAGGATGTCATTGTAGAAACAATTGCCGGTAGTTAACGGCGGTAATTTGCCCAATCTTAAACAGCTTACCTTTTTGAATACGACGCACATCCTTTCAAATATCCATAAGCATCTTTATCTTTCCTCCGAAGAAACCGCCTATTTTTTGGGGCTGTTAGAGGAAGAACAGTATGCACGGTCTCAATTTGTGCTGCGGCAGGGGAACCCTGTCAGTATATCTATTTTGTCAACTCGGGCATATTGCGGGCCTATTACCTGAATAAAGAGGGAAAAGACGCCACGGTCATGTTTGCGGTAAGTGACTGGTGGATCACCGACATGTACTGTTTTTTGAATCAGCTACCAGCAATGGTCACCATACAGGCAGTGGAATCCAGCAGCCTTCTACGGCTTTCGAAGCAACAGTTGGATCAGCTGTACCTTGAAGTCCCCAAATTCAATGTTTTTTTTCGGATTTTAATGCAAAACGCATATTGCCGCGAGCAGCTACGGATCATACAGAACCTCTCGCTGCCCGCCAAAGAACGGTATGAATTATTTGTCACCAAATATCCGCAGATAGCCAGTAAAGTAACCTTAAAACAAACGGCTTCTTACCTGGGTATTACTCCGGAATTTTTAAGTTCGATCAGAAAAAGAAAAGCATGATCCATCGTAGATTCAGCTGTTTCTAATCGTTATTGAACGGCCACATCTACTCATAACCGGGAGCATTTCCCCGTAATCACCATCCCTTGCATTGAGGGGCTTGTGGTCGATTTCTTAATATACCTTATTTTTTAAGCAGATGGAATGAGCTTACTTTGAGAAAAAAAACGATGATGATTTTAATTGCAGGTCCCTACCGCAGCGGGACCAACGACGATCCAATGCTTATCCAGAAAAATATGGATAATCTAGAAGCCATGGCTTTGCCGATTTTTAGAAAGGGACATGTACCGATTATCGGCGAATGGGTGGCTTTGCCACTGCTTCACCTTGCCGGCTCCAAAGCACCGGGCGACGCCGCTTGGAACGAAATACAGTACCCCGTGGCGCACCGCATTTTGGAAAAGTGTGACGCGGTCCTGAGAATCCCCGGAGAATCAAAAGGAGCGGACCAAGATCTCGAGGCCGCGCGACAAAAGGGGTTAAAGATCTATTATCACCTAGACGAGATTCCAGATGCAACAGCCTAACGTTAAAAATATCAAGCGTGAACTGCTCTCAGACAACTGGTACCGCTTAGAAAAGGTAACGTTTGATATTCAGGTGGATGGGGGCCGATGGGAATCCCAAACCAGAGAAGCATACGACCGGGGCAATGGCGCCACCATTCTGCTCTACAACCGAAATAAAAAAACGGTGGTACTGACCCGCCAATTCCGACTGCCGACGTACATCAATGGCAATGCGTCGGGAATGCTCATTGAAGCCTGTGCGGGCCTTTTGGATCAGGATAATGCCGAGGACTGCATTCGAAAAGAGGCGGAAGAAGAGACTGGATATCGTCTTGAAAACGTTCAAAAGGTTTTTGAAGCGTATATGTCCCCTGGTTCTGTGACAGAACTACTCCATTTTTTCATTGCGGAATATGCAGACGCGATGAAGACTAGCTCGGGAGGAGGCGTAGCCGAGGAGCAAGAACATATTGAGGTACTTGAGCTGCCGTTTGAATCCGCCCTCGCTATGATGGCAAGGGGTGAAATACGGGACGGAAAAACGATTATGCTCCTACAATACCTCAACCAATCGCAGCTGTTATAAGACGGCAATAAAGTCAACGAAGGGTATAAAACTGCCCGTCCACGTAGGGAATCAGGAATTTAAAAAAAAGGGGCAATGCCCCTTTTTTGCTTCGTTTGCTAGTAAATCTTAGAGGCTCCAATAGCCTATCTCATCTGAATCCGGGGCTTGCAGCGATGATCATCCCTGTAGCTGACGGCTTCTGTATGCTCGATTTTCTATAAATTACCGCGGAGATCAAGAAACTTTTTCCACTTCAGCATAAGACTCGGTAGGCATACAGCTACAAACCAGGTTCCGGTCACCATAGGCAGAATCGATCCTTCTGACCGTGGGCCAAAACTTATTTTCACGCACAAAGGGCAGCGGAAATGCCGCTTTTTCCCTGGAGTAGGGCATATCCCAGTGATCCGACAGCACAAGATTTACCGTGTGTGGTGCATTCTTTAAGACGTTAATTTCTTTGGAAGCAAGTCCCGTTTCAATTTCCCGGATTTCTTCGCGAATGGCAATCATTACCTCGCAGAACTTGTCAAGTTCGGCCAGGGACTCCGATTCGGTAGGCTCTATCATCAACGTCCCTGCAACGGGAAAAGAAACCGTCGGCGCATGAAATCCATAATCCATGAGTCTCTTGGCAATATCCTCTACTTCGACACCAGCCTCTTTAAATCCTCTGCAGTCCAGGATCATTTCATGGGCAGCCCTGCTTTGACTGCCAGTGTATAGAATCGGATAATGGTTTTCAAGTTTGACCTTTATATAGTTTGCGTTTAGGATGGCAATTTTAGTAGCCAAAGTAAGGCCATATCCTCCCATCATCGCGATATAGGCATAAGAGATCGGCAGAATACTCGCACTGCCAAAAGGTGCTGCCGAAATCGAAGTTATGGCCTGATCTCCTCCCGTACTTACGAAAGGATTTCCGGGTAAGAAAGGCTTCAGGTGGGCAGCGACGCATATTGGCCCCATGCCAGGGCCTCCACCTCCGTGAGGAATACAGAAGGTTTTATGAAGATTTAGATGGCAAACATCCGCGCCAATCCGTCCGGGGCTTGTCAGGCCCACTTGTGCATTCATATTGGCTCCGTCCATATACACCTGACCGCCATAGTCATGGATGGTCTGGCAGATTTCTTGGATGGCTTCTTCAAATACACCGTGCGTCGAAGGATAGGTCACCATCAAAGCGGCCAAGTTATCCTTATGCGCTGCCGCTTTTTCTTTTAATGCAGCAAGATCAATATTCCCTCGTTCGTCGCAGGGCACCAGAACGACCTTCATTCCTGCCATCACGGCAGAAGCGGGGTTTGTACCGTGTGCGGAAGTAGGAATGAGCGCGATGTCTCGGTGATGGTCTCCCCTACTCAGATGGTAGGCCCGGATCACCATCAAGCCAGCATATTCTCCTTGAGCACCCGAATTGGGCTGTAAAGAGGTATCTGCGAACCCTGTGATCTCGCTCAGCCAACTTCTAAGGTTTTGAAAAAGCTCATAATAACCTGCTGCCTGTTCCTGTGGGGCAAAAGGATGTATCTGGCCAAATTCGGGCCAAGTGACCGGGATCATTTCCGCCGTAGCGTTGAGTTTCATTGTACAGGATCCCAAAGAGATCATGGAATGTACCAAAGAAAGGTCTTTGTTTTCCAACCGCTTCATGTATCGCAACATCTCGTGCTCCGCATGATAGCTATTGAATACCTCATGGGTTAAGTAAGTGCTCTTACGTTGGATTGCCTCGGGTATTCTGGCATTTAGCTGCGTGTCTGCGTTAAACACATCCGCCGGAGTTGCTTCCAATGCTTGTCCAAATACCTCGATTACTGCCTTGACGTCCTCCAGTGTTTTGGTCTCGTCGAATGTAAGTAATACCGCATCTGCTTCGTACCGAAAATTAATTTTTCGGGACAGGGCAAAGGTTTTGATTTTCTCTTTTTGAGACGCGGTAACGTTCACCTTTAAGGTATCGAAAAATGCCTGATTCACTTGCTTCAGTCCAAGCTTTTCCAAGGCATCTGACGTAAGCACTGCCAGTCCGTGAATTTTTTCCGCAATCTCACGCAGCCCCTTAGGTCCATGATATACCGCATATATGCCTGCCATTACGGCTAAAAGCACCTGTGCCGTACAAATATTGGAAGTAGCTTTTTCACGTTTGATATGCTGTTCACGTGTCTGAAGTGCCATCCTGTAGGCCTTCTTACCAGACTTGTCTACCGACACCCCAATAATACGTCCGGGGATTTGCCGCTTAAAAACATCCTTTGTCGCAAAAAACGCGGCATGTGGGCCACCGAATCCCATAGGAACGCCAAAGCGCTGGGAGGTCCCCACGACCACATCGGCACCCATCTCACCTGGAGGGGTGAGTAAGGTGAGGCTAAGGAGATCCGTCGCAAACGCGGTAAAGACCTCGTGCTCCTTTGCGGCATCTACGAGATCTTTATAACCTATCGCTTCACCGTCGGCATTGGGGTATTGAAGCATGATGCCAAATAAATCCGGATCCGTCAAATCCAACGACGAAAGCGGCCCTACGGCCAACTCAATGCCTACGGGGATTGCTCTTGTGCGAAGCAGGTCTATAGTATGAAGAAAGACTTTTTCGTCTACAAAGTATTTATTTGCGTTCTTTTTGTTTCTTGGCTTAGAAGCATGGAGCATGGTCATGGCTTCGGCAGCAGCGGTACCTTCGTCAAGTAGCGACGCATTGGCTAGTTCCATACCGGTTAGCTCGATCACCACGGTCTGATAATTGATCAGTGCCTCCAATCTTCCCTGAGCAATTTCCGCTTGATAGGGTGTATAAGCCGTATACCATCCCGGGTTTTCAAGGATATTACGCAGGATCACCCCCGGTACAGCGGTATCATGGTACCCCAATCCGATGAAAGAAGTGTAAATTTTATTTTTTTTGGCCAGCTTGTGGAAGCTTTTTAGAAATTCTGCTTCAGATTGGGCCTCCGGCAACTCCATGGGTTTCTCCAGCTGAATAGCCTTGGGAATCGTTTGATCAATGAGTTCATCCAAGGAAGAAGCACCGATATAGGCTAACATGTGCGCTGTATCAGAGGAGGAGGGCCCTATGTGTCGGTGGTGGAATTTAACAGATGGTTGAAGATTAATTTTCATAGAAGCAGAAAATATGATTAATTTTAGCGTTGTTTACTTGCCTTTTAACGCGTTCACAAAGGTATAAAGAATTCGGATCGAAGGTAAATTATAAAATCATTTAACAACCGTTTAACAGAATTGGTACTATATAAGTTTTGAGTTCAGATAAGGAAAAACCTTACAAGTAGGTTCCAATTAAAACCAATTAATTCTAATGAATAAAGCAAAGCAGTGCATTGGGGTCATAACAGGACTCATTTTGTCGATCAATGCGTTTTCACAAAACGCGCAAAGTACTTATGCAGAAACCATATCAGCGGAAGATCTACGCAAACACCTGACCTATTTGGCCTCAGATGAATTGGAGGGCCGGGATACTGGGGAAAAAGGACAAAAACTGGCCGCCGACTACTTAAGGGATTTCTACAAATCCATAGACCTCGCAGGCCCGGTAGATGGAAGCTACTTTCAAAAATTTCAACTTTCGAGTGTACTATGGACAGAAGTTGCCTTTCAGGTCGGAAAAAATAAGCTGGTGGAAAACGAGGATTTTATCTTTATGGGAGATGGGGATATGAAAAAGGCGCAGAAAGCCGAACTTGTATTTCTGGGACTGGTCAATGAAGAGAATCTCTCCAAAGTGGACGTTACCGACAAGCTAGTTGGCATATGGGCTATCGGCGAAAGAACGGGAAGCCTCACCGATCAAATCATGGACGCAGGAGCACTAGGAATGGTGGTAGTCACCATGGAAGGGCAGGCCAACTTTGACCGCATGGCAAACCGCTTCAAATCCCTCTCTGGCAAAGGGAGGCTTGGTTTCGACAAGCCAACCGTACAGCGCCCCATTTTCATGGTGAGCTCTGATAAAATGGCGGAAATTTTTGAAACCCCCGTAGATGAGCTAAAAGAAGCTGCCAAAAACGACCCCGGTTCCATTCAGTCGCAGAAGGTGACATTTAAAGTTACTAAAAATAAAGAAATGGTCGATACCGAAAATGTCCTGGCATTTTTGGAAGGTACTGACAAGAAGGAGGAAGTACTGGTCATCTCGTCACACTATGACCATGTGGGCGTCAACAATGCCGGTGAAATCTTCAACGGTGCAGATGACGACGGATCGGGTACCGTAACTGTGATGGAAATAGCCGAAGCTTTTGCAAAGGCGGCTAAGGATGGAACCCGTCCGAGACGTAGCATCCTCTTTATAAATGTAAGTGGGGAAGAGAAAGGGCTTCTGGGATCGGAGTACTATGCGGAGAACCCGATCTTTCCCTTGGAAAATACTGTAAACAACCTGAATATCGATATGGTCGGCAGAATTGACTATGAGTATCAGGACAAAGAAAACCAAGACTATGTTTACGTCATCGGCTCGGAGATGCTGTCTTCCCAGCTCAAGATTATCAACGAGTACAACAACATCACCTATACCGATTTGATCCTAGATTATCGATATGATGCCGAAGATGATCCAAACCGCTTTTACTACCGTTCGGATCACTATAATTTTGCCAAACACAACATTCCGGTGATCTTCTTTTTCAACGGTGTACACGATGACTACCATCAGCCAACGGATACAGTGGATAAAATTGAGTTTGACTTGATGGAAAAAAGGGCAAAACTGATATTCCATACTTCTTGGGACTTAGCCAACAGGGAACATCGGACCCCGGTAGACGGCACAAACACTAGACTTCAACGTTAGTATACCTTTTGCCGATAACGTAAGCCAAGAAAAACGGGCTATCCCCTTCTTGGCTTTTATTGTTTTATAAGGCATTTAAATTCCCTATATTTCACCACCTAAGCGGTAGCATCTGATTGCTGTTACCAGGTATAAATGATTTCTTGTTGACTCTAACATATACGCCATGAAACACGTCTTATTTTCCTTATGCCTTTGTACAACGCTGCTAAGTGCCAGCGCACAGCAAATACCTTCAAAAGAGATACAGATAAAGACAGCAGTCCTCGCTGCTCCTGAAGCCAACCGTGACGGCGCTAAGGTGTACGGCTACGATTCCCAAGGGAATTTCGTCACACTCAGGGCTGGTTCCAATGAGATGATTTGCATTGCGGACGATCCAAATGCAGCCGGTTTCAGTGTGTCCTGCTACCATCAGGACCTTGACCCCTTTATGGAGCGGGGCCGACAACTGAAAAAAGAAAATAAAACCTTTAAAGAGATCTTTGATATCCGGGAGGATGAAGCAAAAAAGGGCAGTTTAAAAATGCCAAAGGACGGGGCTACGCTATACGTGCTAAGCGCTTCCGCGGAAGACTACGACGCACCGACGGGCGAAGTTAAAAACTCCTATCTGAGGTATGTGGTATACATTCCTTGGGCAACCCAAGCGAGTACCGGCTTACCCTTGAGTCCTGAGTTACCAGGCGCACCTTGGATCATGGATCCCGGTACACACCGCGCCCATATCATGATCAATCCCCCAAAAAATTAATTTGGCCAGAAGGTTTTTTATTTGATGCCGAGTTTGTTTATTTACGAGCCATTATACATCGTTATAATGGCTTTTTTACTTTTATAAAAAGGGACATTTCGCAAACAGGAATCCGGTACTTTTCGTCACCAGATTTGGTCCAAGTGATGGCATTTTTAGAAAGAGTAAGTATCGGTACCCTTTTCAACCACTGCGAATATGAAACCTATTTTACTACTGACGCTAGGTGCCTTTATGGCTAGCGGGGCGATGGCCCAAGAACAGTTTTTATCCGGCTATATCAAGACCGCCGACGGAACCCAAACCTCTGGATACATCGATTACAGAAACTGGGAAAACAATCCAAAGGAAATTTCTTTTAAACCCGACGAAAACGGAAAGCCACAGGTGTTCAATGCCTTGGACATTGCAGAGTTTGGCGTAAAGAATGAAGTATATGTTGGCGCCATCGTAGAGAAGGAAGTCACCGCAAATTTCGCGTTTGGGATGAACAAAAACCCAGAACCGGAACTACAGATTGACACCGTGTTTCTTCAGGCATTGGTTTTGGGGGAAAAGTCACTGCTTGGAATGAAGTCTCTGGGAAAGCAAAACTACTACATCAAAGAGGGTGATAGCTATGTGCTTTTAATTTATAAAGTGTACCAGAAAGAACAGGATGGAAAATCGCTGAAAACCGAAAACCGTACATATAGACGTCAATTGGCCTCCTATCTGGGAGACTGCCTTCGTATGACAAAGCCACTAGAAGGCTCAAGCTACAGTGCCAAAAGCTTGGAAAATGTCTTTCTGTCCTATTATGCCTGCAAGGACAATATGCCAACGTACGTACAGGTCCGTGAAAAAGTCGCAACGGAAATTGGTGTTCTGGCGGGTGCTTCTTCCACGGTACTTAGCTTCGAAAACTCCCGGGCAGTACAGGACATTATGAATTACGATTTCGGCACGACTACGGGAGTATCTATCGGTGTTTCTTTAAATGTTGTCCTGCCCAGAAACAACCGCAAGTGGTCCTTTTATAATGAACTTATGTTTTCCTCTTACCTGGCAGAGGGAGGATTTAGAGAGTTTTCTGACGAAAATGACTACAGAGTCGTAGAGGGTTCCTTGGGGTATGGATACCTAAAGTTGAACAATCTGGTACGGTTCAGCTATCCATTAGGTAGGTTACGGCTTTTTGCTAACGCAGGGATATCTAACGGACTTGCGCTTACTGAGACCAACGAAAACAGCACGTTTACCAAATTCTATTCCTCAGAATCAACGAAAGAGGGCAAGGTCCTCTCTGAAACGAGACGCTACGAACAGGGATACCTCCTTGGCGCAGGGGCTTCGGCTGGAAGGCTTTCGGCAGAGGTGCGCTATGAGAATGGCAATGGGATGTCTGTTTTCACCTTGTTGAATTCACGTGTTGAGCGTTATTCCCTGTTTGTGAGCTTTCGGCTAAAGTAGCTTACTAGGTGTAAATTAAGCTCAATACCCCTATATTGCATCAAATAAACCCAAAATACCCATGGACCGAAGAATCTTTCTGAAGCAGATCGCCAAGACCTTGCCGATATCTACCCTACTTCCCCATTTTCCAAGCCTTGCGGATAACTGGCTGGATAGGGTGAAGATAACGGACGTGAAGTGTATGAGAACCCAACTTGGTCTTCGGATAAGCCCACTGGTGAAGATCGAAACAAGCCAAGGGGTGGTTGGAATCGGGGAATGCCATCACGATGAGAGCGGCTTTGGGGCTAAAGACATCATTGAGAACGCCCTTAAACCCATCCTATTAGGTCAAGACCCCTTCGACCTTGAAAGACTGGTCTTCAAAATGGGCACCCGTACCTCATACTATGGTGGAAACCACGGAATAGCTACCCATGCCATCACCGGAGTAGAAATGGCGCTTTGGGACATTATCGGGAAAATCACCGGCCAACCTGTTCATAAGATCTTAGGCGGAGGGTCTCATGTAGATCAGGTAAGGGCCTATCTCAACTCAGGGCCAAGCGACCGGCTAGATAAGGATTCCTGTGCCGAGTATGCCGAAAGATTAAAGAGCCAAAAATATACCGCGGTGAAAATAAACGTGCTGCGGAATCAGAAATGGGCCGAGATAGACAATCGGAGAATCTCCAACGTAGAGGTAGATCAGAATGAAACCGGCTATGCCAATATTCGGGAAGCCTTGGGTAACGAAATCGATATTGTGGTTCACTGTCATTGGGAATTTGACTTTGATAGCGCCTTGCGGCTTTGCCGTGCTGTAGCCCCGATGCGGCCTTGGTGGATAGAGGACCCGTTACCCATAGCCTATAATGAGCAATGGGTCAAGCTCACGGAGCAGTCACCGGCACCCATACTTTGTGGGGAGAATCTTTACACCAGGGATGATTTCCGGCCTTTCATCGTCAATCAAGGCGCCCACATGATAGAAATTGATGTCTCTATGGCAGGAGGCTTGCTCGAAGCGAAGAAAATCGCAGACTTGGCCGAGCTTTACTACATGCCCGTCGCTACCCACAACGTAGCAGGCACAATCGCTACGGTTGCCTCCGCTCACTTGGCCGCTTCCGTGAGGGAGTTTTTAGGGCATGAAATGTTTCCCCTCATGGAGGGAGGAAAAGGGCTTCATGGTGATCCGGAGATCCTGGGGTACGACCGACCTTTGGTAAAAGACGGCCACATTCAACTTTCTGACAAGCCCGGGTTTGGCATTGAGCTCAACGAATCCCTTCTTAAAAATTATCTAGCAGCAGGGGAGAAAATGTGGTAACCGATCAGACTATTTGGTGGCATTTTCATTGTAAGCGATGTCATCAATTTCTAGTTGCAGCCATGTCCAATCGGCGTTTTCAAGCTTCCATGTTGCCGTCATCTTGGCCGGAACCCTGATTCCTTCAAAAGATTCATATCCATCTACAGACAGAACCCATTCATATTTTTTGGCTTCGGGTTCGTTGCCCTTGTAGCGCATGGCCGAAAACGAAATGAAGTCTCCCTCATCCGTGAAGTAAAAGGTGCCACTTCCTTTTGCCCCTTGATACTCCATCGTAGCCTTGGCCGAATGGGCATCGATTGCTGTCCACGAGACGTAGGGGCTTAGTGCTAGGGAAGGAAACCAAACCATCTCCCCAAGGTAGCGTTGAATTGTGCCCTCATCCAGTTTGGGGCCGGATTCGTTGACGACATTAAAAAGCGAATTCAATTTTATCAACATCTCCCCTTTCCCGTTTTCAAATTTATCCCGCCCCCGCATGCGGATCAGCCTGTTCATTTTGAGATCCACCGTCCATATAAAAGCAGGAACCTCTATATTGGTAAACTGCACAGCACGTGCCTGCAGCCAATAGTCTTGTTCAGGTTTCAGTTTCATCGCTGCTTTTTGCAGGACTTTTCCTCCAAAAATATACGGTTTGCCTACAGCACCGGAGCGTTGAAGCCACCTTGCTACTGGATCGGGAAGTTCCTGAAGGTCATCTGGCGAAACAATAGCCCCACTACTCCCAGAAACACCACGGATTATTACCTGCGTTTCACGTTCAATCAGGTTTTGAAAGTTAAATTGGCCATAGGCAAGGACCGAGATTAGCAATATAAGTACGTTGGGGATGGTTCCGAACTTGGCATCCTGCCAGAAAAGGATGACGAGAACCTGGGAAAATACAACCGCTACAAATCCCAACAGCCATGCATATCTTGAACCGGACAAGTAAACACCTCCATAGGCTAGAAATGTTATGCCCGTTATCAACCAAAAAATACCCATGGGCTTTGATATTGGAAGCGTCAATTCTTTGATGTCACTTATATCGAACGCTTTAATAAACCCAAGCAGATGGATGAATCCGTGGATGACCACCATTGCTACGAAAATGTACCTCATCTTTTTTACTTTTTTAAGGTTAAAACTTATCCCGGATATAACCCGAAAGATTTTCGTGTGCTAATTCATTTCACCAGCATTCAGGTCATTCCCCTGAAGGCAGCTGGCTGTACACGCAAGGATATCCTTTTTAGGATCGTTATTCGTTCATTAAAGACACTCCCTTTGTAGGAAGCCCCTTTCGGTAAATACCTACAAACTGACTCGTGAACATTTGTTGGCCATATACCCGTAAGTTGTTGATCGCACCGGGGAATTCACCGACGACTAGGTCCTTTACTTTCAGGTTCTCAAACAGACTGTCTAGCCAACTAAACCCAAAAAGTTCCTCACCACCCCCATCTGAGATGCTTCCGTCTAGGAGCATGTAGCAAATTCCTGCGTCCCCATCTACAAGGACGGCTATATGATGCTCTTTTTGCAACTGAAGGCGGTTCATGTCCGAGCTCATAGTCACGGTATCACGCTCATTGGTCAGCGAAAATGTTAGCCTTTCCCCTTCTGTTATGGCTAGGGTAAAGCTGCCTCCTTTTCGTGTGACTCCACTTTTAAGTACAGTTGCGTCGCCATAGCTTTCGAGATTGATCCAAAAATCCAACGCAAATCCACCTTCTCTCATCGTTAGGGGTTCCTTTAGCCGGATTTTTTTTACGGGTGCCGGACGCTCGGACTCTGTGATAAGGCCTACCCTTTCAAGCGCTGGTTCATCAAATTGCCCCCACAGCCTTTCAAAAAATGACGCCGGTACTTCATGAACCGTGGCTGTTGTTTTCTGCGTCGTCGATATCCAATACCTTCCGTCACTCTCCACAAGATCCGGGTAGCTAAATCTCCCCGTGTCGTACGAGCGGTCAGGCCCATGGATCAGAATCTCAGGCTGAGACCAATATATCCTCCCGTTTTTTTCTACCCCTCCGGACACCCAAACCGGGTTTCTATGACTATAATCCCTGCCGCCATTATTGTGGTACCATAGAAGGTAGTTTCCATTTTCACATTTCCAAAGCCTGGGGCATGCGCGGGGATTTCTCAGCGGCATCCCGTTTGCATAACGCATTAATTCCGGCGAAGTCCACGTTTTACCCTCATCATAGCTATAGGAGTGCGCCGGCTGACCCAAGGTAGTGCGATAAACGCAATAAAGTCCACCCGCTATATTCATAGGTTGAATATTGAACTCCTCCTGTACAGATCCCAATGCCGCGTTTTTGATACCATGGTCACCTTCCGGCAGCAATCGCCAGTTTACTTTGGACACATCCGGTTCGGTCAGAATATTATCCGAATGATAGATCCATCCTTCACCATCCTGAAGGAAGTACTTGCCGAGCTTTGTAAAAGAAAACCACATATCGTTTTCCTTTGTAACAGGCTTTCCAATTCCCCAAAACATCTGGACTTCACCGGAAAAGTCATTCGATCTATCAACTGCGGTCTGTCGCATATCCATTCTATATCTTTCCGACCATGTCTTTCCCTTATCTTCCGAATAGCGGTAACAATACCACCCGTGCGTATCGGACCGGATTGGCCGTCCGTCAGGCATATTTCTAACCGTATCTCCGTTGTAGGTATAAAAAACATAAATTCTATCAAAGTTGGTAATAAGAGGCATTGCCCACGACGCTTCAATACCGTTACCGGCGGCTTCTATTTCAATAGGATCGGTCCATGTTTTACCCTGATCGACGGAACTTGTAGCTACGATATATTGGACCTGATCGCCTTCCTTTCCTGGAGAAGTGGTAAACGTACATACCCATGTACCATCCCTTGTCTGTACAATGTAGGGCTGATCGATATACCCGTGTGCGTATATGCGCTGCCCGTTTAAGATAGACCGCCAATCTCCTGTCTGGGCTTGGCAAATAAGGGTACCACAAACTAAAAAGAGAAATAAGGTCGACGTGGATCGTTTGTACATTCTATTGGGAATATGCGTATTAGTGTGCATCGTGTTAGATTACGTTGTAATTAAGAACAGCAACTACGTGGCCAACTTAGGCTAGGTTTTTTCGACCCTCTGCCTATCGCTCCGACCAAAGAAGTATATCAGTTAGGCGTTGTTCCAGTCAGTATTTTTTTTGCTCTGCTTTTCAGATCATTCAAATCGTGTATCTCATTGATTGTCTCTTCCCCTACCCTCAACACCATTTCCCCATGCTTTCGAAGCGCCTGATCGATGGTTGAATTGGAGGAAAAACCGTGTATCGTTTCTAAGGCCTCCATAAGTCTGATGATTACTGCTGGGCTACCTCCTGAAAACTGCCTTATTTGGTTGAAGGCAGCATCCAAAACCCCCTCAAAATCAACAGCATTAACTATTAATCTCAGCGTCCCCTCAGTGTCATAACGATATTTGGAAGGGAATGTGACCTGCGCCAAGTAAGACAGGATAGCAGTGAGGTTGTCGATACAGGCAATCGCTGTGAACGGGTCATTAATGCCCGGAGAAAGGGCCCTCGCTGCTATTTCAACCATCTGAAAGATCGAGAATTCAATATCCTGTTGAGCAGTTTTGGCTTTTCCGATCACAAACTGGCTTTCTATTTCATTGAGTGATTTTTCCTCCACCTTGGTGTTAGTGAAAAGAATTCCTATATCGTTACCTTCAACCAGGTGCCCTCCGGGTCTAAAATTAAGTTCAAGAAGGGCCTGCTTCTTAGCTATCAGCTTTATCAAAGCTTCACTGTCTACGTATTGCAGGTAGCCATTTTTAGGAGATTTAATGAAACGTTTATATTTGTAGTAGGATACAGCAGTAATGCGATCGATGGCTTGCGGAGATTCCTTTTCCTCACCCATTTTTGCCGGAAACAATGTTTTTGCCTGACTTAAGGCGAGGCTAGATATCTCGGATATCACATTATCCGCCTGTATGCTCACGGCAATTTGGTGTATAAACACGATTAACAGAATGATATTCATGATAGCCACTACAATGGCCAAAAGGATAGACAGGGATGGTATAAAGGTATAGCCCTCACCATCTTCTACCGCGTTCAACACGATCAGACAATAAAGGTAGGTTGCTATATATGACCCTAATACCACCTGATTTAGGCGCACATACATAAAGTTCTTGATAAGCCTAGGCCCAAATTGGGAGGAGGCTAGGGTCAATGCGACCAAGGTAATGGAAAAAACCGTTCCAGCCACTCCCATCATGGCAGCAGCTATAGTCGACAGTATACTACGGGCTGAATCTGAGCTGTTTACCAAAAAGAAACGAACGATTCCCTTTTGTGGAAAATCGTACAGACCGTCAATGTATACCAGCCCTACGGATAAGATAATTGAAAAAATAATGATGATTACCGGCACAAACCAAAAGGTTGCTATAAGCTCTCTCCAGTAAAACAATAATTTTTTCATTCCTAAATTTATCAATTTTTGGGTCAATTGTCTAAAAAAATCGGGTTAGTTTCAGATGCTTTTTATGCGAGGATGTTTCCTTTTTCCGAAATAAACCCACCTCCAACTTCCAACTCGCAATGCTAGCGCAGTTAGTTCGTGTTTCTGATCATCCTGCTAGAAAAGCGAGGCTTAAACGTAAGGGTTTAGCTTAGGTTACAATTTCATATAAATATATTTATTTAATAGTATACATTTATTTTATTAATGATTAAAAATAATTATTAATAAAATTATTTAATATAGTCGGTGTATATTCATAGCATTACAAACTATATTTCCTTACTATTACTTTTACCCACAAACCACAATGTATATTTATGAAAAAACACCTTTTATTTATTTTAATGAGCCTTATATTTCATTTTGACCTCTTTGGACAAAGTGACGTATCAGGGAAAGTCACATCTCGTACTGGAAATGAACCGCTTCCGGGGGTAAGTATTCTCGTAAAAGAAACAGGCACTGGTGTGGTTACAAATGAATCGGGAGAATTCTCCCTCAACGTACCAGCGTCGGGAAAGACCCTCGTCTTTTCCTTTATTGGGATGGCAAAGCAGGAGGTAACGATCGGTAATCAGACTTACTTCGAAATACGCTTGGCAGAGGACCAGCAGAACTTGGACGAAGTTGTTGTTGTCGGCTATGGTACTATGGACAGGCGCAGGCTCGCCAGTGCGGTAAGTACGATCGGTAGCGACGAACTGGTGAAGGATCCTCTTCCTTCGTTGACCCAGGCCATACAGGGAAAGGCTGGGGGCGTACAAGTGACCCAAAATTCCGGCACACCGGGGGGTGGCATAAGTATCCGTGTGAGGGGAACTACCTCTATAAACGCCAGTTCGGAGCCACTTTATGTGATTGACGGGGTTCCTGTAAATAGCTCCACAAATTTTATAGGCGGACAGGATTTTAATTTTGGAGGAGCAGATCAGGGAATCAATATTCTGGCATCGATCAACCCCAGCGATATCGCATCGATCGAAATATTAAAAGACGCGGCTGCGACGGCGATTTATGGTGCCCGGGCATCCAACGGGGTAGTGTTGGTAACTACAAAAAGGGGCCGCGCCAATGAAAGCCGTATAAGTATCAATGCATATGCAGGTTATTCGGAAGTACCTAAGGAACGGAGGCTCCCTTTTATGAATTCGGAGGAATACGTAGAATATATACAAGATCTTTGGAGCTTTCGGCCTCAAGGTGGTTCTCCAAATCCAGCGCTGCTAAATACTTCCGTCGATACGGACTGGCAGGAGGAAACCTTTCGACAGGCAGCAATCCAGAATTATGAAGTGTCTGCAACAGGAGGGAGCGAAAGAACGCAGTATTATACATCTGTTGGGTATTTCAATCAGGAAGGTACCATTAGAAACTCTGGATTTCACCGATACAGTTTTCGGATGAACCTGGACCATCAGCACAGCGAAAAGCTGAAGTTTAGCGCAAATGTAAACCTTACTTCTGCCTTTAATCGAAGAATTCAGGAAGAAAATTCGCGGTCTGCGCCTATCCGCAACGGGCTTGTAGCTCCACCTACCCTGCCTGTACGAGACCAAAATGGCAACTGGGTTTTTGACCCCCAGGTGACATCGCGAGAAAATCCCGTAGCCTGGATGACGCTTCCTACCAACACTGCAGAAAATCTCCGCATCCTCACGAACGTGGGAGCAACGTACGCATTTTCGGAAGCGCTATCCTTCAGAACCAACTTCGGTGTTGACTTGAGCACCATAGAAGAAAATTTCTTTCTTCCACCAAACGGCGTTCGGTTTCTTCAGGGCATAGGGCTCGGTGGCAGCCGTATCACAAAGGATCAATTATGGCTAAACGAAAACTATCTTCAATATGAAAAGTCCTTCCATCCCGATCACAGTTTCGATGCTATATTGGGATTGTCCTTCCAGGAGTCAAACTTTTCATTCACGGATGCAAGGAGGACAAATTTCCCCTTCAACGAGATCCCAGTTATAAGTGCGGGAGGTATCGTGAGTGGGGCCAATGCTGGGGTGCAGGAATGGAGTATTGTGTCGTATTTTTCGCGGGTAAACTACAACTTCAAAGACAAATACCTCCTTACCGCTAACTACCGAATAGACGGTTCCTCACGGTTTGGGGCGCAAAACAAGTATGCCCATTTTCCGTCGGTCGCGGTTGCTTGGAGACTAAGCGAGGAAGGCTTTATGCAAGACAACGGCCTCGTCGAAAATTTGAAACTAAGGACCAGTTGGGGTCTGTCAGGAAATCAGGAAATCCCAAATTACGTGAACCAGATTCTTTATTCAGGTGGACAGGTATATAACCAACAGCCAGGTTTTCTGCCCAATGTTTATGGCAGCGGCGAGTTGGGCTGGGAAACCACCGAGCAATACAACCTCGGAATTGACTTCTCCCTGTTTAATAACCGCATAAATGTGCTCGCGGATTACTACGTAAAAAATACCCGCGATCTTTTGATACGTGTGCAGATTCCCCGGACATCGGGATACCAAAATACATTCACAAATCTGGGGGAAATTCAAAATAGGGGATTTGAATTTGAACTCCAATCTAGAAATATGACGGGCAAATTTATTTGGAATACATCCTTAAACATGACCTTCAACAGAAACGAAGTCATGTCCCTGCCTGAAGGGGATTTGTTAGGAGGTATCGGCAACTTCAATATAGCACGGGAGGGCCTTCCTTTGGGTTCATTTTATGGATGGGTAATGCACGGAGTTAATCCAGAGACCGGTATGGTAGAGTTTATCCTTGAAGATGGGTCTCTTGGCGCCCCAAGACGAGAACAGGACCGTCAGATTATTGGCAATCCTAACCCGAGACTATTTGGTGGTATCACTAATAACCTCTTCTACAAGAACTTCGACTTCAGTGTCATGGGCCAGTTTGTGGGAGGTGTGGAATTATACAACTACACCGCATTCTACCGTTTAGCAGGATTTAACTTGAGCGGAAATGGGGACAGTAAGTGGACAAGAAGGTGGCGACAACCCGGAGATATTACAGATGTGCCCCGACCTTCCCCGGGCAGTCTGGACAATGCCGCAGTATCTACAAGATGGGTAGAAGATGGGTCGTTTTTTCGGATCAGGAATGTGACACTAGGATACTCCTTGCCTACTAGCTTGACCGAAAAACTAAAAATCTCAAACCTTCGGGTTTACACGACTGTGCAAAATGCGTTTGTCTTTACCAAATTTACCGGTTATGACCCTGAGGTAAACGCCCTTTCAAGCGACGGCATAGCTTATGGCACTGACCACAGCAACTATCCGCAGCCCCGGATATTTACAGTGGGAATAAACGTCACCTTTTAACGAAACAACCATGATTACTTTCTTTAAAAAGTCCTTCATTATCGGAATCGTCCTTTGTACATTTTCATGTGACAGCTTTATTGAGAAACAGCCGATCGACCAGCTAAGCCAAAATACGTTTTTTACGGATGTGGCTACGACGCGTACGGCGGTAATAGGTGTCTACAGGAGCCTTACTAGTAGCTTTAGTTACGGGCAGGCGTTTATTGTCATCCCGGAATTTGCGGCTGGACACATGGCACATATTTCAAGCTTCCCTGAATATGTAGAATACCAAAATTTCAACATTCGGATTGACAATCCATGGTCCTTGAATATATGGACTGCGTCTTATTCGACGATAAATGCCGCGAACAACATCATCTTCTTCGCCCCGCAAATTGAAGGGTATGGAGCGATGAACGACCTGCAAAACTTGGTACGGGAAGCGAGGTTTTTACGTGCGCTGTCTTATTTCAATCTTGTACGCGCATGGGGAGCGGTACCGTTGATTCTAACGCCAACGTCGCGAGAGACGACAAGCGGCGACCTGAGGGTAGCGCGAAATCCCGTGGAAGAAGTGTACGCTGCCATCATTTCTGACTTGACACAAGCACTCGATCTGCCCCTGACAAGTAGTGGGAGCGGCAAAGGCCGCGCTACGGGAATGGCGGCCCGCGCGTTGCTGTCTAAGGTACACCTATACGCCGGAAATTGGAATGTTGCCGCTTCGCTCGCAGAAGAAGTTATTGCAAACAATACCTACACACTTATCGGGGATTTTTCCGCCATTTGGTTGATGGAGAATTCACAGGAATCAATTTTCGAACTGCAGTTCGACCAGCAAACCCCAAATTCCTTTGTACAAAATGCCAACCCGGGGTCGCGACAAGAGTTTTTTGCAAATGAAGCTGCATTAGCCATATTTGAGGAAAATGACGTAAGACGCGACTTTACGATCCGAAGAGCGGCAGACAATACCGGCAGAGAGCAATTGTATGTAGGAAAGTACAGAAGTTTTAACCCGCCGGGTCAAAATGTCCCTATTCTCAGACTGGGAGAGGTTTTTCTAATTCATGCAGAAGCTAGCGCCAAAGCGGCGTCGAGCGTGTCGGCTGCCTCGTTAGCAAGTCTCAACGCCGTTCGTGAACGCGCCGGGCTAGACCCTGTGGAATCTGCCGGATCCGTAGAAGCATTTACTCGGCTAGTACAGGAGGAAAAGCGACGGGAAATGATGTTTGAGTTTGAAACCTGGTTTGACTTCACACGAACCGGGCTGGCGTCTACCATTCTTGGTGTGCCTTCTACACAAAAATACCTATTCCCTATCCCTCAGCTGGAACTTGATCTAAACCGTAATTTGTTACAAAATCCGGGATATTAAAAAAAGGTCGCACTGAGCCGAAGCAAAGGCTCAGTGCGATTACCTAATATCCGCATCATGGGTAGGGATATTGATTTCTTCCCAAACCTCGCCATTCGCATCTAATTTGATACCGGTAAGGCAAACACCTTTGAATGCCCCCGAATCGATATTCCACACAGGTGGGTTTGCCGAAAAGGTAGCCTTGCCGTCCAGTTGAGGCGTATGACCGATGACCTGAATTTTTCCCACGTCTTTGTATGGGCCCCTGTTCCAAAGAACCCCATTTCGATTGTCCACATCAAAGGGGTCATCTGCATTTGTAATTCCCGCATGGGAGACGATTACTGAATCATTTTCCCAGACGAGTGATCTTTCATGCAACCATTCCAAATAGTCCTCCGCAGAAATCTTGGCTTCAGAAAAACCTACCAAGGTAGAAGTCCCTCCGTTGCTTAGCCAATGTCCGGTTGTGTCCTCACCTCTTAGATAGCGAAGCATCATCTGTTCGTGATTTCCCCGTAAGAAAAATGTGCGATCCGGAAACTCACTGGCAATATCCCGAGAAAGCTCTAGGCACTGGGGGCTGAAGTTACCTCTATCAATCAAATCCCCTACCTGTATTAGTACTTCCTGCTCGGGATTCCAGCAAGCAAGCATTTCCTGATAGGTATTCCAACATCCATGGACATCTCCTATTATAAACAAGTTCGTTCGTTCATTCTTCATAGTGGTGGTAGTTTTCAAAGCTTTGGGGTAGATTCCGGCAATATATCGGCTAAATCGGGAAGAAGCCGTGTATGTTTAAATATTTTGGTTAATTTTGCCCCAATTTAGCCATAAGTAAATTCTACTCAAAACCTCATTATAAAATGCCAAAAGACAGTAGCATCAAACATGTACTCATTATAGGGAGCGGACCTATCGTTATCGGCCAGGCATGTGAATTTGATTATGCGGGTTCCCAAGCATCCAGATCACTGCGCGAGGAAGGTATCATCGTCACGCTGATTAACTCCAATCCGGCTACAATCATGACCGATCCTGTAACTGCGGACAATGTTTACCTTCTTCCTTTGGAAAAGAAATCGATCATCAAAATCCTAAAAGATCACCCGGATATTGACTGCGTACTCCCCACGATGGGCGGGCAAACCGCGCTGAATCTAGCCATTGATTGCGACAAAGCCGGCATTTGGGAGAAATTTGGCACCCGCATGATAGGCGTAGACATAGACGCCATCGAAACGGCGGAAAACCGCGAAAAGTTCAAAGCCTTGATGGAAAAACTTGACGTCAGTGTCTGCAGAGGCCGTACAGCTACCTCCTTTCTGATGGGTAAAGAAATAGCGCAGGAGATAGGCTACCCCTTAGTCATACGTCCCTCCTATACCCTTGGGGGTACAGGTGGAGGCTTCGTAGATGGACCGGACAACTTCGAGAAAGCGCTAATGGCTGGCCTTCAGGCATCACCCACCCACGAGGTGTTGATAGAGCAAAGCATTTTGGGATGGAAAGAATACGAACTTGAAGTTTTGAGGGACAGTATCGGGAACATGGTAGTTATCTGTTCCATTGAGAACTTCGACCCTATGGGCGTGCACACAGGTGACTCCATCACTGTAGCACCCGCAATGACACTTCCGGACACAGTATACCAGTGGATGAGAAATCTCGCCATTAAGATGATGAACGGCATCGGTAATTTTGCCGGAGGATGTAATGTGCAATTTGCCGTCAGCCCGGACAATAAGACCATCATAGGCGTAGAGATAAACCCGCGCGTCTCCAGGTCTTCTGCCTTGGCTTCGAAGGCTACCGGATATCCTATCGCAAAGGTAGCCGCCAAGCTTGCCATTGGATACAATCTCGACGAGCTGAAAAACTCCATCACAGGAAGTACATCAGCGTTTTTTGAACCGGCTATCGATTATGTCATCGTAAAAATCCCACGATGGAACTTCGATAAGTTCAAAGGTGCTGACAAAAAACTCGGGCTTTCCATGAAGGCAGTGGGTGAGGTCATGGGTATAGGCAGAAATTTTCAGGAAGCGCTCCAAAAAGCATGTCAGTCATTGGAAATCAAGCGGAACGGTTTGGGTGCTGATGGCAAAGAAATCCACAACCAAGATGAAATCCTATATAGCCTAGCGAATCCAAGCTGGAACAGGCTATTTCATATCTATGACGCCTTCAAGCTGGGAATTTCTTTCCGGACCATACAAGACCTTACCAAAATTGATAAATGGTTTCTCCGACAAATCGAGGAACTAGTGCACTTGGATATCAAAATAGCTACCTATACGTTGGACAACATCCCGTATGAGTTGATGAAAATCGCCAAAGAAAAAGGCTATGCTGATAGGCAAATTGCTCACCTTGTCGGTTGTATGGAAAGCGAGGTTTTTCAAAAGAGGCGGGATGAGATGGGAATCCGCAGGGTTTATAAGCTCGTGGATACCTGTGCGGCGGAATTTGAAGCGCAGACACCGTACTACTACTCCACTTTTGGGGATGAAAACGAGTCCATATCTTCTGACAGAAAAAAGGTGGTCGTCTTGGGTTCAGGTCCTAATAGAGTGGGCCAGGGAATTGAATTTGATTACTCTTGTGTGCATGGCGTGCTCGCCGCCAAAGAATGTGGCTATGAGACCATTATGATTAATTGTAACCCGGAGACGGTTTCCACGGACTTTGACATCGCCGACAAACTCTATTTTGAGCCGGTTTTTTGGGAACACATCTACGAAATCATCTTGCACGAGAACCCGATCGGCGTAATTGTGCAGCTTGGTGGACAGACGGCCCTCAAGCTAGCCGAGAAACTGGATAAATACAATATTCCAATTATTGGCACCAGTTATAGGGCGTTGGATTTGGCAGAAGATAGGGGAAGTTTCTCCACCTTACTCAAAAACAACGACGTGCACTACCCCGAATTCGGAACTATTCACAATACCGACGAAGCCTTGGAACTGTGCAAAAGACTTGGCTTTCCACTTCTGGTAAGACCATCCTATGTATTGGGTGGACAGGGTATGAAAATCGTGATAAACGAGAAAGAACTAGAGGAACATGTGGTCAATGTGCTCCGCGATATCCCGAATAATGAAATCCTGTTGGATCATTTCTTAGAGGGGGCAATAGAGGCTGAGGCTGACGCCATATGCGACGGCGAGAACGTCTACATTATCGGCATCATGCAACATATCGAGCCGGCTGGCATTCACTCTGGAGATTCCTACGCTGTGCTGCCTCCGTACAATCTCGGTGATCTCGTAATCCGACAGATTGAAACCTACACGGAAAAAATTGCTTTAGCGCTGGAGACGAAAGGACTCATTAACATACAGTTTGCCATCAAAAACGACAAAGTGTACGTGATAGAGGCCAATCCAAGGGCGTCGAGAACTGTTCCCTTTATTTGTAAAGCTTATGCAGAACCTTACGTGAATTACGCCACAAAAGTAATGCTGGGAGAAAAGAAAGTCACTGACTTTGACTTTAAGCCTGTAAAAAAAGGGTATGCGATCAAAGAACCTGTTTTTTCTTTTCATAAATTCCCCAATGTAAACAAAGAACTGGGGCCTGAAATGAAATCTACCGGTGAGGCAATATACTTTATCGATGACTTAATGGATGATTTCTTCCTGAAGATATACTCAGAGAGAAACATCTACCTGAGTAAGTAACCAAGCATCAAAGGCCTGCCCGAGTTTTGGCGGGCCTTGCTGTTTAGCCCGTAGGAATTACGATGAAATTTTTGTAAATTTCCATCATGCCGACGAATAACCGACAAGAACGGAAACGTTTTGACGTGAAAGTCGTGTTATACCTACATCGGACTCCGGCACTTCGATAGCTACGTGATACTGCATTCTACGCGGCTTGTAGCTTCTTAAACTACAGACAAACAGTGGTCTAGTCCATAAAAGACTATTAAAATGATATTAAAACTAATAATTTTCTTTATAGCCATTGGCTGGATTATGTCCAGCTTAGTAAAGTATTTCCTTAGAAGCAAACTGAAAAAATTTGTTGATCAGGTAAATGATGCCCAGCGCGCTGAAAACCGCACTAAGACCCGTCCGAGAGGAGGAAACGTAGATGTAGACTATATCCCAAAAGGAAAAACTACGGGGACGATCCGAGGCGGAGACTATATTGATTACGAAGAAGTTAAAGATTAACCAGTCTTTCTTTTTTAGGGTGATATTTTTTGCTACCTTTCACTCTTGATGAGAAAAGGTATATCCATATTGCTTTTGGGTTGTTTTTTGGTGTACCATTTTGGCTTTTATATTTTTTACCTCGCCTATCAGCACCATATTGAATCTAAATGGGCATCTAACGTATTCGATGAGCAGTCGGTACCGTTCCGCACGTTGGAGATACCGATGAGGCTCCCTTATATGATTGACAACGAGGAATTCCATCAGACAAACATTTCGTTTAGCTTGGACGGTAAATCCTATAGAGGCATCAAAAAACGTTTTATCAACGATGCCTTTCAGCTACTCTATGTTCCAGATCACGCTAAAGTCCGTCTGCAACTAGGGTTAAAGCAATGGGTTCTTTCCATTACTCCGGAAAATAGCGCGGAGCAACAAAAGGATGTAGTACTCAGCAAAAATCCGGTTAAAGATTATTTAACACCCACCGGCGCGACGGTGTTATCCCGTCAGTGTGAACTACAGCGCTTTGTCTTTTCGGAGGAACCGTTCTTTTACCTTGACCCGATAGGTCAGGTACTTTCCCCACCGCCAAATCTTGGATGATTTTTCGTAATTCCCTCAATCTGGAAAATAGCTAGATTGAAAGGGCACCTTATTTTACACCATCGGCGACAGAATCGTTCCCATAGGTATACTCCGAGATTCACCATCTGACAGATGTTTGGGAGTCTTGGAAGGTATAGGGTACCCCTTATTTTCATACCATCAACATCCCATTTAAACGCTAAAAAGATGAAATTCTTTACGTATATCCCATGCTTGTTAATGGCATTGGGCATTGCTTATTTGGATGCACAAGCCCAGGGCTGTGTAGCTATCCGACAGTTTTCCGGCGTAGGCAACTCATTAAACCATGGTGAATTGCTGCAAAAAGGAGACATTAATTTCAGTACAAACTACCGCTATTTTAGATCATTTCGCCATTTCAAGGGAACTCATGAGGAGCCGGACCGTGTGGCGAACAACACAGAGGTAATCAACTGGTCGCATTCAGTAGACCTAAATATCAGCTTTGCACTGACCGATAGGTTCTACCTAGCGGCTTCTCTCCCTTTTGTATACAACGAGCGAAGTTCGCTTTATGAACACGGCAGAACCTCTAGACATAAAAGTTATTCGGGGGGCATGGCAGACATGCGTCTAGGAGGTGGATATTGGCTGTTTGCAGGAGAAAATGCCGCTAAAGGGAACGTCGCTATTGGGGCAAGTGTAAAACTACCTACGGGAGACTACAATGCAAAAAGCACCTTTTATAATGTAGGCCCGGAGGGAATACCGCAAGTTAGGCCCGTAGACCAGTCCATTCAGCCCGGTGACGGCGGGGTGGGACTTATATTGGACACACAAGGGCTGCGCTTCCTGCGTAATAACCTGGTTATTTATTATGACGGATTTTACCTAATCAACCCTCGAGAAACAAACGGAACAAGGACTTTTCGCGAAACACTTAATCCAGTCCTTTCCAATGAAGCTATCATGGCAGTACCCGACCAATACGCTGTTAGGGCAGGGATATTTCGATCCCTTTTTGTACACGGATTCGGGATGTCGCTTGGGGGAAGGATAGAAGGTGTGCCCGTCAGGGACCTTATTGGTGGAAACGCAGGCTTTAGGAGGCCAGGGTATGTGGTTTCTGTTGAGCCGGGAATGAGTTATATGGTTAAGAACTTAACGGTAAGTCTCAATGTCCCAGTTGCGATGCATCGCAACAGAACGAGAAGTGTGACCGATATAGAAGCCTCCACTCCTACCAACTATAGGCATGGAGACGCCGCCTTTGCAGATTATCTCATCAACGTTGGCATTGCTTGGAGACTTTCCAAAAAGACCCCCGAACCTTTCAACATGAACTAACGCATAAAAACGTCCCGGTTGATTCAGTAATCGGGACGTTCTTATTTATTTCCCGCCGTTTGCTAAAATATCTTTCTTACAGTTTTCATCCAATACAGGCAGGCTACCGCCCATCAGATTCAGTCCTCTACTGGTTTCTACAGCCCAATACATGAGGCAATTTTGATTATCGCAATGAGATTCGAACTCTTCGTCTTCATGATCATGAACCATCGAAGTCCCGTTATTTACCAAGCCCATTAAGTGCCCCAGCTCATGCAGCA
>WGNT01000049.1 GCA_016124425.1 Cytophagales bacterium
ACAAGGGAAACGTATTGCAAAAAACATCGATACTACCTATGCCGCCTTGGATGCACTTGGAGAGTACTACTATGACTATTCGGTGAGAAACGTTCCCTTTCGGTTGGGTGCATCATCTACGATCGCAGGTTCGGGCATGTCTATTAAGAAGGATCTATACAAAGAAAATATTGCACATGAAATGAAAGAGCTCCAAGCAAATGGTGTGGTTGTCTCCGAAGACAAATCACTACAGCTGCAGCTCGTAAGCCAAGGAATTCGGATTGCCTATGCGCCAGCGGCCATAGTGTTTGATGAGAAAATCAGTTCATCCCAACAGATTGGCAAGCAACGGGGTCGATGGCTCAATAGCTATTTTAGGCATAGCTTTCAGGCGCTAAAGGCGTTGGGCAAAGGTATGGCGCGTCTGGATTGGAATGTGTTCCTTTTTTGCCTTACCGTATTGATGCCGCCTATGGTGATGCTGATAGGTGGGGCATTGGTATTGCTTGGCGTATCCCTTTTTGTCTATCCAATGTTGGGATTTGTAATAGCTCTAAGTATAGGTGTATTTATAAGTGGATTTATGCTTAGTTTGTTGCTCAATCGGACACCGGCTAAAGTCCTTGCCGCAGTTCCTACTATTCCACTTTTCGTTTGGGGACAGCTTGCCGGTTTTATGAACATCCGTCGGGCAAATAAAGATTTTATGGTGACGGACCACTCCGTAACTGTAGAATTAGCTGATGTATGGGCCAAAAGGTCAAAAGAATTTGACCATTTGGGAAAATGGTGGAACGTATGAGAACATCATAGGCTTTTATCCTGTATTCTTAAGTCCACTTGCCAGTGCCGTTGTTATTTCCAAAAGCTTCGTAATAAGTTTTTCTTCTAGCGTTGGATCTGTACCCTTGGCGGCACGCCACTTTTTGAGGTAGTATAACTGTAAATTGTGAAGATAGCCCAACGCATGTTGTCTGCGTTCTAAATTATCTATCAAACTTCTACGGCGAATACTGCGTTGCTCGTTAAATAGGCGGCTTATTTCATGCAGTGTCAATGTATGTTCTTCTGTGATAAGATCGGTAAAATATCCTCTGACCGCAGGGTCTGAAACTAACGCCGAATACGCAATCATCCATTCCGGATCGGCATTCATAACATTTGTTTCGACCTGTATGAGTACGTACCTCCATAGGGGCCATTTGTCCGCATATTGCTTCAGCAGCGCATACGAATCAGGCTTTTGCGTTCTCAGGATTTGAAGCGCTTTCCCTATACCATACCAACCGGTAAGGTTAAAGCGGGACTGGCTCCAACTAAATACCCATGGAATAGCCCGAAGGTCACCTAAGGTACGTGTTCCAGTCCGTCTGGCCGGCCGGGAACCGATCTTGCTAAGTTCGAGCACATCAATGGGTGTCGCTTCCCCATAAAACGTGATGAAATCTGGATGATAAATCAACTCCGTATAGGCTTTGAACGACTCATTGGACAATAACTCCAAAGCTGCTACCGGAAATTCATCCTGCGAGGAAGGAAAATCGGATTGCCCTACCTGCCTCGCCACACCGGATAAGAGCATTTCGAGATTATAGGTGGCGTTAAGTAAATTGGCAAATTGTTGTGCAATAGTCTCTCCTTGAACGGTGAGCTTCATTTCACCGCTCATGCTTCCCGAAGGCATACTTTCCAAAAACCGGTGGTATTTTCCACCCCCGCGACTTATGGTGCCACCGATACCGTGAAAAAACCGTATACGTACTCCATGTTTTTTTGCTAGATCCGTCAGCGTTTGTTCTGCTTTATATATTTCCCACCTACTGCTCATTATTCCACCGTCTTTGTTACTGTCACTGTAACCAAGCATTACTTCTTGAACCATCGCTAACCGCGATAAATGGTGTTTGTGAAGTGGATGAGACAACAATTGATCCATAACATGTGTGGCATTGCGCAAATCTTCTATGGTCTCAAAGAGGGGTACAACGGGAAACGACCGATCTGCCAAGCCTACTTCCCTCAGGAAAAAGTACACGGCCAAAAGGTCGCTAAGGTTTCTCGTCATGCTCACGATAAAGGACCCGATGCCGTCTGCTTCGTATTGGGAGACATGTTCGTAAACTTCACGATAACAGGCAAGTACCATATCGGCTTCATGGCCAAATTTAAAGCCGGCTGTAGCAAATGGGCGCTGGCTTTTCATTTCTTCGCTCAGAAAGGCGACTCGTTCGGCTTCATCCCAGGTGGTATAGCACTTATTCTCGGGAAAGGTGACGTTCACCATTTGCGCGATCGCCTTTTCATGAAAGGCGCTATTTTGCCGGATGTCCAGTTTTGCTAAGTGAAAGCCGAAACACCCGAACAGCCGCTCGAGGGGGAAAAATAACTCGGCGATAAGGTGGCTTGAGCCGATGTCCTTCAAGCTATCACGTAGCACGTTCAGATCGGGCTGAATGTCCTCCGCTTTCAAGTAGGCCTGCTTTTCACTTCCAGACCCCAATTTCGGCGTAGTCGACAGCCCAAGCCGCAGCAAGTTGATGTATTGCCGCCAGGGTTCAAACTCATTTCGCTTTACAGCCTGCTGCCCTTCTGTTCCATACCGTTTCTCCAAGGTGCTGATTGCAGCTGTCAGCTGGGCAGGAGCAGGATTCCGTAGTTCAGAAAAACTCATCCGACCAGCTAATAATGCTAATTCGGTATCCAAAAGGGTAAGAGCTGCCTGTCTGTGTGTCTGTAAGGTTTCTCGGGTCAGTTCGGCAGAGACATAGGGGTGGCCATCCCGGTCACCGCCGACCCAGCTATAAAACCTCATCTTTGGATAGTACATTGGATTAAGCATTGCTTCTTTGGACTGTCCGGCTTGTATCCAACTTTGTTTTAGCAATTGATCGCTTTTTCTTAGGGCTGCGGGAAACACCTTTGTGAAGTAATGCAACACGTTGCTCCGTTCCTTTTGTACGGTAGGTTTTTCCAAAGAGACTTCTCCCGTACGCCACCAACGTTCAAGTATGGTCATTATTTCCTCGGTCAATATCTCCCTCTCCGACGTAGAAAAAGTTGGGTTTTCTAATAAGACAAGTTTCAGGTAGAGTTCCCGATGTAGGTCCAAAACAGAAACCCGTTTTGATTCGGTAGGATGTGCCGTGAGTACAGGCATTACCGTCGTGTTCTTTATCATCTGAAGCATTTGACTTTCAGATAGCCCTTGCTTCATCCAGTGGCTTAAGGTTTCGGACCAAGATCCCCTTACAGCAGCCATTCCATTATGATCTGCAAGTTTCCTCCTAAATTGAACTGAAGCATTTTCTTCAACCAAGTTCATGTACTGAAGGTAGATGCTTATCACCTGAATATGTTTCTCAGATTGTTGTGAATTCGGTGTAGGTTTTTTTCCTTCTTGCAGAAGTTTGAGGAGTTCTGCCAATTCTTGCTCGCCGAGATTCTCCAATACTTTACGAAAACAGGTAGTTAGATAATCAGTGTCGTTTTTTATCTTGTCAAAAAGTTCGAAATGAAAGGAGGCATGCATGGTTCTAACGGTTTGATTCGATCTATGGCTAAGATACAAAACCGGGTCCAGCTATTCAACCCTTTTTGAAAAGCTTTTGTATTCCGGATCGGTAGATTTCTGGGTAGAAAGCCAATGCATACCTAAATGCGCGTTCCGGCCTGATAGGAATAAATTTTTTCAGTATAACCTGCTTTATGCCAGCGGTAAGGCCTACGGCTATCACGAGACCGTATGCAGCACCCAAAAGGCCAACACCTTTGATTAACAAATAGGTGAAAAGGGCGCCATAAATAAAGGTACCAAAGACCATAATCATATTAAAGAACGGCTTCCCTATGGCATCCAAAAAGACACCTGATTGCCTGTCAAAAGGCCTTATCACGGCTAGAAAGGCCACTACCTGTAAGAAGGGAACCGCTTCCAGATAGCTTTCCCCCGCTATAAATAAAACAATATACTTCGCAAAGAGCAGGTTTAAAAGCAGGAACGGAAGTGTCATACTCAGCATCATCCCGATGGTCTTTTCATAGATTTTGCCTACTTCCTCCAGATCTTGTTTGTCAAATGCCTCTGTTGCCTTCGGATAAGAAATGGAAGCGATTGAGTTGACTGGGATTTCCAACATGTTCATTACACGACCTGCGGTATTGGCCAATGCCACTTGAACCGGTGAAAGCAACGCTCCCAGCAGGAATTTGTCCAGACTGTTGGTAAGCATGGAAACCAAGTTTGTTCCAAACACATACTTGCCAAAATGAAAGATTTGTAGGCCCCAATGTTTATGCCATCCCCAACGCATCCGGATGTATTTTCGGACCTGAAAACAGGACATTAAGGTGGCTAGAAGAAAGGTAGCATTTTGATACCAAGCGAGTGCTGGCAACGTCAGTTCCCCGTGGCGGTAAAGGTAGTAATACATGATAATCAAAAAAAGCGGAAGACTTTTGCTGATGCCGGCTAGAAAATAGGCCTTAAAATCATATTTAGCCTGCATCAACACAAGGTTGTGTGTGTGTAGAATCAAAAGCGGAAGTACAAACGTATAGATTTTGATAACCTCTTCCAGCCCAGGAGCATTTAAAATATGCTCAAGGAATCCTGCTAAGCTCCATAAGATACCCATAAAGATCACTGTCAGAATCGCATTGAGCCAAAGTGATGCCATTTGGATTTCTGCCTGATCGGTTGCAGACCTATTCACCAGAAATTTTATCATGCCATTCTGGACAAACCCACTTCTAGCCATGTCTACAATGCCTACAAGCGTAATAAAAAGCACCCATACGCCAAACGACGCAGGATTAAAGATCCTAACCAGGAAAATGAACCCGATAAACCCAAGTAAAAAATCGATTCCCCGATGCAACATGGTGTACATGCCACTCGTCAGCCAGTACTTTTTATTTTCCATTGGTACGGTTAAAAATGTCCCTGTAAATGGTTAAGACATTCTCAGCCCCTCTCCGGTAGCTAAACAACGGTGGTCTTGTATATCCCCGTTCAATCAAGGCTTCTCGTTCTAAGGGATTCACCAATAGCTGCTTGATGGCCATAGCGATCATTTTTGGATCTACGGGATCAACCAGGATCGCAGCCTCCCCGGCTATTTCCGGCATCGAAGAAGTGTTGGAAGTAATTACCGGACAGCCGCAGGCCATGGCTTCTAAGATAGGAAGACCGAAACTTTCTCTCAGAGAAGGATATAGAAAAAGCGTCGCCTTTGCATAGATAGCTGGTAGATCACTATTCGGAATATAGCCTGTGAGGTGGATTTTTGCGCGAAGTTGATTGGCATTCAGGATGTCAAGTAAATCCCGTAACGCTTCCTCCCCAAAATCAGGCATCACCAATGGCATGGTCATCAATTGTTCCCTGTCTAAATGAAGAAGGGCTTGCAGTACGCCTGATAAATTTTTTTTTGGATCGGTATTTCCCAAAAAGAGCATGAACTTTTCGGGAAGCCCATATTTTTTTCTTTTCTCTTCTTGGACGTTCGGCAATACCTGCTGGAAGTGACCACTTACGCCGTTGTGTACGACTACCGTTTTAGATGGAGGCTCTTTGTCAAAATGGTCCTGAATGCGTTTCTGTTCATAGGCCGAGACAGTGAGAATTCGGGATGCTCTAGGGACGATCGCCGGAACGTTCCATCTGCGGTATAAATTGCCAAGACGCTGATACCAGGTTCCAGCCCGTAGATTAAGTTTCTCTAGGTAAATGATATCGTGAAGGGTAAGTACCAGCGGTATGCTTCCCCAGAATGGTGCGGTATTGCTTGTACAATGAAGTATATCTAGTCCCAACTTTTTTGCGGCCATAGGCAAAAAATACTGTTCCCATACCGGATATGGGCTTGGTGGCAGGTAGATAATACTGAAATTAGCGGTTTCTGAAATACAGGTGTCGTCTTCTACCTGGTTGACGAAAATAAAATAGCTGTTCACTTTATCCAATTCCTGAAGGTTGCGGATCAATTCTACCGCAACCATATCCATCCCGTGTCTTTTCTTTCGGAATATACGCTGTGCTTCGATTCCGATCTTCATAGCATTGGGGGAATTAATTTGGGATTGTCATGCAGTTCGTTGACGAAAATACTTTGAGAAAACCCCTTTATATACGCCTTAGCGTGGTCAAATTCTCCTTTTATCAGGAGTGAAAGGAAGTTTTTAGGGATTGCGATCAGAAAGTAGTAAAGGGCCGTAAATGTAAAAACGGGCCAATCAACATTCCTTCTAAGGTAAATCCAACGGTTTCTACTCATATAGAAGGTCTTCAATAGGGAGTTTTTGCCAACGCTCATAGATTCTTTGTGAAGAATCATAGAACTTGGTTCATACCAGATTTCATAGCCTGCCTTTTTTATTCGCTCGCAATAGTCCATTTCTTCATAGTAAAGAAAGTATAGCTCGGCCATCATACCTACATGTTCGACCACCCTTCGTGGAATAAACATTGCTGCCCCGTGCGCTAGGTAGGTGATCCTAGCTTCCTGATACTGACCCACATCTTTCTCCAGGTATCCTATACCACTGCCCCTCCCAGTGATCGGACTGATGTTTGTAAAGCCGGCATATTGAATAATTGTAGGGTCATCAA
Source organism: Cytophagales bacterium (assembly GCA_016124425.1). Lineage (GTDB taxonomy): Bacteria > Bacteroidota > Bacteroidia > Cytophagales > Cyclobacteriaceae > Lunatibacter. The sequence continues at coordinate 6,593 of WGNT01000049.1, forward strand.
AATAATTGATTTTCGGACAGACCATTCCAATCCGTTCGCTACGTTGCACCCGTAAAAGTAAGCCATCAAATACATCCGGTGACACCTCAGTATCGTTGTTTACCAGAAAAAAGTAGTCTCCTTTAGCAGCCTCTATTCCCCTGTTATTCCCGCCCGCAAAGCCTTCGTTTTTGGGGTTCTTTAGCAGGATGATTTCCGGAAATTCTTCCGAAAGTACGCTCGGATCTTCCTTTGAGGCATTATCCACTACAATGATTTCTACATTGGGGTAGGTGATTTTTCGGAAACTAGCCAACATGCCGCGGGTGTGTTCAAGGCCGTTGTAATTGATTGTAATTACTGAAATAAGCGGTTTTTCCATAATATCAGAATAAAAGTTTACGTTTTGTTCTCCAGCAGTTCTTTGTCTAGATCTTGAGCTAAAAAAAGATAGGCCCAAGACATATAGATTACTATGCCCGTTGGCATCTGACCCAAAATCGGATTTCCATAGCTCGCCAATATGATACCGACATATCCTGAAAATAGGGCTAGCAACTTTTGTTTCAGGCCTTCATCTTTGACCTTCCAAATTTTCAACAAGGCCATGAGCGCGATGAATACGAGGATGGTGAGGTGTAGACTAAGTCCAACCACCCCCATTTCCGCCCAGATCTTTACGTACCAGCTGTCGTTCGGTGTTTCTGCCAAAAAGGTACCTGGACTGAAGCGAATGCCCCAGGATCCTGATGTACCTATGCCTCCACCAAATGGTCTGCTTTTTAAGTATACCTTAAACTTTTTTTGATTCTCCTTACGTACGTTCAGAGACGCGTCGTTCGGATCCAAAGCGGAGCGCATTCGCCTAATCTGATAGTTGTCGTGCCCAATTAGTGTGAATTTCAAAAAGATAAAGATTATACCTAAGACGGCCAAGCCCCCCAACATTACCTTAAAGTTCTTAGATGCAAATAGAAATGCCATTGCACCTCCCACGGGGATAATTAGCGACCCCCTTGTGCCTGACAAGATCATGAGGTAGAAAAAAAGTAGGGAGAGCACTGCATAAATGAGTTTCGTTCGAATAGGGAACGGACCCAAGGCAAGGATTGCAGCCATCAATCCGGCCTGTGCCGTACCGGCACCAAATTGACCGGCGTCGGAAAAAAAGGAAAACACTCTCAAATTCCCGAAAAGGACGTGAGTTGACCTCGGCCCCTGATCCAGCCAGTTGTTTTCCGCCCCGTCTAGCCCAATGTAATACTGCCGCAGACCCCATAGGGAGGCCAAGACGGAAAATAGCATAAACAAATAGATAAATCGGTCCAGATCCTTTGCTTTATTGGCATAAAGAAGTGTTAGAGGGACAGCTAGAATCATGTAGAGGGCCGTACCTCTCACAGCATAGAACCAAGCGGCCATGCTTCGCGCCTCGGGATTTACGATCTCCGCAACATTGTAGCCCATCCAGATCACACTTACCAACATGAGGCTATTTTTTAATTTTGTAAAATCAGTCTTCAGCTGGGTGTGAAAAATGGCCGAGACAATAGCCAGCAAGAGGGCAAAATCAACCGTCAGACCCAAGGGAAGAGAGGGAAGATATCTTATCGCACCAATAGCAAAAAAGGCGCATACCAATGTAAGGTCCAATGCGTTTGAAGGTTTTTGAAGTACCCAATATAAAAATACCAATCCAATGGGAATAGCAAAAAGTGCCGCGATACCCAGTACTTCTAAACGGATGATAAACAAGCCCATGACAAATGCACTGGCGAATATGCCAACAAATGTCACCGCCTTATTTGATCTCGCAATGTCCATACCCTGTTTAAGAAACTAACTTCTTTATTTGCTTTCGAAAAAAACTCCGCTTTTTTGGCATTTCTCCGCTTATTTCCTCCAGCTCCTCCTCTTTCATTCTGTTCAAAAGTATTAGATGAGGGATCTGTACCGCCTGCTTTAGGGAGTCAAGTGCTGTTCGGTTGGCCTCGCTCCAAGTTCGCTCGGAATCCAGCACCATCACCAAGACATCTGCTTGGTTGATGAGCGTATAGTTGATATGATGGTCTTGGAATGCAGGCAATTCCAATATGATCCTATCATGTTGGCTTTCTGCAAACCTTTTTGTCCACACCTGATTGTCTTTTTCAAATAAATCGTTTTTTGGGTCGATAAAATGGGTTTCGCAAGGCAACTCTTGCGCCCTATTGGGGTCTCTAGGCCCAAAGTAAATGACTGATTTCCGCTCTGCGATAAGTTCGGGAATCAGCTTGGATATCAGGAAGGTTTTGCCCTCTCCAGCCATCAAACTGTAAACTACCAAAATTGTGGGTTTTTGGTCGGCTTTGCTGTAACGGTTTAGGTAGTTTGAGATTTGGGTGATTAGGCGAGTTCGAAGCGCGTCCAACTGCAATCCTTTGCTCGTGTTCGATTCATTAATCCAGCCGCCAGCTACTGGTAGGTCCGTTAGCTTTTTAGCTTTACTCGCTGATTGAATCGTCGAATCCAAGAAAAAGGAAATGATGATCATGGCAATGACAAAGAATCCGCTTCCAAAAAGTCCGCCGACGACAAGTACAAGCTTTTTTGAGGGAAGCGGCTTTTTCGGAAAAAAGGGTTCATCGACAAGTTTCTGTGAGGAGGTCATTTCCAAATCGTATTTTTGGAGATAGGCCATATTAAGGCCATGCAAAATGGAAAGGTACTGACTTTCGTTTACCGTAACCTCTCTTTCTAATCGCTTCAATTCCGCACCTAGGGGGGCAAACTCGTCCGTTTTCTCCTGTAGGTACTCTTTTCTTTTTTGCATTACAGCTATTGCCTGTACCTGCTCCTCATATTGAATCTTTAGTTTTAACCACTCATCCAATGTTTCCTGTCGCTGTAGACCTTCATAGGACATGCTTCCATTGAAAAGTTTCTGCGATTCTTCTTCTATTTCCTTTTGAAATGCGTCGATTTCCTTTTCGATCACCTCTGTAGACTGGCCATTGTTTCGGTTGATTTTGAGCGCGGTCAACTGCTTGTTGCGCGCGACAATTTCATCTTGAAGTTTGCTTATTTTTTGGATTACTGTCTGTCGGATCTCAAAATTGGCGAACAAGGCTTCAAGCTTGTCCAGATTGGCTTTGGTTCCCGTCATCAGGCGTGTTGCCCTTTCCTCATCCTGTTCGTGTTCAAGTTTGGCAATATCGAGGTATTTTCCCTGTTCATAGTAGTTGAGAATCCTGTTTTCGGTCATGAAATCCTTGAGGTCTGATTCAGCAACACGCAATTTTGATTGGGCGATAACCAATTGATCCTCAAAATAGCGAATAGAATTCACGTTTTCGAGTTCTTTCATTCGCGCATATCTCGCTATAAATGCTTCTGAAATAAACTTTAAGGTATAGAAACACACAGCGGCATCATCTGCTTGAAAGCTCACCTCCATCATATCAGAGGATGCCTTTCTGGCTACAGACATATTGTTTAAAATCTCTTGAATACTGTAATGGGGATGTTCCCGTAGCATGTATTCAATGGGAGACTCGGGATATTGCCTGAGGTGGTCAACAATCGAGGTGTAGGTTTTTTCTAAGTCGTCAGGAACCACAAGCTCTTTTCGAAGCGCTTCAGTAAGATGTAGGTTGATAGAATCAAAGTTTTTCGCCGAAAATACGGCATCGCTAGGCTCTTTTTGGATAAGGTGAAGGGCAAGTAATTTCAAGGACGCCGCTTGAACAGTCTCCCTAGATTTGAGCAACAGTGTCAGGTTGTCGAACAGATTGTTGGAGGTATAAAAATCCATACGTACTGCCCCGCCATCATTTACCCCCTTATTGCTTGTAGGGTTCGTAAATATGATCGTAGAGGATTGGAATCTTTGTGGTAGGGTTTTCGTAAGCGTAAAAATTAAAAACGCCACTGATATCGGTAAAAGAACTATCCAATACTTATTTCTCAGCAGGAGTAGAAAAAGCTGTTTGATTGTCATCGTTATTTTATGAGTTGACTCAAGGGTGTTCCAAGTAAAATTTCAAGTTTTTGTGACGCCGTCATGAAGTTTCTTCTCGCGTTCTCATATTCCGACTGCGCGATGGTATATATCTCGGCATTTCTGGTAAATATCCCCCCATCAATGTTACCACTTATATACTCTAATTCCATCTGCGCGAGATTGCTCTTGGCCTTTTGAAGCATGGCATACCTTATATTCAACAGGCGTTGACTGGTAATCAGCATGTTGTATTCCTCAACGACTTGCGTCGCTATCACCAACTCCATTTCACGGGTTTTATAATACGTTGCTTCGAGTTCGGTTTTTTGAAGGTTTATCCTGTCCTTTCGGGTATAGATTTCAGAGAGCGGGATACTAAGATTTGCCCCTGCCCGATAGCCGTTTGCGATGTTGGATAGATCTCCCCCGTTGGGCCCCGTAGCGATAATGGCCTGATTGCCGTAGCCGTAGTCTAAATAGCCCCGAATTAAGGAAGACCATGATTTTTTGGCGAGATTTACGCGGGATGTCGCCGAACCTATCAATGCTTCGTTCAATTTTATCGTGGGGTGAAACGATATCGCTATAGCAATCAAAGAGTCGAGTGACGGAAGTTGCTCCTCAATACTTACCTGTGTATCGAAGTTATAGACTGTAGAAATTTCATCCTGAGCAATCAAACTGCTGCTGACAAATAGATATAAGCCTAAAATAAAATATTTTAACATGCTAGAAAAACGCTATTAAAAATGCTAGATTCAAAATTTATTATACCAATTTCATTTTTTTATATATGTAAATAACACCTTGCGTTTACATTTTATTTAATGTTTAAAGGTAATGTTTTTTTAGAATAACTCTTTTTTTGAAATTAATATTTCTCCTTCTATCTTCAAAACAGCATACAAATTCGATGATGATAAAGGATAGGATAAACGACAAGCTTTTGCAAAAAAGCCACGAAATTTACGGGCGCAAGTGGGAAGTTCCAACTGAGCAAAGGCGCTTGTATGTTTACCTGCTGTCGGATTTTTGGATTGCTTTTTGGAGACTTGTAAATGGGTTCATTCGGTTGCGCTCCTGTACTACCGGAAAATTTGTGACCGTAAGGGGGGCTCCACGGATAGAAGGTCGAGGAAAGATTACCATTGGAGATCATTGCCGGATTTGGTCCCACATGGGGACGACACAACTTTACGCCGGCCCACGTGCGGAGCTTATCATCGGAAACAATACGTTCGTAAATACCGGTACAATCTTGTCTGCCAGCAACCGCATCGTTATCGGCAACAATGTTCAGATTGCAAACCAAGTGATACTTATGGACGGCGATTTTCATGGTGTAGAGGACAGGGAGGTGATGAAGACTCCAGGCGAGATCGTCGTGGAAGATGATGTATGGATAGCAACTAGAGCAATGGTGCTTAAGGGGGTTAGAATCGGAAAGGGATCTACGGTCGCAGCGGGAGCCGTTGTGACGAAAGACGTTCCTCCGTACACCTTGGTTGGCGGAGTGCCGGCAAAAATTATACGAAACCTGAAAAATCCCTAAAAAGGGGTATATTTGGATATATAATTTATACAAAAAGAATTCAAATGACAAAATGTATCATAATTGACGACGATCCAGCTACGATCCAGGTACTTTCGTTTTACATTTCAAAAACAAAAGATATGATCTTAAACGCATCTTTTACAGATGCTATTGAGGGGTTAAGCTACCTTTTGGAGAATAAGTCGGATATAGATCTCATTTATCTAGATATCGAAATGCCGGAAATGAATGGATTCGAAATACTTAAGCATAGTCAATATGGGGGGTCTTTAATTATTATATCCGCCAATAAGGAACACGCTATTTCGGCTTTTGAAACCAATGCCTGTTACTATTTATCCAAACCTTTTAGTTACGATAATTTTTTGCGGGGCTTGGAAAAATACAAGGAAAAAACGGTGAAAATTGATCCGGAATCATATTCGGGTGATTTCATTTTTGTAAAAGATGACCGAATCTTCAAGAAAATTCTTTTCTCGGAGATTGCTTATTGTGAGGGCAAAGGCGATTACATCAGCATTAAATGCAACACGCAATCTTATATGATCAAATCTACGATTGGTAATTTTGTAGATAAATTAACGGGCCATGCGGAATTTGTCCAAGTGCACCGAAGCTGGGTCGTTAACCTGCATTTTCTCACCGATTTTGATAATGATACCGCGGTAGTTGCCGGCAAAATTATCCCAATTGGTGCGAAGTATCGCGACCAGTTGAAAAATAGTGTCAAATTTCTTTGAGATCACTACCTGCTCTGCAAATACGATTCAATTAACGTCTCAACGAGGCTTGCCTCTTGGATGTATTCTTCAAGCTTCTTAAGCACCGCATCCTTTTCAAATGTTGCGAGGTTTTCGAAATAAAGGGCTATTTTCAACATATTGTCCAAGCCAGCGGTGAGTGCCGATCCCTTCACCTTGTGGCCTTCGGCGTTCAGCCCTATTACATCTTGATTCTCCGTCAACTGAATAAGTTTTTGTTTGGACTGCTTTAATTCTTGAACAGTCAGTAACAGTACTTCGCCGATTATAAAGGGTTCATCTCCCAGATATTCCTTCAGTTTTTCTACATCAAAGTGGTTTGTCATCAGTTTTTCAGGTGTTAGTAGTTCATCAATTGTTTTTTCGGGGTTTACGTCATTTCTCGAGTTTTTATAGGTAGGAAGCCATTTATCAAAAATAGTCCTTAAGGTAGCCTCGATGATGGGTTTAGGAAAAAAATCTACCATCCCAACGGCCTGACATTTTTCTTTTTCCCCCTTTACGTTCCCTGCGGTAATTGCGACGATGGGGAGGTCTTTATAGAGAGGATTCTTTTTGATGGCAATGGTCGCTTCGTAACCGCTCATCAAGGGCATCTGTATGTCCATGAGTACAATATCCGGTTGTGTCAATTCAGTTAGTGAGACAGCTTCCTCTCCATTCCTCGCTTCTATTATTTCCGCATTAGGGGAAATTTTTTTGATAATCGTTGTCGCCAAATACATGTTGACATTGTTATCCTCCGCTATCAACACCTTGAACGGAGCCGAAAATGAGGATGGAGTTAATTTACTATTTGTTGGGATAGAAAGCGTGTTTTTAGGATTTATCTTGGCCAGTTTTTTGACCAAATCATTCAACTTTATCGGTTTGGATAGCTTATCAGCTACATTAAGCTCCCTACATGAAAAATGAATAAATTCGTCATCGGCGGAGCTATGTAAAAGTACTATGGGAATTTCTAATACAGGGAGTGGCATTTGGGAGCGGATTTTTCGAATTGTCTCCAGGCCATCCATATAGGGCATGTTCAAGTCCATCAGGATGACATCAAAATTCGGGTTTTCGTTCAAAGTCTGAAGCGCATCGAATCCATTGTTTACCTCAGTTACCTGAATGTGTTTTAACGCGAGCATTTCACGGACGATTAGGCGGTTATTCGCGTTGTCATCAACAACTAGGGCATGTTTTAGGTACGTCAAATCAGACCAGTCCATTTCGTCTCCTTGTTCCGATCTTAGCGTTAGTTCAAACGAAAAAGTACTTCCCTTATCTACTATACTCTCCAACCCCAATCTACTTCCCATCATATCAAGAAGCTTGTTGGATATGGTAAGACCGAGACCGGTACCTCCATATTTCTTGGTAGTAGACCCGTCCAATTGGGAAAAGGCATCAAAAATCTTTAGCTGCGTTTCCTTGGGAATGCCAATACCTGTATCGCGAACCTCAAACCTGAATCTTCCGTGATCCTCGTCCACTGTTTCTAAAAGAGAGACTTTTAATTCTATTTCTCCCTCATTGGTGAACTTCACCGCATTTCCTAGTAAGTTGATTAGGATTTGCTTCAGACGAATATCGTCTACAAGAATATACCTAGGAAGATGAGGTTCTAAATTGAGCAGTACTTCAACCCCTTTCTTCTGTGCTTGATAGGAAACGACATCGGTAGCCTGACCGGCCAATTCATATAGGTCCGAGCGGTTAATGTCCAGTTCGAGTTTTCCGGCTTCGATTTTGGAAAAGTCCAAAATATCATTGATGATGTTCAGGAGCGTATTCGCAGACTGATTGACTATGTTTAAATACTGTTTCTGAGCTTCGCCCAAGTCGGTTTTCACTAATAGGTCCGAAAAACCAATAATTCCGTTTAGTGGTGTCCGTATTTCATGGCTCATATTTGCAAGGAACTCAGATTTTGCCAAACTTGCTTTTTCTGCCTGCTCTTTGGAACTAATCAGCCTGTTCTCCAGGTTTTTACGGTCAATTGCATTCTCTATGCTGTTAACAAAACTTTTTAGCAACGATAGTTCTGAATCAGACCACACTCTGTCAGACTTACATTCGTCATATCCGATGAATCCCCAAAATTTTTCTTCATTGAAAATTGGCAGTGTAAGAATAGACCGTATGTGTTGGTTCTCCAAAAACTGCCGGGTAGGATTATTCTCAGGCAAGTCTCTAATGATCGCTACAAAAGGTAACCCGTCTCCCAACTGAACTGAAAAATCACCGAATTCCTCCATAGGAATATTTTGTAAATTGGGATTATTGATTTGAGGCACTGCTAGTTCGGAACTCCACTCATACCGTTGTGAAGCAAGGAGGTTTCCCTCTTCATTTATGGAATTCTCAAAAAAATAGACCCGATCGACATTGACGGATTTCCCAATGATTTCCAAGGAATTAGAAATGGCTTCATACAAATTGCCATTGGAAAGCAGTTCATCAGTAGCTTTCGAAATAGCCTGTAACATCTGTTCCTTCCGCTCAAGTTCGGTGTCATTGCGAACCTGTTCGTCTATATCCTGTATGGTTCCAAATAGGTAGGTTACCTCACCTTCCTCCACATTTGCATCACCGATAATTCTGACCCATTTCTCGTTCCCTTCGGCAGTTACCTGTATCAGCTTTTCATCCCAAGAAGTGCCATACGCCATACCCAACTCAAACAACTCTCCGATCTTATCCCGATAGGCACCTTCTTTGAAGAAATCAAAAAATGCCTCAAGTGTTGGGTTATACTGATCGGGAACCTCGAGAATAGCCCCGGTAATTTCTGTCCATGTCAATTCTCTACGATCCATGTCAAACTTCCAACCACCTATGCGTGCCATCAGATGGGTTTGATTTAGAAGTTCCTTGGCATTTTGGATGGAACGTTCTAAGCGCAACCGTTCCGTGACGTCTACGGAATTGCCGATAACGTATTCATTTCCATCGCTGTCTTTTTCTAGGGTATTGCTATAAAGCCAGACTTTGTATGACCGGTTTTCGATATGGGTGGTCATCAATCCCTTTGCCTTTCCAGTCAGTTTGATTTCCTCAAAGTAGCGGTCGATTTCAGTATGATACTTTTCTGGGACAATATCCCAGAGTTTTTTCTCCAGGATTTCCTCTTTAGTATATCCCAAAAGTCTGGCTCCATAGTGGTTGAAGCTAAGAAAGCGTCCCGTTAGATCATGAGTTAGCATGAGTCCCTGACTGTTTTCAAAAAAAGAACGGAATCTGTTCTCGCTAACAATAAGCCGATTTTCTTTTTCTTTCTCTTCCGTAACGTCCCTTCCGAGTGCAAAAATCCACTTGTTTAGCGGGTCTGCTTTAGCTTTCCACGCGTATGTTCTGTAGATATTGCCTGCAGTTTTAATGCGGCTTTGAAAATGGACTTGTTGTTGGTCCTGCAGTAGAAATGCGATTTGTTTTTCCGTTTCGGCGGAGTCGGAGGGGTGTGTCAAGGACAAAAGTGTACTCATTGAGAGGTCGCTCTCTGCGTATCCCAGGATGGTATTAAAACGTGGATTCCTCTCCACGAATTCCCCATCAAACGTAAGTATACATATTAAATCGTTACAGAGTTCGAGGACCTTTCCTAAACGATTTTCTTCAAATTCTTCGGTTTTTTCTTCTAATGCAGCTAACGCCTGATCTGTAAGAAGCGAGATGGTGGCTTCCTGATTAGGTAATAGATGGGTTGGATCTGTACCCATCACGACCAGGGCGCCAAGTTTTTCTCCGGCTTGGCTGTTGATTGGACTGATGTAAATGGATGCGACGTTCCATGGAGCTTTTGATAAAAAGTGACAAGGGCTTTCGTTATCCGCTACGAAGTCCGTCAGTGATGTGAATATATCTACTTGGTGGAGTAAGCGCCGAAATTCTTCGCCAATGGATACCTGTTTCACATCAAATCCAATAGCTGTTAACACCGAAAATCCATTGTCCTCAAAAAGACCAAGAAACCCCTTTGGGCGGTTTGATGATAAACAGGCTACCTCTACGATCCCATTAAAGAAACTTTTGGAAGTAAGTTTACTTGATAAAAAATTAATTGAAGGATTGCGGCGTTTTCTTCCATCTTTTTCCTTACCTCTAAAATCATTCATCGGTCAACGTTTTTTAGCCAATCAATGGCTAATTTTATATATATGGAACAACAAAAATGATTTACGCTTGGATAACAATAATATGTAATTAAGATGTTTAAAATGATTTTTCAAAGTGAAAACTTTTAAATCTTATTTTTATCTTTACCCCAAGTTATTAGGGGTAATCTTTGTAGCTATTCACTTTTAAATTTGAGGAAAATGATTGTGTGGGAAATTTTGTATTGGATCTTTCTTTTTATTGTGTTTTATGCGTTTTTGGGATACGGCGTGTTATTGTTTTTGCTGGTAAAACTAAAGCGATTAGTTACATTATCGTCCGTTAGTACATCAGAGGAGTTTAAGCCAGAGGTCAGTCTCGTCATTCCCTGTTATAACGAAGCGGATATTATCCGAGAAAAAGTACTGAATTCGCTTGGCTTAGACTATGATAGAAAAAAATTGAAGTTATTTTTTATCACGGATGGGTCAACGGATAATTTTAGAGAGGTATTGATGGAGTTTCCTGAGGTAAATCTCCTTCATGAAGACCGGCGGGGAGGAAAAACAGCGGCAGAAAACCGTGCCATGAAGTGGATTGATACTCCTTTTGTTATTTTTTCGGATGCGAACACGCTGCTGAACAAGGATGCCGTCAAAAACATCGTTAGGCATTTCAAGCACGAAGATGTTGGTTGCGTTTCAGGGGAAAAGCGCGTGCTTAGTGATGAAAAAGATACCGCAAGTGCGGCAGGGGAAGGCATTTATTGGAAATATGAATCCTTTCTAAAGAAGCTCGACTCGGAATTGTACAGCGCCGTTGGAGCTGCCGGTGAACTTGTTGCGTTCCGGACCGTTCTGTATCAGGATTTACCGGAAGATACCATCCTAGATGATTTCATGCAGTCAATGTTGATTGCTTCAAAAGGATACAAAATTATTTATGAACCGGAGGCATATGCGCTGGAATCCGGATCTGCGTCTGTCGCTGAGGAGCTTAAACGTAAAATCCGGATCAGTGCTGGTGGATGGCAATCCATGCAGCGGTTGTGGGGGAAAATCACTCCAATCAACCAGCCATTATTGTATTTCCAATACCTTTCACACCGGGTATTGCGGTGGACTGTCACGCCCTTTCTGCTTATTCTAGTATTCGTAATGAATTTTTTCATGCTTGGCGAAGGATGGGTTTATGCGGTGGTTTTGGTAGGTCAAATCCTTTTTTATCTTGCCGCAGCTGTCGGGTATGTGTTGGAAAACAGACAAATTAGAATGAAGCTCCTTTTTGTCCCATTTTACTTCTGCGTCATGAACTATGCGGTAATCGCGGGTTTTTTCAGGTTTTTAAAGGGCGGGCAGAAGAGCACCTGGGAGAAAGCCAAAAGAAAGGCGATGACTTCTTAGCCGAATGATTAGGAAGTCTTTCGCCGCACACCACTGACAGCGGTGGCTACGAACGGATCTTCCGGCCAATAGTGTTTTGGATACCGGCGTTTCAGTTCTTTTTTGACTTCATGATAGGTTGAACTCCAAAAGCTTCTCAGATCTGAGGTTACCTGGACGGGTTTGAACCCAGGGGAAAGCAGATGTATCAATACCGGTGTTTTCCCGGTATTGATTTTTGGTGTTTCCAGCAGTCCAAAAAGCTCTTGCAGCCGTGCTGCTAGGATAGGAGGGCCGGAATCTTGATACTGAATGGGTATTTTTGATCCGCTAGGAACTTCAAGGTACGCGGGAGCAAGTTGGTTCAGACGATTTCCCATTTCGTAGGAAAGAATGGATTCCAGCACGGAAAATAAATCGATTTTTCTTAGGTCCTCTACAGTCCGGACCGCTTCAAGATACATTGACAGCCACTCATCGGGTGTCTGAAGCAGGGTTGAGCTACTTACGTCAGGCCAAGCTTCGTGCGGGTTGTTTTGGCGGACAAAGTTCACGCGGTTCTGCCAGGTAATGACGTCAGGCGAGAAATTGAGCAAGTGCTGTCCTTCATCTTTGACTGCCCGTAGCACTTCGGCCTTTAAGGTGGCTTTATCTGGGTTCTTCAGCGGAGTACTTTGTAGGACAATTTGCCCGATTCTCCATTCTTCTATCGCGATGATGCCTCCTTTTTTACTGTCCCAGCTGATTTTTTCCCGTTGCTTAACCATGGGTTTAAGATCTTTTGGATTCAAGGGTGCCGCCGAGAAGATCTTGCCTAATTTCTCCCGGTCGTCCAACTGGGCAATCGCCAGCCAAGGCTGGTGCGACAAGTCGTCCCTTCGGTCCATCGCCGCTATTTTACCGTTTGCAAGCTGAAACTGTGCCTGATTTCCCGGCCGACTGGAGGCAATACGTTCAGGATATGCATAAGCAAGCAAGAGCCCAACAGCATAGGGGTCCACGGGAACATTCTCCTGCGATACCTGTAGCAATCTACGGTAGACTGCCGCTACTTTCTCTATTTTCTCTACCGCTTTGTGGTTCATGTTATCCCTTCTATATCTTCTCAGGAACTCCACGCGCAGGGTAAGATCTAAGCTAGAGGCTTGGTCCAAGGGATCTTTTTCCTCCAATACGGCAGCTACATCAGTCGCTAATTCTGCCAAATTTGTATCTACTCCTTTCAATAGCATGTGAGCGATTCTCGGGTGGCAGGGAAGTGCGTGAACTGCTTTTCCATGGGCCGTAATCCTACCGGCTTCCAATGCACCGATAGCTTCCAATGTCTCAAATGCCTGATGAATGGATGCCTTGGGAGGCGGCGTAATCCAGGTTAACGATTGGATAGCTGTCGCACCCCACTTGGTTAGTTCCAACACCAACGCAGTGAGGTCAGTCTCCAAAATCTCTGGCGTTCGAAATGCTTGCAGATTATGTTGCGTGGCTGTGGTCCACAGGCGATAACAGGTACCTGGGCCTAGTCGTCCTGCCCGTCCTGCCCGCTGATCAGCAGCATCTTTCGTTACCGGAAGTGTGACGAGTCGCGATAGGCCACTTTTGGGATCAAATCTGGAGCTTCGCGTATATCCGCTATCAATTACGACCTGAACGCCTTCAATGGTAAGGCTGGTTTCTGCAATGGAGGTGGCGAGTACTACTTTCCGTTTTCCTGCCGGATGGGGAAGAATGGCTGCCTGTTGCTTTCCATGCGGAAGTTGGCCATATAAAGGATAAACCGCGAGGCCAGGATGCGCTCGTTTGAGCATTTCCGCGGTTTTTAGGATTTCCGCTTTACCGGGTAAAAACACGAGGATATCTCCCTCCGTTTCATTCAGCGCACGTCTAATTGCTTGCGTACAAAGTTCGGGCAGGAGATACGGGTCCGTGCCTCCTAAATAGATAATATTCACCGGATACTGCCTCCCCGGGCTTGAAACGACGGGCGCCAACAACAGGTTGGACAACGAATCTGTCTCAAGTGTTGCTGACATGATGAGAATGCGCAAATCCGGTCTCAATATTTGCTGGATCTCCCTGCATAATGCCAGTCCCAGATCGGAATGTATGCTTCGTTCATGGAATTCGTCAAAAATGATCAAACCGATATCTGCGAGTTCATTGTCCTGCTGAATCAACCTGCTTAGAATTCCCTCGGTGATCACCTCGAGCGTCGTCTTTGTAGATATTCTGGTGTCAAACCGAATTCGGTATCCCACACGGTCACCAACTTGCTCTCCCAATAGACCGGCCATGCGGTGGGCAATACTGCTTGCCGCCAATCTTCTAGGTTCTAACATCAGGATTTTCTTTTTTCCAAGCCAGGATTGCCCAAGGAGATGCAGCGGAAGAATGGTACTTTTACCTGCCCCGGGTGGTGCATGAAGAATTAGCGTGTTTTGGTCTTCAAGAAGCTTTATTACTTCCGGTAAAGCGTCATGAATAGGGAATACGGGTACATGCAGTTCCATACAGCAACAAATCTTAATAAAAAAAAAGCCGGACAGTTTCCTGACCGGCATCAAAATTAAGTAATTTTTTCTTATTGGATTTTGGCTTTGGCTCTGCCATATTCCCATTTTACTTCAAGGCCATCTGCTAATACGTCATAGGTAAGTCGTTCTGTCAGTGTTGAAGTTTGTCCAGACGGCACGTTTACACGAAGTGCGTCTTTGGATTCATCGTATTTCGTTCCCCATTGTCCGGTTTCTTTGTTGAAAATAAAGGTACTCGTGTTCTCTCCGGGTATAATAAAAAAGCTGTATTTGCCGGCAGGCAATGTTTGCCCTTCTACTTTGATATCTTTGGAGGTTTCAAATAAGGTAGCTTCATTTGCACCGGCTCTCCATACTTTACCAAGTGGCACAAGTTCCCCAAATATCGTCCTTCCTTTCACGGCGGGACTGCTATAATTCACGGTTATTTTCGCGCCGTTAATCGTTCCTTCTGCAGTTCTTGGTGGACTTGCTTTTTCCTGGGAATAGGACATGAATACTACAGCAAGCAATAGCATGGAGGAGATTGCCGCCTTTTTCAAATAATTTGATTTCATAGCTTTTTATAAGTTGGTTATTGTTGGCTAAACGTGGCCAAAAGTTATTTGTTTTGAATTTGTGACTAAATAGTGACCCAAGCCTGTTTTCTGTGGCTTTCAATAATGCGTTCGCAGATTAATAACTCCCGATGCCCGTCCGCAAAAGTGGGGTAGCTGGGATTCTCAGGTTGAGCACCCGTTGCGATTGCTTCATATACTTCTTTGAACATCTGTTTTGAAGTATCGGGAAATCCCTCGTTATGGCCGCCCGGAAAACTGATTAACTTGGCTGCTTCCACAGTGAAAAGAGAAGGGTCTTTCATAAGGTGCTGATTCGCGGTTTCTCTTCTTCCAATCCATAATTCGTTCGGTTTCTCTGAGCACCATTCGTAATTAGCCTTTGATCCAGCAATTTCTATATTAAGCCGGTTTTTCCGTCCAGCGTTGACTTGGCTTACGGTGACCGAACCTTTATTGCCGTTATCAAATTTCAATAGAACCGATGCATGATCCTCTGTATTTATTGGGACCTCCTCGTAATCCGACGGCTGTAGCATCTTTCCCGAATAGGTCTCTATTGCTTTCAGTGGCTTCAGCCTGGTTTTGTGAATGGTGGAAAAATCCGCCATTACGGCTGTTATTTTTAGACCCGTAACATATTCCGTGAGATCAAGCAAGTGGGATCCAATATCAGCGATCGCACGTGAATCCCCAGATTTGTCGGGCTCCAAACGCCAATTATAATCGGTCTGGAGAAAAAGCCAATCCTGAAGGTAAGAACCCATGATGGAATAGACATCTCCGAGTTCACCGGATTCTCTCATGATTTTCATTTGCCGGACCATTGGATAATACCTTAAGTTGAAATGGACCGCGTTTACCAAGCCTTTGGAATCTGCTAAGGCCACCAACTCTTCCGCCTCTTCAATTTTTGTCGCCAGCGGCTTCTCGCAGATGACATGTTTGCCTGCATCGAGAACGGCCTTGGCTTGCTTGAAATGTAAAAAATTCGGCGTACAAATGTGCACGGCGTCTATGCTACTGTCTGTCAACATGTCCTCAAAAAGCATCGCTTTTGGGATTCCGAGTTGTCCCGCCTTTTGCTCGGCTAGCTCTTGGGTCACCTCAACTAGCGCGGCTACTTCTACATTGGCAATTCTTCGAAGAGCTTCGATGTGGGCTGGTCCTATAAAACCGGTTCCGACTACGGCAACGTTAATTTTTTTCATAAGGGTCGATTGTTCTAGTCTTGTACAACATGCGGCTAAGATAGAGGCTACATCTGTATTTTTCAATCCTTCTTCATATAAGTTTTAGCTGTTGGGGGCTTCAAACCGATTTCCCGATCTACATTTCCAGTCAGCGCCTTCCATGTTAGAAGGGCCGGCAGTAAAAAATTCGATAGCTAAAACCTTTACAATACAATTAAGTATATACAAGATACGAGTTAAATGTGGCGTTTATCTTAAAAAAGGCGGTTTTATCGGTCAAAATCGAAGCTATTACACAAATCTCTCCATGCTTAACTTGGATTTCATGTAAAACAAACTGTAATTTGAAACAAACTTTAGTCATCGACTGGATATACATGGGGAAGTGCAGGGTTGTGGCTTTTTAAACCTCCAGTTTTTGTCGTTATGAAGACGGGGCCGGGTAAAAAGGGCCAGGTGTTTAAAACAAATTTACAATAACATAAGGGGTGTTGGATGTATTCATACCGATGCGTCTACGTTAATATGTCAGTTAGGAAGAAGGACGAATTGTGAACGATAAGAACTGCAGATGAGAGATATAAAACAAGTATGCCTGATTGAGGATGATCCTATCGCCATATTGCTTTCGAAGAAGTTCCTGCAGTTGACAGGATCTATCGGAGAGATAATCGTATATGAAAATGGAAAGGCGGCCTACGAAGGATTAAAGACGTGCTGGAAGGAGGGGAAACAGCTACCAAGCCTGATTTTTTTAGACCTAAACATGCCCATTTGGGATGGATGGAATTTTTTGAAGGAATTCAAAAAACTAAAAATCTCCTCCGAACCTATTATCTACATACTTACCAGTTCGACAAGCCAATATGATGTAGACAAAGCAAAACTTTTCGGACTAGACAGACATTATCTGATCAAACCAATTGATCTCAAGCAAATGAAGGAAATCTTCCAACAAGTACAATCCGAAAGCTAATTTTACCCAATTTTTTGTTGGCATAGGCTGCTCATGCAGCTTTCTTTTTGTTTGCTTAGAATTGCCAACTACTGATTGTATCATTGGAAAAAAATGATTAACTTGACACGTCAACATAATTCATGATATTATGCACCTACTTGTAAATACCTCCTATCGCTCCATGTTGAAAGCAGTTGCATGGGTACTGCCTTTGGCTATCATTTTTCCAATAGTTGTTCATCTGATCCCGCCGCATAATGGCATTCCTATCGGGGCCTACTTGATTCCGATGTTTTATATTCCGCTTGTGGCACTAATATGGTATAGACTTCCGCTTGCCCTCGCAGTAGCCCTCCTAGCGCCCATCGCGAACTTTTTTATCACCGGAAACCCCAATTGGGGCTTCATTAGCGTTTTAATGATAGAACTGGTTGTATTTACATTACTTGCGAATACCATGTTACGGGGATATTTGAAATGGGTTGCGGCACCGCTTGCATACATTGGGGCAAAGGTCCTTTCCTCATTGTTGCTGTTTATTATTCCGTTACTTGATGTTGATCCTTTCGATTTCTTTTTTGCTTCCCTTACCAATGCATCGTTGGGAATCTTTATTCTTTTGATGATTAATATACTGGCGGTGCGTTTTGGACCCAGCCGTGGCGTTTACCCAGTATAACTGACTTTACGTACAGTTTTCCAGCCGAGTTGCAGTTAAAATTTCCGACATGGATAAAGAAGCCGTTTCCTTCGTACGAATAAGTAGTGCTATAAAAGGGTTTGATTTTCCAAAGGTTGACCTTGTTGTAGGCATTGGTAGTGGCGGAACGGTACCTGCCGGTTTAGTGGCTTTTCAACTTGGTATTCCTTTACATGTTGTTTCGGTCAATTACCGGGATAATAATAATAAGCCAGTCAGGGACAATCCGGTTTTTTTAGACCCATTCGCGCTTAATGTACCGTATGGAAGTAATATTCTCCTTGTAGATGATGTTGCCGTTACGGGCAAAACGATGGATTTAGTGCGGGAAGCGCTTCAAAACTATACCATACATACGTTCGTGCTGAAGGGCAAAGCGGATTTTGTGCTTTTCCCGGACATCCGCACCTGCGTCCTATGGCCCTGGCATACACATTCTAATTCCATGTTATATGCGGATTAGTTGGTTATGCCTGATGCTGTTAGTAGGGTCTTTTAGCCATTCATGGGCTCAAGAGAAAGATACCGTTGATTTGGAGTTAGATCCTGTAGTGGTGACAGGAACAAGATTTGAACAAAAAAAGCGCAAAGTATCAGCAGCGGTCTCCGTGATCACAAGAGAAACCATAGAACGCTCAGGGGAAGTGAACGTGTTGCCTGTAATTGCGCGGGAAGTGCCTGGTTTTTTTCTGAATGACAGAAGCATGACAGGTTTTGGCGTAGGGCCGGGTTCGGGAGGAAATATAAGCATACGGGGTATTAGCGGTTCCCCGAATAACCGGGTTCTGGTACTTATAGACGGTCAGCCACAATACATGGGGATTTTCGCCCATCCCATTGCGGATGCCTATAGCGCTTCAGATGTTGAGCGGGTAGAGGTTCAACGGGGGGCTGCTTCTTTATTATATGGTTCCAACGCCATGGGAGGGGCGGTAAACCTCATCACCCGCCGCGCTACCAAGGAGGGCTGGCAAGGCGGTGGCAGTGTTGGGTTTGGTTCTTTTGGAACCCTTGTTGCCTCTGCTAACGCCCGATACAAACGACAGAAATTCCACGCGATGGTCTCCGTCAATAGAAATCAGACAAATGGGTTCAGGGAAGATGCTAACGACAGTTTCGAAAATACGACAGCATATGTAAAAGTTGGTTATGACCTGTCGTCATCCTTGTCCCTGTCCGGCGATCTGCAACTGGCGGATGCAACCTACTATCAGCCGGGTACAATGGCGATGCCTTCGGAAAATGACAGGCGGGAATTTGAACGAGGCCGGGCTGCAATCTCACTAGACAATGACTGGGGAAAGGTTTCTGGTGCGCTGTTGTTTTTTAACAATTTCGGGGACCATGTGTTTCAAACCGGATTTTCATCACGGGATCAAAACCAGGGGGTTACGTTTTACCAGAATATAACGCTCATTCCCGGTCAAATACTAACCCTAGGAGTGGATCATAAACGATTTGGCGGAAAGGCCACGAATGATAATTTGCCTCCTCCGGCCAGAATCGGTCTGGGCGTACAGCATTGGGTTACAGAAACAGACGTCTATGCCCACCTTCAGCAGGATATAGGTGAAAAACTAACGGCAAACGTAGGTGTTAGGCAGGTCTCTAATTCGCAATTTGGAGGAAAAACACTTCCAGGTCTGGGTGTGGCCTTCCAGGTAACGGGTACTACTACCCTAAAAGCTTCTACGTCGAAGGCCTTTCGCAGTCCATCGGTCGTAGATCTGTTTTTGTTTCCACCATCAAATGAACTACTTCGACCCGAGGAAATGTGGAACCATGATTTGGGCTTCCAAACGGAACTTATGAATGGGCAGATAGGGCTGGAAGCTACTGCTTTCATCGCTGAGGGCAAAAACCTGATACAGGTAAACCCAATGGACATACCTCCCGTCGGGAGGAATACGGGTAGTTTTTCAAACAGCGGAATAGAGACTCAACTGCGTTATAAAGCCCCTGACAACTTTGGGGTTGTAGTCAATTACGCCTATATAAACGCAAGCGGGAATGTGCTTTTTGCACCTACCCACAACCTGAATGTTCATGCGGATCTCACCGCAGGAAAGTTCTCGCTTGTCCCTTCCGTGCAGGTCGTTAGCGGCCTACGAACCAGCGTCGATGACGCTATGCCCAAGCAAAGCTATGCCCTATTGGGCATGGTGGTAATGTACCAACTCACACCAGCTGTTAGCTTGTTTGTTAACGGTAGAAATTTACTAGACGTTGACTACCAGCTTGAAAACGGCTTTCCTATGCCAGGAGTAAATGTATTAACCGGAATTCACATCAAACGTTAAACGGAGCAATCATGGAAAATAACGATCAGAATAATCAGAGACGCACATTTCTTAAATCACTTGCAGGTCTTACCGCCGGGATGATGTTGCCATTGACAAGCATCAATGTAGAAGGAAAGTCAGTCGCTAATCCATACATGCGGGACCGAATGGGAGAACTTTTACCTAAGCGGAAATTTGGTAAATCAGGTCTGTCGGTTACGATGCTTGGACTAGGTGGGGCCCACATTGCGAGGATGAATGAAAGCGAAGCAGAAAGAACCATCGAAAGGGCAATCGAAGGCGGCATCCGTTTTTTTGACAACGCGGAATCCTACGGTTCAGGGACTGGCGAACGAAGGTACGGAATGTTCCTTACTCCGAAATATAGGGATATAGCTTTTATACAAAGTAAGTCGACCGCAAGGGACGGAAAAACAGCACAGGAGCACCTTGAAGGTACGCTTAAGCGTATGAAAACAGATTATATTGACCTTTGGCTAATCCATGCCGTCACAAGTCCGGCGGACGTAGACAGCAGGTTGAAAAATGGCGTGCTCGATTATGTGCTTAAAGCAAAAGCAAGCGGCAAAGTAAAGCATATTGGCTTTTCAGGCCACTCGGACTACAACGCACACCTACGAATGTTGGAAAGTACGGACGAACTGGAAGCGTGTCAAATGCCCATAAATGCCTTTGATCCAAATTACAAAAGCTTTATCACGAATGTGATGCCGAAATTAATCGAAAAGGATATGGCTCCTTGTGCCATGAAAACCTTGGCTAATGGTGGGTTTTTTGGAGGCACTACCCATTTCAACAGCGGTGACAAGCCACGGATAGTACCTAATGCGCTAAGTGTTGAGGAAGCAATCTACTTTTCCTGGTCCCTGCCCATCAGCGTCTTGGTGACCGGCGCAGATAATGCGGATATGCTAACCGAAAAGATTGAGCTCGCCAAAAACTTTAAGGCGTTCGACGAAACTAAACGGCAGCAGCTGATTAGCAGGGTGTCTGGATTTGACGGTAAACTTGTAGAGTATTATAAAGTCTAACCTATCCGGCAGGGCATTATCACCTGCCGGATACCTTTTGCCCCGTTCCGAAGGAATCAAGTAAGCGGATGGCTTGAAAACGTATACCCAAGAATTCATCTATTGGCATGTCTGCTTCGTTCCATGCGTAGCCGGTTTTTTTGACGAAGCCAATTAATTTATTTTTGAGATCACTAATTAGCTGCTTAAGTGGCAAACTATTAATAATTGTGGGTATTTCTGACCAAAATGGGTGTAAAAAATTTCCTTTAGCCCCCCACGGATTTCCAAATTAATTCTTTACTATTGCTATCTTTTTACCGGAACATCTTCTCCAACAAAACGCGTCCTTTATTCATGAACATCCAACAAACATATAGCTTTAGTTTTCCTACTACCATCCGTTTTGGTGTAGGAGTCATTTCTGAACTTCCAGGTTACCTTAAGGCCCATGGCCTTCTACGCCCACTTTTGGTTACGGATCCATTGGTTAGCCAATTGGATTTCTTTAAAGAAATCGTCAACAACCTTAAAGCCGAAGGATTAGCAGTAGAAGTATATTCCGAGATGCATAAAAACCCGGTAAAGTCGGATGTGTTGAAAGGGAAGGTGCTTTATGCTGCTACCGGCAGAAACGCCATAGTAGGTGTGGGCGGAGGCGTGCCGTTGGATGTGGCACGGGCCATTGCACTCAGCATCAATCACCATAGGGATCTATTTGACTATGATGACCTGATCGGAGGGGATCAATATGTGACAGAACCCATACCGCATCTAGTGACAGTGCCCACAACATCAGGCACAGGCTCGGAGGTGGGACGGAGTGCTATCATAGCGGAAGACGAGTCAAAGAAGAAACGGATTCTTTTTTCTCCTAGCTTACTGGCCAAGATGGTTTTTGCGGATCCGATGCTCACGATGGATTTACCTCCCTTTGTAACTGCAGCAACCGGTATGGATGCACTTACGCATAATTTGGAGGCCTTTTTGGCAAAAAATTTCCATCCCATCTGCAATGGGATCGCACTTGAAGGAATGAAATTAATCAGCGAATCCATTGTTATTGCTACCCATCAGCCGGATTTGGAGTCGAGAGCCAAGATGCTTATGGGCTCCATGATGGGTGCCATTGCTTTTCAAAAGGGACTTGGAGTAGTCCATAGTTTAGCCCACCCGCTTTCCAGCTTACTTGATACCCACCACGGTCTTGCCAATGCGGTAAACCTGCCTTATGGAATGGGCTTCAATTACGATAATTTTGAATCGCAATTTGATCAGATGGCCTACATGATGGGACAAGGGGCGGGAGCTGGCGAAAAGTTTGTAGATTACCTGTTTGATCTTAACAAACAACTTCAACTTCCTTCCAAACTAAGCGGAATCGGCGTGACAAAAGACCATATTGAAACCTTATCTGATCTGGCAGCTGCGGATTTTTGTCATCC
This sequence comes from Cytophagales bacterium, assembly GCA_016124425.1. GTDB lineage: Bacteria > Bacteroidota > Bacteroidia > Cytophagales > Cyclobacteriaceae > Lunatibacter. Next base: position 29,032 of record WGNT01000049.1, read on the forward strand.
AAACAATCCAAAACCTGTCAGCAGAGAGGACTTTAAAGGCCTCTATCTAAAAGCACTATGATAAAAATAGGCATTAGTTCCTGTTTTATGTATCCCGACCCCTCACGGTTGGTCTTTGGCCCTAAAACCCTCAGTTATCTCGAAAACGACATGGCAAGGTATATTGCTCGTAAAGGTGTGATGCCAGTGTTGATTCCGGATATTGCAGATGATCTCCTGTATGACATGCTGGATCAAATGGATGGGTTTGTATTCCAAGGTGGAACAGACCTAGCTCCAGCCACGTATGGTGAGGACCCGATTATACCGGGTAAGTGGCTCGGTGACCCGGTCAGAGATGCTTATGAGCTGAAGGTACTAGATTTCGCATTTCAAAACCAAAAACCCATATTTGCGATCTGCAGGGGATTTCAACTGCTTAATGTCTATTTCAAAGGTACCTTGTACCAAGATATTGCCACCCAGCGACCCGATGCCATTATTCATCGGGATGCGCAAGCCTATGATACGATGAGACACGAACTGAAACTTGTACCGGGTAAATTGCTGCATTCGATCTACGGGGACGAAAAAGCCATTGTCAATACAGTCCACCATCAAGGAATCAAACACCTTGGAAAAAACCTTACTGTCCTCGCTACGAGTATGGAGGACGGTATTATTGAAGCAGTGGAATATTCAGAAGGCCCTTCCGGTAGAATTTTAGGCGTGCAGTGGCATCCAGAGTTTTCGGCAAAAAACCCCGTCGGTGTCTTGGATCCAAATCTTTTATATCAGGCATTTCTTACCCACCTAATCGATTAATCCCATGAAAATAATAAACCCGGCAACAAATACGGTAATCAAAGAACTGGCACCGGAAACGAAGGAATCCGTTACCAATAAAATCAACCTGCTCAAGGAAGGTCAACGGGAATGGCAGGCAGTACCAGTGGCTGACAGGTTAAAGGTAATCCTACGTTTCGGGGAGTTGGTTCAAGCTAATTTAGAGGAACTCGCGGCGCTACTTACCTTGGAAACCGGCAAGCCCATTCAACAGGCGATCAACGAGATCCGTGGTGCACATAGCCGTTTGGTGCATCTCGAAAAAAACACAGAAAAATGGCTTTCCCCTGAAGTGATGACTGAGGGTGCTACCCGAGAGCATATTGAATATGAACCCTTGGGAGTGATCGCAAATATTTCTGCGTGGAACTTTCCGTATAATGTAGGCTATAATGTTTTTTTGTATGCCCTAGTGGCAGGCAACGCGGTATGTTATAAGCCCTCTGAATTTGCCACACTGACAGGCCTTAAGTTTGAGGAATTGCTTTTGGAGGCGGGTGTACCGGAAAATGTGTTTAGTACGTTTATAGGAGCTGGAGAGGTAGGGCAGTATCTGCTGGAGGCTGACCTTGATGGCTACTTTTTTACAGGATCCTATGCCACAGGAGTATATATCGCTACGCAAGTAGCCGCAAAGCTAGTTCCGGTGCAATTGGAGCTGGGGGGTAAAGATCCCTTGTATGTGATGGATGATGTGGCGGATGTAAAGCAAGCAGCCATCAATGCGGCCGAAGGCGCTTTTTACAATAATGGACAAAGTTGTTGTGCCGTGGAGCGGATTTACGTTCAGGAAGCCATTTATGATGCCTTTGTCAGTGCGTTTATTGAGGAAGTGAAAGGTTATAAAATGGGTGATCCAACCAGTCTTGACACCTTTATTGGTCCTGTCACACGTCCACAACAGATTGATTTAATATTAAGCCAGATGGAAGATGCGCTTATTAGCGGTGCGGAACTAAGAACCGGTGGTTACAAGGTGGAGGGGGCTGGAAATTTTATAACCCCTACAGTACTCACGGGAGTCAATCATCAGATGCGACTGATGAAAGAAGAATCTTTTGGTCCAATTATAGGTATTCAGCGGGTGAAGAATGATGCGGAAGCATTGCAATTGATGGGTGACACAGAATATGGACTTACTGCTGCGGTTTTTTCCCGGGATAAAGACAGGGCCCGGGCCGTACTGGAAAAGCTACCTGTGGGAACAGTCTACTGGAATTGCTGTGACCGGGTAAGTCCGGCGGTTCCATGGAGCGGAAGGAAACATTCCGGGTTGGGGGCCACGCTAGGCTATCAGGGCATTAGAGCCTTTGTTCAGCCCAAATCGTATCACCTCAGGGATTAGTTTTATCTTTTTGTTATTTGATGCCTGTAAACCTTGATTATTTGATAAAGGGATACAGGCATATTTTTTTGGGTTAATTCGGATATTTGAGCATTCATAAAAGAAAATTATATGCTTGTGTAAAAAATTGGAATATTAATTTATGAATTTCGATTATTAATGGTAGAAATAAGTACCTTTAAAATGCTTTATTAGTAGTTGGTTTAATTTGATTTAGAAATACATTTGCCTGCGCTCCTCGATGCTTTTTGGTCATAAAAAGGCTTTTTCCCTACGCTTGGAGTGCAATGTGTTTGGCTATTTTTCTGAAAAACGCAACTTAACTAATACACGGCATCTGACAACGACCTATTATAGCCTGCCCCTTTTTCTTCATTTTCCATCATTTAACCCATTACAATGAAAACAGTCTTACTAAAACTAAGGCCGGCAGAATTTGGATATCTATCCAGGATCATCCTATGTAGTATCTGTCTGGCAGTATTATCCATTCCTTCTCTTTTTGCACAGACCAGAACGGTAAGTGGAAAAATCACAGAAGCATCTACCGGGGATCCGGTACTTGGCGCCTCAGTACTTTTGAAAGGTACGACAAGAGGTACCGTGACTAATTTAGACGGAGTTTATCAATTGGAGGTTCCTGGTCCAGAATCCGTCTTGGTATTTTCCTATATCGGATTTTCCTCCCAAGAACTCACTGTGGGCAACCAATCTGAAATCAATGTCTCATTGGTTTATTCTGCAGAAGACCTCAGTGAAGTCGTAGTCACAGCCTTAGGCGTTGAACGTGAGACTAAGGCACTGGGCTATTCTGTTCAGGCCGTTGACGGTGACAGATTTACCGAGGCAAGGGAAACCAACGTGGTGAATTCTCTTAGTGGAAGGGTTGCCGGGGTACAAATCACTAACTCATCAAGCGGCATCGGCGGTTCTTCCCGAGTTACGATCCGTGGAGAATCATCGCTGAACATCAATGCCAACCAGCCACTTTTTGTTGTGGACGGTGTTCCTATCAGTAACAATATTGTGGGATCCTCGGGATCCGGAAATCTGGAAGTTGATTATGGAAATGCGGCTGGTGAGATCAATCCCGATGACATCGCCTCTGTATCGGTATTGAAAGGCCCTGCAGCCGCGGCTTTGTATGGATCAAGGGCAGCCAACGGCGCCATTCTTATTACAACCAAGACAGGTAAATCCAAGCGCGGGCTAGGCGTAACGATCAATTCCAACACAACCTTTGACACTCCTTTACGGATGCCTCAGTGGCAGGACAAATATGGACAGGGAAATAACGGCTTATTTTCGTTTGTCAACGGTGCGGGTGCCGGATTATCTGACGGGGTTGACGAAAGCTGGGGTCCTGCTATGGATACAGGATCGTCTATTGCACAGTTTGACTCACCAAGAAGTGTAGCAGGCTACAGAGGTGGGGACTTGAACGCGCCAGCGGGTAGCACGATCACTCCTACACCATGGGTTTCTCAACCGAACAATATCAACGACTTTTTTCAGACAGGGGTGACCCTTTCCAACAACATTTCGTTGGCATCTGGAAATGAAAACTCCAATTTCCGCTTTTCATGGACCAATTTGGATCAGACCGGTACCATACCAAACACGGATTTGAAGCGAAATACCATTGCCCTAAACGGCATGACACAGGTAACAGACCGGCTAACCGTCAGCACTGCTATCAACTATCAAAATAGTGTAAGCGGAAACCGTCCTAGTATCAGCTATGGTACGGAAAGTTTGATGTATTTGTGGATTTGGTATGGCCGTCAGGTCAATACACGAAACCTACGTGAGTACTGGATGCCAGGGTTAGAAGGTCGTCAGCAATTTAATTACAATTACAACTACCACGACAATCCATACTTCACTGTCTATGAAAATACGAATGGACAGAGCAAGGACAGGGTATTTGGAAATTTGATGGCCAATTACAAGTTTACGGATAAACTTAACCTCATGGTCCGTACAGGCTTGGATTTGTATAATGAGTTGAGAGACAGAAAGCGGGCTTTTAGTACCCAAAGATTTCCTAAGGGAAGCTATAGAGAAGATGCCGTTTATTTCAGCGAAAGAAATACTGATTTCCTTTTGAGTTATTCTGAGACAGAAAATGAGAATTGGTCCTATACGGTGTCCTTAGGAGGAAACCAAATGGTGCAAGTAAACCGATACAATCAGACGGTAGCTCCCCAATTGCTGATTCCTGAAATCTATAATTTTACAAACACCGCCGTAAACTTGCAGGTTAACCAATTCAACTCGGAGAAAAGGATAAACTCTCTTTACGGATTTGGACAAATCGGCTATAAAAACGTGCTGTTTTTGGATGTTACCGGAAGAAATGATTGGTCCAGTACGCTTCCTATAAACAGCAACAGTTATTTTTATCCCTCTGTTGCCATGAGTGGTGTTTTGTCTGACATGTTTGAAATGCCGGATTTTCTTTCCTTTTTGAAAGTTAGGGCGGCTTTTGCCGAAGTTGGTAACGATACTAATCCATATAGCCTTACCAACGTGTTTAACCCGGAAGTAGCTTGGGGATCTATTCAGGTGAAATCAGAATCCAACCGACTGACAAATGCCACGCTGATGCCTGAAAGAACAGCATCGTATGAATTTGGAACCGATATCCGATTCCTTAGAGGTAGGGTAGGCCTAGATTTTACCTACTATGACAACAGAACCCGAAACCAGATTATCCCAATCGAATTGGACATCGCAACCGGGTACGCTAGTCGGATCATAAACGCCGGTGAAATCCAAAACAACGGCATAGAGCTCGTTCTTTCTGGATCTCCATTACAAAAAGCCAGCGGACTAAACTGGAATGTGATGGCCAACTTCACCAGAAACAGAAGCAGGGTGCTTGAACTTACCGACGAACTTGATACCTACTCCATGGTCGGTAGGAATGGCGCAACGATTCAAGCCCGCGTAGGTGAACGTATGGGGAATATCTATGGAAGGGGTTTTGCACGTGTTGAGGATGTCAACAGCCCATTTTTTGGACAAATCATCCATAATACAAGCGGAACACCGCTTACGGGACCAGAACTGAGGCTGCAGGGGAATTATAATCCCGATTGGATGATGGGAATCCAGAATAATTTCAGTTACAACCGCTTTACGTTTGGGTTTTTGTTTGATATCCGGTATGGAGGAGTTGTGGTTTCCAGAACCAAAACCATTGGATCTACCTCAGGACAGCTTGAAGAGACGTTATTGGGACGGGAAAATGGTTACGACCTAAGCCTGGAAGGAAACGGTATTCTCAGTCCAGGTGTGATCCGTACTGCGGACGGTTCGTTCATTGAAAACAACAGAAAAATCAGTTCCCGTGACTGGCACAACCGCTATTACGAGCGGAACAACGTGGAAGCAGCGCTTTATGATGCTTCCTTTGTAAAATTGAGAGAGGTTACGTTAGGATATACAATCCCGGGTGCGGCGTTAGCCAAAACACCTTTCCAAGAGGCTAGGATTTCTTTGGTAGCCAGAAACCTGGCACTTTGGACGGAAAATCCCCACTTTGATCCGGAGACCATGGCTATGTCGGGCGGAACGCTTATTCCCGGTGTGGAGGATATGGCATTTCCATCGACTAGAAGCATGGGCTTTAACCTGAACATTAAGTTTTAACCGTAGACGCTTAGAAATAATGAATACTATAAATCGAATAATACTCACTGGTCTAGTACTGCTGAACACGCTTGTTTTCAGTAGTTGCGATGAGGGTTTCGAAGAAGTAAACCGAAACCCCAACAGTCCCGAAACAGTTTCGTCTGCGTTGCTGTTGCCCCATGTAATCCGTAACGCCTCTAACGAAATCGTTGGAAAGTCCTGGGGCATCGGAAATGTCGTGGTCCAATATTCGGCCAAGATCCAGTTTACTAATGAAGACCGTTACAATTGGGGTCCGCAGACCAACCCATATAATGTCTTTTACAACACCATGCGTGACGTAAACAATATTATCACGTTGTCAACAGCAGCCGGTCAGAGTAATTATGTGGGAGCGGCCCTTGTTATCAAGGCAATGATGTATGCTTTTATGACAGATGCTTATGGTGATCTTCCCTATACCGAAGCGCTACAAGCAAAAGAAGGGGTTAACTATCCTAAGTTTGACCTGCAGGAAGTGATCTACCAAGGCATTTTGGCGGATCTGACCCAAGCCAATCAGTTGCTAGGTAGTACCACGGAAAACATGGAAGGGGACATCCTTTTTCAGGGAAATGTGATGAAATGGAAAAAAATGGCCAATTCATTGCGCCTAAGGGCACTAATGAGGTTGTCCAAGCGTCAGGATCCCTCAGCAGCCATGCAGGCTATTGTATCAAATCCTACAGCGTCACCGCTTATTGCAAGTAACGCCGACAACGCCGCCTTGCAGCACCTTCAGGACGTTCCCAATCAGCACGCTTTGTTTACTACGCGGTCAGGGTCATATGACGAATATCGCTTAAGCACAAGATTGGAAGGCGTATTGAAGGCCTATAATGATCCGCGTTTATTTGTGTATGCCCAGCCTACTACCGCTTCCGGTAAGGGATTAATCGGCAGCCCTTCCGATTATTCAGGTGTTCCCAATGGCCTTGCAGATCAGGATGCCGTAGGGTATTCCCCGACTGGAGATCCAACCAAAGGTGGGTCGAATTTCATTTCCCGGATCGGAATGTTATTTTCTTGTCTCGCGTGTTCGCCAAATGCTTCTCCAATTGGTTTTCAGACCATGCTGATTAGCTACTCTGAGGTTCAGTTTATCTTAGCCGAAGCGCGGGAGCGGGGCTATATCACCGTTGGTGACACCGAAACCTATTATAGAAATGGCATTCAGGCTTCATTTGACTATTATGAAAGCCGTCTAAGGGTGGCAAACCTAGGTGTCATTGCGAATGCTATTCAGCCGGACCCTGCATACTATACGCAGTCTGACGTTGCATTAACAGGATCTACTCAAGAACGTTTGGTGAAAATAGGCACCCAGAAGTGGCTTGCTTTGTTTTTCTCCGGACTAGAGGGCTGGTATGACTGGAGAAGAACAGGCATCCCTACCATAATGCCTGGACCGGCAGCGTTTTTTGATGTTGTCCCTACTCGGTTTATCTATCCTACAAGTGTTCAGGCGTTGAATAAGGATAATTACCAAGAAGCGGTGAGCAGGCAAGGCGCTGATGTGATTACCACTAAGGTTTGGTGGGATGTAGATTAGATGTCTTTTCTTAAAAGGTAATATTAAAAAGCATGGCATAGTTTTAGGCCATGCTTTTTAATTTATTGTATTAGGCATTTGATTATGACAAAGTTCCGCTAAGGAATCAAAAATCAGCTCAGTTCTTAGTCTAATTAGCTTAATTTAACCCGAATCACCATCTGTCAAAAATCTAAGGGTTCCGTGCTCGGCCATGGCAATCTAAAAAAATCAAGCTGATAGGTAAGATATGTAAAATTCACGGAGCCGGAATAAACGCCATTCAGCTTCATCAGCGGTTCCTGATTCATACCTTTCTCTTCTCGGTTACCTTTTGTTCTTTTTGTCCCCGATTCGCTACGCTACTCGGGACAGGCTTTGACACAAAAAGAACCAAAAAAGTCAAGCCGGAAATATACGGGAGTTTATGGGGCAGGATGAGGGAGGGAACTTCCGCCCACGATCCCAGTGTCCACAAATCTCCCCTACGGCCTGGCTCAAGACTAAAAATGTCCTCAGGGACATTTTTTTAACGTCTTTCCCCCTCGTTTTCTGGCAGCCCATCGCTCATTGAAAAATCAATTTTATCACTGCGAAATACTCTCCTTTTTTCCGCCTTGCAGATTTTGGCGTTAAGAAATACGGGCAGTGCGGTGGCAAAGGCATTTTCGACGTGGGATTTTGTTGAAAATTTTTCATTTTTCGAAATTATGTAAAATCCCGAGGAGTTTGCCTATGTGCGGGAGGAGCACGGATTTTAGCCAAAAGATGCACAGCGGAGGGTTTTTTTGGTTACTTTTTTTGATCCCGATTCGCTTCGCTGTTCGGGACAGGCTCTGCAGCAAAAAAAAGTGACAAAGGTAATTAAAGCTATCACTATCAAAACCCAGTTTAACCCTGCTAAATTTAGCTTAATATCTTTTTTGATCTCGATTCGCTTCGCTGATTGGCACAGGCACTGCAGCAAAAAAGTAACAAGGTAAAACGATACCATAACTGCAGAAAAACCAAAAAAAAGTCTAGTTGAATAACAAATACTGGAGTAAAATAAATGATGACCGACTGGAGGATTTCGCTATGAGAAGGTTATTGTCATATTGATCCACAGATTTTAATTATTGGATTTGCACCTAATTCTATGATTTAAAAATGAATTCTTTATGTACTTTCCCATTTCTTTACTTACCAATTTTTATCCAAGTTATTATAATACTTAATTTTCTCGTTTAACGCCTTAAAATCCAGCGCCCCGTTTGCCTCTTTGAGGTGGGCGATGATTGCAAGGGATTTATTCAGTCGGCTATTCGGGTTCTTAACTTTGCTGACAAGATAAATCAATGCCCGCTGTTTCCCTTTTGTCAAGGCTTGGAAAAACCCATTTCCCTCTTCGTCCTGATCCATTAATACTTGCAGTTCCTCTGGCATTTCGAATCCGTATTCGGAATGGTCTTTTTCGAGTATCACGTATACCCGATCTCCTTCCAATAGGTTAAGTCGTTGCCGGAGTTGTTTGTTTACAAGGATAAACCAATAGTCTTGATTTTTTAGTAATGCAGCAGGGTATGCAGCAGCGGAATTGATGGTACAGATCACCCGTTTGTTATCCCCTTCAATAAGCGACATGGCAACGTCTTCGGGTACGGGAATATGAAACTGCCAAAGGCGGGTATTAAAGTTTTCTAGCGTAGATTGAAAGTTTTTCATGACGTAAGTTATAAATAGTTGCTGTTGCTATTTGTCCATGTGCAGGATGAGAACTATAACATTTAGTAAAATAGTATTTTCTTTGCCGAGTATGTTCATACTTAATGGCTGAAGTTAGGTAATCTGAATGTTTTCCCACCGGACAGAGTTGTTGCTGAATCTTTGAGGCGGAAGGAAAATGGTCATTTCTTCTTCTTTTTTTTAGTTTATTTTATATCTTGATAACGTTTTAGATGCATAAGTAAATTTAACATGAGCCAAAATCAGGTAATAAAAATTTTGATTTCGGTGGTGATCGTTGTTTTTGTCATTTGGGTGTTGCAGCGCGAATCTGAAGTGAAATTCCCGAATGAAATTGAGGCTTCATTACCCGTCGAGATTGACTTCAACGTTCACATCAAACCAATCTTATCAGACCGTTGTTTCGCATGCCACGGCCCGGATGAAAATAAAAGGGAAGCTGGCCTACGGCTGGATAGGGAAGAAAGTGCGTTGGCAGCGATGGGAGATCAAAAAAATCATTACGCCATTGTACCTGGTAATACGCGTAAAAGTACAGTTTTTCAACGCATTACTTCATCTGACCCGGAAATAATGATGCCTCCTCCTGAATCCAACCTCCAGCTATCAGAGCTTGAAGTGGCCTTAATTACCCGATGGATTGAACAAGGGGCTGCATACAAACCACACTGGTCTTTTGTTAAACCTGATAAAGCAGCGGTACCCCAGGTAGATGACAATGGCTGGGCCAACAATGAGATTGATCATTTTACATTTGCTAGGATGGCGGAAAAGGGTTTTAAGCCTTCCGAAATGGCGGATAAAGAAATCTTAATCCGAAGGGTGTCTTTTGATTTGACGGGGCTGCCTCCCTCAGTAGAAGAGGTGGAGGAGTTCCTGAAAGACAAATCTCCAAACGCCTATGAAATTGTGGTAGACCGGCTGCTTGAATCACCGCATTATGGCGAACGCATGGCTTCAGAATGGCTGGATGTCGCGCGTTATGCGGATTCTCATGGTTATCAGGACGATGGTATGCGAAATATGTGGCCCTGGCGTGATTGGGTCATTGAATCCTTTACTAAAAATCAACCTTACGATGAATTTATCCTCTGGCAGGTAGCAGGAGATATGCTGCCTGATGCTACCGAGGAGCAGAAACTGGCTACAGGATTCAACCGCAACCACCTGCAAAGCCAGGAAGGCGGTATCGTAGATGAAGAGTACCGGGTGGAGTATGTAGCAGACCGAACGGCTACACTTGGCAAAGGTTTTTTGGCTTTGAGTACAGAATGTGCCCGCTGTCACGACCATAAATATGATCCGATCTCACAAAAGGAGTATTATCAGTTATATGCTTTCTTTAACAGCGTCAACGAAGCAGGTCAGAGTCCTTATATGGGAGAAGCTAGTCCGACGGTGATTATTACAGATGAAAAAGCCGCTAAGTTGCTTTCTTATGTGAGGGAGAATATACAACAACAGCAATCAAAAATAGACAGGGATCGCGAAGAATACCAACCTGGATTTGAGCAATGGCTCAACAAGGTTAGAGGTGGGTTTAAGCCGCTAGTGAAGCTGTCGGGAAGGATTGGGCATTATCCGCTGGATAAGCTGGTGGAAGATAAGTATATCAATTTGGTCGACAATAATAAACCAGCTGATATGGTCGTGAGACAGAATGAAAAGTATCTGGTAGTAGCAGAGGGTAAATTTGATAAGGCAGTTAAACTGGTCGGGGATAGTTATGTGGATTTGGGTGGTGAGATCGGTTATTTTGAGCGGAATGAACCTTTCACCATTAGTATTTGGCTCAGGACCTTGAAGGATAGCCTAAAAGGTGCTGTTTTTTCAAAATCAGGAGGCTTTGCCAACGGGTACCGGGGTTACGATCTGATGCTAAAGGAAGACGGGCGTCTTTCCGCTTCTTTCAATCATACCTGGCCTGCCAATGCCATTGAAGTACATACTCAAGATAAAATACCGGTTGATGAATGGGTTCACCTGGCAATGACCTATGATGGCTCCAGCATGGCCAATGGTTTGAAAATATTTCTGAATGGAAAACCTATGCAGCTTCAGATAATCACAGATAATCTGCAGCGAAGCATCTTAACTTATGGCAAAGATAAAAAAACCTGGGGCAGGCCCGGAAACCTGCGCATAGGGAGTCGGGATAGTGAAACGCTGTCTGATGCATTGGTGGATGAATTCAGCGTTTTTGACCGCAGACTTAGTGAGATCGAAATTGAAGCTTTATACGGTACTCCAGATCCGATCCACGAGTATCTTAAAAATGAGGATCGTCAGGCCCTGCTGGATTATTATCTTTTGAATTTCAATCCAACGTATCAACAGCATCTTAAAACGATGACCAAGCTCAGAGGTGAAGAAAATGAAATACTAAGCGCCCAACCTGAGGTGATGGTGATGGGCGAGCGAAAGACACCCAGAGCCACCTATATATTGAACCGGGGTGCCTATGATGCCCCGACCCAACAGGTATATCCCGGTACGCCTTTGGCTATAATGGAATTCCCTGAAGAGCTGCCCAAGGACCGTCTGGGACTCGCCAAGTGGCTTATTCATAAAGACAATCCATTGACAGCACGTGTGGCAGTGAACCGTTATTGGCAGATGATCTTTGGTCGGGGAATTGTGAACACATCGGATGATTTTGGTAATCAGGGAGAATTGCCTACGCATCCGGAACTGCTGGATTGGCTGGCTGTTCAGTTCAGAGAATCCGGCTGGGATGTTAAAGCCTTGCTTCGGCTGATGGTCACTTCTGCTACCTACCAACAATCCTCTGTGCTAAACTTCGAGTTGCTGGAAAAAGACCCTGATAACGTTTGGCTGGCAAGAGGCCCTTCGTATCGTATGCCTGCCGAAATGATCCGGGATAATGCGCTTGCTGCCAGTGGACTGCTGGTAAAGAAGATTGGTGGACCTAGTGTAAAACCTTATCAACCTGATGGGCTTTGGAAAGAACTCGCCATACGTAATGCCACCGTATATGAACCTGATAGTGGATCCAATCTGTACCGGCGGGGCCTTTATACGGTCTGGAAGCGCAGTTCTCCACCACCGTCTATGGTAGTCTTTGATGCCTCTGATAAATATTTGTGTACGGTAGAGCGGCAAAAAACCAATACGCCCCTCCAGGCACTGGTATTATTAAATGATCCCCAATATTTGGAAGCCTCTCGTTTGCTTGCAGAAAAAATGATCAAGGAAGGTGGAGTACAGTTGGACGAGCAGATTAGTTATGGCTTCAGGGTTATGACTAGCAGAAAGCCAGATGAGCATGAATTGCAACTGTTAAAGAAGTTATATGACGCAGAGCTTGAAGAGTTTCAGCACTCACCTGCGAGTGTGGATAGCCTGCTGCAGGTGGGAGAGCTGCCAAGGGATCAAAGCTTACCTGGAGATCAGGTTGCAGCGCTTACTTTAGTGGTGAGCACTTTAATCAATTATGATCAGGCAGTCTACAAAAGATAGCTATTTATTAAAATAAAAAATAATCGAATGGGTTTATTACATAATCAACATATGGATCGGCGGGAATTCTTGACTAAGACCAGCTTGGGCCTTGGAAGTGTAGCGCTGGCCTCGCTACTGAGTCCTGTCAACATGTACGGACGGCAAACAGATCCTGCTGGTGGAGGCGTTTTGGATGCGCTTCATTATGCTCCCAAGGCTAAACGGGTCATCTACTTGTTTCAGAGTGGGGGGCCTTCTCAAATGGAGCTCTTTGATTATAAGCCATTGCTCAATAAGCGGGAGGGCGATGAATTGCCTGATTCTATTCGAGGTGGGCAGCGACTTACAGGAATGACATCCGATCAGAAATCTTTTCCCCTGGCAGGTTCTGTATTTGATTTTGCCCAGCATGGGCAAAGTGGCGCCTGGGTTAGTGAGCTGATGCCGTATACCGCGGCAATTTCCGATGAGCTTTGTTTTATCAAATCCCTGCATACGGAAGCTATTAACCATGATCCAGCCATTACGTTCTTTCAATCAGGCTCGCAGCTCGGCGGACGTCCTTCAATAGGTTCTTGGATCAGCTATGGACTGGGCAGTGATAACAAAAATCTTCCTGCCTTTTGTGTACTCTTGTCCCGGGCGCGAAAAGACGGTGCAGGACAGCCCCTTTATGCGAAGCTCTGGGGCAGTTCTTTTCTGCCTTCTCAGCATCAGGGTGTGCAGTTTCGGTCGGGAAAAGATCCAGTGCTCTATTTACATGATCCGGCAGGATTGAAAAAATCAAGTCGGCGGAGGATGCTGGACACCCTAGAGGGGCTGAACAGGATACAGTATGAAAAAGTGATGGATCCGGAAATTAACTCACGCATAGCTCAGTATGAAATGGCCTATCGCATGCAGGCTTCTGTACCGGAGACCATGGATATCTCCAAAGAACCCGATTACATCTATGATATGTATGGACCGGATAGTCGTATCCCCGGTACCTATGCAGCCAACTGCTTGCTGGCCAGGAGACTGGCAGAAAAAGATGTGAAGTTTATTCAGCTTTACCAACAGGATTGGGATCATCATGGTAATCTTCCCAATCTGATTAAAGATATGAGTAAGAGTGTGGACCAACCCTCTGCAGCGCTTGTATTGGACCTAAAGCAAAGAGGCTTGCTGGAGGATACCTTGGTGATCTGGGGGGGAGAATTTGGCCGGACGAATTATTCTCAGGGAAAACTAACCAAAGAATACTATGGGCGAGATCATCATCCCCGCTGCTTTACCATGTGGATGGCGGGTGGAGGTGTCAAGAAGGGATACACGCATGGTGAAACCTGTGAATTTGGCTACAATATTGTCAAAGACCCCGTACATGTGCATGACTTTCAGGCTACCCTGCTCCACCTTTTGGGTGTAGACCATGAAAAACTGATTTTCAAGCATCAGGGACGACGGTTCAGGCTGACGGATGTAAGTGGACATGTGGTGAGGGATATCTTATCTTGACCTCCTAATTTGCCGCCACTTTTGGTAAACCAACGCTTTATTTTGCTTTATAGTGTCCCTTAAACTGGTGAAGGAGCTACATGTCGAAGGCTAAATGTATACTAATGCCCTTATGAATTTGGAAAATGTGATTTTTTTCTGAAGGTGAAGAAAATTTTAGAGGTACTATCCTTTTTTAAAAATGTTTTTTCAAAATAATTCTAATGTTTTCGCCTTGAAATGAGTGTTTTTAAGTTAATATTTTGTTTAAATACTAATATTAAGTAAAAAATTTTGTTTGTCTCGTCTTTAATCTATTTATTTTATTTAAATTTTTATTTTTTTAAAATTTCATGGGGTCGTTTTACTGTTTATCTTCCTCTTACTAGCATACAGCGAAATATCCAGCGCTCATGAACATAAACCCTAAAAAGAACACCAACACCCCCATCATCCCTTTGCCGTATCGGCATGCGGCTACCATGGAGCTATTTAAAGACAAGACAGACACGGAAGTATGGAGCGCCTTTGATGCAGGGGATGAGATGGCCTTTAACTACATCTACCGTATCCATGCAGCCTCCCTTTTTGGCTTCGGTAGCCAAATCAGCAAGGATCAGGGAATGGTTCAGGATTGCATCCAAAATCTATTTATTGGGCTGCGTAGAAAGAGAGGCAGTTTAAGCGAAGTAAAAAGTATTAAAGCCTATCTGTTTAAATGCCTGCAGCGGGATTTGATCCGGGAGCTAAACAAGAAGGGTGGACCAACATACAATGCTGAGATTGTGGACGGAGATTCTTTTCACATTGAGGTTTCCTTCGAAACAAAACTGATTCAGCAAGAACAAGAAGGCGAACAAAAGGCAAAGATACAAGTGGCGCTCAATCAGCTCACGGTCAGACAAAGACAGGCAGTCCTGTTGCTGTATGAGGAGGGGATGAGTTATAAAGAAATTGCGGAAGTGATGGATCTGAATGAGGTAAAGTCAGCGCGAAAAATCATATACAGGGCACTGGACAGCCTTAAAATTCTTTTGAAAAAATAAGCAGTCATTGTAGTTGTAGACAATATGGAATATCCGACATCGATAAGATATAAAGATTACGAACTGGAACATTTCCTTACGGATGAATTTTTCATCCAGTGGGTAAAGTTTCCCGACAGTAATAACTGTCATTTTTGGGAAAAATGGCTGCAAGAGCATCCCCAAAAGCGGGAGATGGTCCTGCATGCCTCCGTTCTTATACGTGGGGTTCATTACGCACAGAAGGAGGCTTTTTCGGATACTATGTACGTAGAGACTTTTGAAAATATTATTCGGTCAACTAACCTTCCCAAGGGGAACACCGCTTCAACTACAGCTACATCAAGCTTTTTAGATCTGTTCTCTCTACGGAAGTTTGTGGCCGTTTTGGTGGTAGGCTTTTGTTCCTGGATGGGGTACTCCCTGATGTTTCAGCAAAAGGTGGTTACTGAGGCTATTGTAGAAATACCGGCGGTCAAAAAAGTAAACCCTGCCGGGATCAAATCGGTGATAACGCTATCCGATGGAAGCAAGGTTTACCTGAATGCGGGCAGTTCCCTGCAATACCCCAAGCAATTCAGCGCAACAAGCAGGGACGTTCAGTTAACCGGAGAAGCATTTTTTGATATTGAATCCGAAGCTGACAGACCTTTTATCGTAAGCACCGGCAGTACACAAATCAAGGTATTGGGAACTTCTTTCAACGTCAATCAAGGGGAGGGCGGCAAGCTAGCGGTGGCACTTGTATCGGGAAAGGTGCGTGTAAATGACGAAAAGGGCAATCAGGTCAACTTGGAGCCAAACGAAATGCTAGTGATGGAAGATGGCGGTAAATTTTACAAAACTGGTTTTGATTCGCTTGAGATTTTGGGGTGGAAAGACAAGCAGCTGGTATTTAAAAAGGACGCCTTCAACACGGTACAGCGGAAAATCGAAAACTGGTACGGAGTGGAGGTTCAAGTAAAGGGCAGGATGCCCAAGAATTGGGTGTATACGGGGGTTTATCAAGATGAATTGTTAGAAAATGTATTAGCGGGAATCTTCCATACCTCCGGCATTGCCTATAAGATAGAGGGAAAGAAAGTGACCATTTATAACCCAAAATAACGCCAATAATGGACTATCTAGACAGTGGTTAACGACAAAGGCAGCATCCGTTCTGGGGGGAACGGGATACTGCCTCCTTTCAGCCTTGTGTCCGTGGAAAGAAGACAAGGCATAGTTCAAGTACAAATCTTAAACAATTCAATATTATGAAAAAAACTATACTTAGGCAACTGCTTATGCTGTCCAAAAGAGTAATGTATGGGTTTCTGATTCAACTGTTCTTCTGTACGGTGCTACTGGCCAATACAGGGAACGCACAGCGCAAGACACTGGAGGAGGTAAAAATTTCGGTTAACCTCACCGATAAATCCCTGAGCCAGTTTTTCAGACTGGTGGAAGCGAAGACGGATTTTAGGTTTACGTTTTCAGATAATCTGGTTAATCTGAAACATCGAGTTTCAGTGGTTGCGGATAATAACTCGCTGTATGAAATCTTGGAGACTATTTCCAGGCAGACGGATTTAAATTTTGTACAGGTTAATAGCAATATTCATGTTAAAGCCGCGACAAAAATCAATGAGCGAGTTACTATCCCAAATCTGGATGATATTACAGTAAACGGAAACATATCAGATGAAAATGGTGAGCCTATACCAGGAGCAACGGTTATAGTTGAAGGAACGAACTCGGGGACAGTTACCGACATCAACGGCGATTTTAGTATAAGCGTCAATGAAGGTTCAGTAATCTTAGTTTCTTTTATTGGCTATCAGAGCCAACGGATTATAATTGCTAATCAGACACTGTTAAACATTATTCTTATTGAGGATAATACTATGATGGATGAGGTTGTAGTTGTAGGTTTTGGTACTATGAAGAAAACAGACCTAGTGGGTTCATCCGCGTCAGCTAATCTCGAAGCCTTTCGGGAATCTCCTAACGTAAATATTTTGCAATCCTTGCAGGGTTCGGTTCCAGGGGTTTCCATCGGTCAGACAAATAGGCCTGGCCAAGAAAATTCGATAGAAATTCGAGGACAATCCACATTGAGTGGTAGTACAACACCTTTGATCATTGTTGATGGGATGATTTTTTCAGGTAGGTTCTCAGATATCAATCCAGTTGATGTTGAAAATGTAGAGGTATTAAAGGACGCAAGTAGTCGAGCAATTTATGGCTCCATGGCAGCGAATGGAGTTATTTTGATTACAACAAAACCGGGGAAAAAAGGAAAGCCTACCTTTAACTATTCAGGCTTTTCAGCAATATCTTCCCCGTCCAATAATGCCCGTTTACTTAGTAGGGAAGAATTTCTACAAAAAGTAAGAGATATAGAATGGCGTAATTCTTTTACTCCGGAATCAGGCTTTACCGAGAGAAATTCGGACTGGGATTTTTTTCAATCAGAAATGCGTCCCCCCTTGGTTGAAGGTTTAAACAACGGTACGGATTTCGACTGGTATGCAGCAGTTACTCGTCCAGCACATATAATCAGCCATACAGTTTCAACCTCAGGTGGTAGCGAGAGAACAAACTTTTACATGTCCGCCGGGTATACTAACGATAGAGGGTTTATTATAAATGATGATTTCAGTCGATTCACATTCAGGTTGAACATTCAAAACAAAATAACTGATTGGCTTTCCCTTGGGGCAAACGTTGCGAGCACTTTTAGTGATCGTTCAGGTGAAGCACCAACTATGAACACTTTAGTAAGAAGTTCGCCATTGGTACTCCCTTTTGACGAGGAAGGCAATTTTATTGTCAATCCAGTTGCAGATCTTAATGTTAATGCGCTAATCAGTCCGACAAATGATAACCTGCAAAAGCGGAATAGGCTTGTGGGAAATTTTTTTACAATAATCTCCCTGCCAAATGTAAAAGGGTTAACTTATAGAGTAAATTATGGCAACAATTCTGTATTTAACAGGGAATTCGGCTCTAGAATTTTTGGAGCTGGTCAAACTGGAGAGGCATTCAAAAATAATTCCTTGGAACTTGAGCATAATTTAGATAATATTCTAAGTTATTCTACTATGTTAAAAAAGCATACTATTGCCACAACATTTGTTTATGGGTTTAACACAGCAGAATTTGAAAGTACCTCAGCCACCGGTTTTGGTTATAAAGATCTGACGCTTTCCTACAATAATCTTTCTTTGGCGGATTTTCAACGAATAGGGTCGAGCGCGTGGAATGAGGCACTTATTTATCAAATGGGACGATTTAATTATAATTATGATGAAAAGTACCTCCTGACGGCAACTATTAGAAGAGACGGGTTTAGTGGGTTTTCAAAGAATAATAAATTTGCAATTTTTCCTTCTGTTGGTTTTGGATGGGCCATATCTGAGGAGAGTTTTTTCGATGTACCATTTGTGGATTATTTAAAGGCTAGAGCTAGTTATGGGGAAAATGGAAATAGACCCGGTAGATATAGCTCATTAGCAA